>NZ_CP089291.1:2187500-2521148 GCF_022818495.1 Fodinisporobacter ferrooxydans | reverse complement strand
GCTCCTGTAGGTTCATCAGCCAACAGGATCAAAGGATTGTTGACCAAGGCTCTGGCGATAGACACCCGCTGCTGTTGCCCGCCGGACAATTCGTTCGGCTTGTTCCACAGCCGCTCTCCCAAGCCCACATCCTGCAAAGCTGCGATCGCCCGTTCTCTCCGTTCGCGCACCGGCACTCCAGAATACATCAAGGGCAATTCCACATTTTCTACAGCAGTCGTTCTCGGCAATAGATTAAAGCTTTGGAATACAAATCCAATCTTCTGATTGCGAATAAACGCCAAATCATCGTCATGTGCAGTTGAAATACGATAATTGTCCAGCATGTATTCGCCAGATGTCGGTTTATCCAAACATCCCAACACATTCATCATCGTCGATTTGCCGGACCCGGACGGCCCCATGATGGCAACAAACTCACCTTCATGAATTGTCAGGCTGACATCCCTTAGTGCTTGAATCTGTTGATCTCCAATTTGGTACATCTTGCGCAAGTCGTCAATTTGAATCAGCGGTTGTTTCATCAATTTCCTCGACCTCCACCGAAGCCGCCAGGGCCGCCGCCGAATCCAGGACCTCTGCCGGCAAACCCTTTATTGTTGCTGCTTCCTGTGTTCTGGAACGTAACGACGACTTGATCTCCTTCCTTTAAACCAGATAAAATCTCTACTTTATTGGAACTATAATAGCCGATTTGGACAGATTGGAAATGCGTTCCGCTCGTACTTGCAGCATTGGATTTGCTTCCTGATTTGCCGGATTGGCCGGCGCCCGGATTGGCAGCCTGGCTGCCCGACTTGCCGGTGGATCCATTTGCTTGTACGAGTACGCCATCCTGCCCATTCACTTCTTTTAACGCCATGGATGGAACATACAGAACATTTTTATGATCTCCGACTTGAATCGTTACATTTGCCGTCATGCCTGGTTTCAACAATCCTTCACGATTATCGACGGATAATAAGACATCGTACGTAGTAACGCCATTCGATGTGGTGGCTTCCGGATACACCAAGAGAACTTTGCCGTTAAAGGATTTGTTTTGAAACGTGCTGGTACTGAACGTTGCATTCATGCCGCTTTTTATTTTTCCGATATCTGTTTGGCTGACTTGCGCCATGACTTGCAGATCCGTGGAATTGGAATCGTCCAGTACGATTAATCCAGGGCCGATTGCCGACGTACTGCTGGACGATGCGGCATTCGTCATTTCTCCAGGGTGACCGTTCACCTGTGTTACCACACCGTCAATCGGCGCTTTCAATACAAAATTGTCAAGAGCTTTTTGCTGTTGCTGGAGTTGTGCCTGCGCCTGATCCACCGCTGCCTGTGCCTGTTGAATCGTTGCGGCATCCGGGGATGCCATCGTCTGATCCAATTGGGCCTGCGCCTGATCAACCGCTGCCTGCGCTTCCTTGACGGCATTGCTATCCGGCGGAGCTTGCAATTGGTTCATCTGGGCAACCGCTTGATCATACGAAGACTGTGCCTGATCCAGGTTATTTTTTGATTGATCCAGTTGCGCTTTGGCGCTGGTACGATCGTTATAACTCTGCACAGCTGTGCTATACGCTTGTTGGGCCGCTTTCAGATTGGACTGTTCTTGCTGAACAGTAGCCTGTGCTTGTGTGACAGTCGCCTGATCTTGCACAATCACATTCGCATCCGTTCCCGCTTGCAGTGTTGCCAAATTGTTTTCCGCATTGGCCAAACTCGCTTCCGCTTGGCTTATCGCATTCATATTGGACAAATATTGGCTGGAACTCCCGCCAAGACCCAGTTGTTGTTGGGCATTGGATAATTGGCTGCGGGCTGCATTCACCGCCTCTTGGGCTGCATACAACTGGGATGCCGTCGGCCCTTCTTTCGCCTGTGTCAATTTTGCATTAGCCGAATCGAGCGCCGCTTGCGCATTTTTTAATTGTGTAGTCGCCTGATCGACTTGATTTTGCGCGCTTGTCAGTGTTTGCTGGTCCGCCGAACGATCATTATAAATGGCCAGTTGGTCCTGATAGGCTGTCTTTGCGCCATCAAGCGCCGCTTTTGCTTTTTCCACACTGGTCTCTTGTACGGCGAGCGCCTGCGGTGTGGCACCTTCCTTGGCCTGTGCAAGCCTGGCTTGTGCCGCTTCCAGGTTGGCCTTTTGTTGTGCGATTGCTTGTGCTGTCGATCCTTCCGATGCTTTGGCCAGCTGTGCCTGTGCAGCGCTTAGGTTTGCCTGTGCACTGGCAACCTGCGCTTGTTGGGTTCGGTTGTCGAGTGTCGCCAAGACCTGACCGGCTTTCACTTTGTCACCGACTTTTACATTCAGGGCCGTTAATTTGCCAGTTCCGGCAGAGAAGTTCAAGTTCACTTGTGTTGCTGCCTGGATGGTTCCCGAAGCGGAGACTGTCTCAGTCACATCTCCCCGCTGGACCGTGACCAACCGCATATTTGCCATCGTGTTTTTGGGTGATGCAACTTTTTCATATATCCCAAATGCACTCCCTGCAACCAACAAACCGGCCAATCCAATCGCAATCCATTTCTTTTTCCGTCGTACGATGGATCCATTCGCAAAATTGGGTTCTATTTCCTTGCTTGATATCTCCGCCATGTCCTTTCTGTCCCCATTCTCTACATTCATCGAATTTCATGCAAATATGTACGATTTACCATATTACACTCCTGCATATGCTTTGCTCGAGCCCTACTCGTGCTTTACCCGAATTCTGCTCGAAAAATTGCTTCTTCTATATTTGCTGCCTCTGTTGCCCATTTTAAAGCTTGATGCTGAAATGACTTTGAAATGTAGCTGAAAGAATGCTGAATGTTTCAAATGCCTGAAAGTTGCATGCGGCTGATCGATTTTTGCAGTATAAATTTCCTTTCATGGAGAAACCTAGGTGTTGTAACTATTTTTCAAACCGATCGTTCGACTGGGGAAAGGTGGAAAACATATGTACGGGACATTTTGGTCCATTTTGCCGTTTCTGATTGTGATACCATTATCGATGATCACGCGGCAAGTACTGCCGGGGTTAATGGTGGGATTGTTGGTCGGCTCCTATATGCTGCATCCAAGTGTATTGGGAGGAATTCAAGCGACACTTGCCTATATACTGAAAGAACTGTCGGTGTCCGACAACTTGCGCCTGATCGTTTTCCTGTATGGATTTGGCGCTTTTGTTGGCTTGGTTCGTGTTACAGGAGGTGTGACCGGATTTACGAAATGGATGGAGACTCGGATTCACTCCATTCGTGGAGCGTTTGCGGTTACTTGGTTATCTTCCCTGATTACATTTATGGCGCCAGATTTTCGGATTATTACGGTAGCGCCTGTAATGAAACAGATATTCGGCAAACTAAACGTGCCAAATTCGAAAGTGGCATTTGCAATCGATGTGACATCAACGCCATTTATCGCTCTCGTTCCGCTCGGAACAGCATTTGTCGGCTACATGGTCGGATTAATTGCTACAAGCATGCGCCATAATGCCGTTGCAAGCTCTGCCTATCATGTATTTCTGGTAAGTATTCCATTTAATTTCTTCTCCATTGTCATACTTTTGTTCGGCCTGTATAAAACTTTTTTTTCCAAGACAGATGTTCGTTCATCGGTGAAGTCGGGTGAGAATTCCAAAGATCGGCCTGCAAAAGGTTCGATGCAACTCGCAGCCGAAAACCGAATCCGAATCGTATCACAGTTTGCAAATGCTGAGACCGCTTCGGAATTCGGTATACTGTCGAAGAAACAAAACATACAAAATTCTTCACATGGGAAAGATCCAAATGAAGACTCGTTTCCCGATCCGGTCGAGCTGGTTTCGGAAAAAATACCGCCGAACATGAAGAACTTGTCGATCCCATTATTTGTATTGTTGAGTTTGACTTTGTTTATGACTTGGTGGGATGGCCATTTTCGCGCACCGTCGTTTTTGGCCGCATTGGCAAATGCAAACGCGGCCAAAGCAATGTTGGAAGCGCTGCTGATCACCCTGTTTTTTAGCATTGTATGGTACATATTTCAAAGGCAACCGATCAGCCGGACGATGTTCGGATTTTTAGCCGGCGGCAATGAGATGATGGGCGTGATTGTCCTCTTGGTTTTGGTATGGTCGATCTCGGCAGTATCTTCCGATCTGGGGTTCACCAATTACATGGAGCGAACGATCGGGCATCTGGTGCCGCCTGTGTTCATCGCACCTGTATTGTTTTTATTCGGCTGCCTGATTTCCTATGTAATCGGCTCTTCTTTTGGCACATGGGGCATGCTTTTGCCTTTGGGATTTTCACTGGGAACAAGCACACATGCATATTTGCCCTTGATCGCCGGAGCTGTTTTTGCCAGCGGTACCTTCGGTGGATTTGCATCGCCGTTAAGTGATAATACAGTAGCAATGGCAACCGTTATGAAACTCCCGCTGATGCAGTATGCGAATGCGAAACTGAAAGCTTCCATACTGGCCGTTGTCGTTTCCGCGATCTTGTATGCCGCTGTCGGTTTTTTCCTGCCGAAACAGATCTAGGGAAAAAGGCCCATGTAGAAGAAAGATTCAAGGAGAAGGAGAAGCAATTCATTGTATCATGAATGAATATCCGCAGGGTAAATCAGCCCGATTTCTTTTCTCACCGCATCCAGCACATCCATCACTTGCAAGGAAAGCATGTGAGAATGTGCACTCGATTCCGGCGAATCCGATTTGATCCGTTCCAGAAATTCATTGATTTCGTAGAACATACTATAGTCTGACTGCTGTTGAGTAAGATCTTCAACTTCTCCAGTGTTGTAAATAATTTCAATTTTACCGGGAGCACTGATCTTATCGATCATCATGCTCCCTTTTTCACCTTGGATTTCCGTTGGAATTGCTGAATTGGTGATCTTCGAATGAATAAGAACTGCTTCCATATCCTTATACTGCAAGCAAATGCTTCCTTGCCCATCGACACCGGATTCCAGGAAAAGGGCATTTGCCATCATGCGATCGGGCGCACCAAACAGCGAAATGACCGGATACATACAATAGACACCCAGATCCATCAAAGATCCGTTAGAAAATTCGGGATTAAACGTGTTAGGATTGTTTCCGGCTTTGTACAAATCATAACGGGAAGAGTATTTGCAAAAGGTTCCGAAAAATCTTCGTATTTTCCCTATTTTATAAAGATTGTCTTGTACTGCTTTAAAATTCGGCAAATAGATCGATTTCATGGCTTCCATCAATCGCACTTTATTTTCATTCGCTGCATGAATCATTTTCGTCAATTCGTTTCGATTGGACGCGATAGGTTTTTCACATAATACATGCTTTTTATTCTGCAAAAACAGAATGGTTTGCTCCGCATGGAAGGAATTTGGACTGGCAATGTATACTGCGTCAATCAAATCGGATGCAGCCATTGCGTGCAGATCTGTAAATATATGTTCCACGGAATATGCAGCAGCAAAGCGTTTCGCTCGTTCTTCCGTTCTGGAGTAGATCGCATGTAAAGAAAAATCTTCGCAGACGCTTGCACATTTGATAAATTCTTCTGTTATCGAACCGGTGCCAATTATTCCAAAGCGAATCATGTTACTTCTCCTCTCCTGCTCTCCAAATGCATAGCGATTGTTTCATAAATGGAAACACATATTCTTACCATAATTTGTAAATAAAAACCGGAATGAATGATGACAAGTAGGTAAATATAAGTGTAAAATGCACGGAAAGTGTGGTTTTCAAATGAGTGACAATATCATCAAAAATACATGTCAAACCTTAACGCTTCCACTTTATGCAATGATTCATGATTCTGTTGTACAAGCCCTAAAAGCATCAAGGGTGGCACGCCCGGTTGCATTGGCCATTATCGAACAAATTCCTAAGGTATCAGTCAGCGCAAATGAACAAAAGGAACTGGAAAAAGCGCAGGGTCTCATTCAATTGGAAGACAGTTTTGGTTCAGGAAATTTTTATATTATTGATGCCGGGTCGAATCAAGCACTTGTATGTACAGAGCAAAAACATGCAGATTATCTGGATCAACTGATGAAAAGCCACTCGGATCAAGACTTTTTGCCCAAAGATCAATCCGATGATCAACAAAATAAAAACCAAAACAATAATCAAAACAATAGCCAAAATCAGGTTCAAAATCAAATGCCAAATCAAATGCAGAATCAAAATCAGTCTCAACAAAACCAAATGCAAAACCAGTCTCAGCAAAACCAGCCTCAGGATCAGGACGTGCTATTAAAATTACAGGTCATTGATTGGATTCTTAAAGGAAATGAACAGAAGCAAAAACAAGGAACGATTAAAGTCGGTCAAACAAAACAAAACAATGATCAAAATTTCATTCAGAAAATGGCGCTTTTTGAAATTATGCAAGGAAAAGATGCGACAGAAGTTTTAAAAAATATGCAAATGCTTCATATGATGGAAGATCTGTCAGGGAAACAAAATTTGAATCAAGGACACTTTAATCTTTTTTAACTTTATAATACGGAAGTTTTTTATAATTCTTTTTTCTAAAAAATATAAACAAGATCAATAAAACGACAACAACAATGATTCCTATAATCCAGAACATCTTCATGAAATCCAATCACCACTTTCCTGATAATTCCTTACCATTTTGAACCAAGACTGAAAAAATATACATGATATTCAGTTACTTGACAGCAAAATGGGGAGCAAGACAAGCTTGCTCCCCCATTTCCATTCCTAACATACGCTTAATTGAAAACAGGTTCCAATTCTTTCTTCACAGTTTTTTTGCTGCTGTGTTTCTTATGATTCTGTTCAAATGAAACAAAAATGGCTTCTTCACGACTGATTCCCGTTTGCTCCAGTTGTCGAATCGATTCCAGCATTTTCTTGTATTCTTTTGGCATCACTTTGACTAGTGTTTTGACGGTTTGCTGCCATTGATCCAAAAGATCTTGTGCATATTGACTGCCTGTATATTGTACGTGCTTTTCGATCATATGCTTTACTTCGGCGATTTCTGTCGGATCTTGCAACGTTTCCAACAAGACCATTTCCAGATTGCAGCGCTCGGCAAACGCATCAGCGTCATCCGCCAGCACATAGGCAATACCACCCGACATGCCGGCAGCAAAATTTTTGCCGACCTGGCCAAGAATGACAACGCGCCCGCCTGTCATATATTCACAGCCATGATCGCCAATGCCTTCAACGACAGCATGAATTCCGCTGTTCCGGACACAGAACCGCTCTCCGGCTCTTCCGCGGATATACGCTTCACCGGCAGTCGCGCCATAAAAAGCTACGTTGCCGATGCTCGTATTTTCCTCCGGGACAAATGTTGCGTTTGCAGGCGGATAGACAATCATTTTGCCGCCGGAGAAGCCTTTGCCCACATAGTCGTTGGCATCTCCCTCCAACGTCAATGTAATGCCTTTGGGAACAAATGCGCCAAAACTTTGTCCCGCCGAACCTTTGAAATTCAGTCGAATCGTATCTTCCGGCAGACCATCTGCGCCGAATCGCTTGCTCACTTCGCTTCCCAGGATCGTACCAGCAACCCGATCGCTGTTTTTGATCGGCAGATTCACTTCGACAGGTGTTTTGCCGTCAAGTGCCGGCTGGCAACGTTTGAGAATCTCCCTGCGATCAAGTGTTTCCTCCAGTTTGTGATCCTGCTTGTGCTGATGGTATCTGCCCACTTCAGCAGCTACATCCGGTTGATGCAACAGTGTTGAGAGATCGAGATATTTTGCTTTCCAGTGTGTTTTCACACGCTCGCTAACTATCAGTACATCACTGCGGCCAACCATTTCTTCCACTGTGCGGAAACCTAATTCCGCCATGATCTCACGTACTTCTTGGGCGATAAATCGCATAAATGTGACGACATGCTCCGGCTCGCCCTTAAACTTCTTGCGCAGTTCCGGATTTTGCGTTGCGACACCTGCAGGGCAGGTATCAAGATGACAAACACGCGCCATTACACATCCCATAGCGACAAGCGGTGCGGTCGCAAAGCCAAATTCTTCAGCTCCCAGCAGTGCGGCCATGATGACATCGCGGCCTGTCATCAATTTGCCGTCCGTCTCCAATACGACACGATCCCGCAACTGATTCAGCAGAAGCGTTTGATGCGTTTCCGCCAATCCGAGTTCCCAAGGCATCCCGGCATGCTTGATACTCGTCCGGGGCGATGCGCCTGTGCCGCCTTCGTGTCCGCTGATTACAATCACATCCGCAAGGCCTTTTGCGACGCCTGCCGCAATCGTTCCGACGCCTGCTTTGGAAACCAATTTCACGCTGATTCTTGCGCTTGGATTGGAATTTTTCAGGTCATATATCAATTGCGCAAGATCTTCAATCGAATAAATATCATGATGCGGAGGTGGTGAAATCAGACCAACTCCCGGCGTTGAACCGCGCACTTCAGCGATCCATGGATATACTTTATTCCCTGGCAGTTGCCCGCCTTCTCCCGGTTTTGCGCCTTGTGCCATTTTGATTTGAAGTTCATCGGCATTCACCAGATAATAGCTGGAAACCCCAAACCGTCCGGATGCGACCTGTTTGATTCCGCTGCGGCGGGAATCCCCATTGGCATCCGGCACAAACCGTTTCGCATCTTCTCCGCCTTCTCCGCTGTTGCTTTTGCCGCCCAGCCGGTTCATGGCAATCGCCAAAGCTTCATGTGCTTCCTGGCTTAACGCGCCATAGGACATGGCGCCTGTTTTGAAACGTTGGCAAATCGACTCGACCGATTCGACTTCATCAATTGGCACGGGTGTCCGGTCTGTACGGAAATCGAACAGGTTGCGCAAGAATGCCAACTGCTCCTCGTTTGCCATTTTCGTATATGTTTTAAATTGTTCATAGTCCTCTTGGCGGCATGCCCGCTGCAGCGTGTGCACAGTTGTCGGATTGAATGCGTGATGCTCGCCGTTTCTGCGCCATTGCAGTTCTGTACCGACATCCAGTTGATCCTTCGCGCTTTCCGAATGGTATGCCTGTTCGTGGCGGATCAGCGATTCTTTGGCGATTGTTGCCAGATCAATTCCGCTAATTTGTGAAGAAGTTCTTGTAAAATAACGGTCGATTACCGTTGTGCTGATCCCGATCGCTTCAAAGATTTGTGCGCCGCGATAACTTTGAATCGTCGAAATCCCCATTTTCGACATAACTTTGACGACGCCTTTTGTCGCTGTAGAAATAAATGCTTGCACAGCTTCCGAATGCGTGACACCTTGCAGGACATTGCCATGGATCAATTCTTTGAGTGTCGCAAGCGCCAGATACGGATAAATGGCATCTGCACCATAGCCGATTAACATGGAGAATTGATGCACATCACGCGGTTCTCCCGATTCGACGATCATGCTTACTTTTGTGCGTGTGCCGCTTGCAACCAAATGGTGATGAAGACCGCTGACGACGAGCAGTGCAGGGATTGCCGCCAAATCCTGATTGATTCCGCGGTCGGAAAGGACAAGCAGCGTATGGCCTTCTGCAATCGCTTTGTCAGCTTGGGCAAATACAGCATGAAGCGCCTTTTCCAGTTGTTGCTCTCCATCGGCAACCGGAAACAGGATGGAAAGAGTTTTTACCTTAAATTCCGGATACGGATTCTGTACCAGCTTTGCAAACTCCTCATCCGCAAGAATCGGCTGTTCCAACCGGATTTTCCGGCAACTGTTCGGATCTGTCGCAAGCAGATTTCCTTCTGCCCCCAGTGTAGTCATCGTTGAAACCACACACTCTTCCCGAATGGCGTCAATCGGCGGATTCGTTACCTGTGCAAACGACTGTTTGAAATAGTTGTATAACAGTTGCGACCGGTCTGATAAAACGGCCAAAGGCGTATCGATCCCCATGGAACTGATCGGATCTTTATGTTCCGAAACCATCGGCGCCAGGTTCTTTTGCAATTCTTCCTGCGTATAACCAAACGCTTTTTGCAATTGAAAAATCGTTTTGTCATCCAAATCTGCAGTTGCTTTTGCTGCCGGCAGATCGGCAATGGACAGCAACGATTGATCCAGCCACTCACGGTACGGATATTGCTTCGCCACTTGTTCTTTGATTTCCTCATCGGCAATGATCCGTCCTTCTTCCAGATCGACCAAAAGCATGCGTCCGGGGCTGAGCCGACCCTTCCGAATGATGGTTTCTTCCGGTACATCCAGCACGCCGACTTCCGATGCAAAAATGATCGTATCGTCATTCGTCACATAGTAACGAGCCGGACGAAGACCATTGCGATCCAAAATCGCCCCAATCTGTTTGCCGTCAGTAAAGGAAATTGCCGTCGGTCCATCCCAAGGCTCCATCAAGCAGCTATGGTACTCATAAAACGCTTTTTTCGGGTCGGACATTTGTGCGTCCTGATCCCAAGGTTCCGGAATCATCATCATCGCCACATGCGGGAGAGAACGGCCGGCCAGGTAGAAGAATTCAAAACAATTATCTAAAACAGCAGAATCGCTGCCTTCCATATCGATAATCGGCAATACTTTTTGGATGTCCGCACCGAACACTTCCGATTGGAACATTTGTTCCCGCGCCTGCATCCAATTGATATTCCCCTGCAACGTATTAATTTCTCCGTTGTGAATCAAATAACGGTTTGGATGCGCCCGCTCCCAGCTTGGAAACGTGTTCGTACTGAAACGGGAATGGACAATTGAAAATGCCGATGTATATGCCTGATCCTGCAGATCCCGATAAAAATCAGTCAATTGGTTTGGCGTCAAAAGCCCTTTGTAGACAATCGTCCGGCTGGACATGCTGCATACGTACACGCCTTTATGCGCCATTATTTCAAATTGCTTGCGAATGATATACAGTTTCCGTTCAAAAGCCATTGCATCCTTTGTGCCTTCGCTTGCACCGATAAATACTTGACGAATGCATGGCTTGCTTTCTTTTGCAGTCTTGCCAATCTTGGAATCATCCAAAGGCACTGTCCTCCAGCCTAACAACTGCTGGCCTTCTGCTGCAATGATCGATTCCAGCTGTTTTTCAGCGTTCGCACGTTGCATCGGATCCAACGGCAAAAAGAGCATGCCCACACCGTATTTTCCCTGCACAGGCAAGTCAATCTTCTCTTTTGCAAGAGCTTTTCTAAAGAAATCATGCGGAATTTGGGTCATGATGCCGGCACCGTCACCGGTTTCCGGATCACTTCCCTGTGCGCCGCGATGTTCAAGCCGAATCAGCATTGTGAGACCGTTTTGCACCATTTCATGTGACGCGATTCCTTTCAGATTTGCGATAAATCCGATTCCACACGCGTCATGTTCATGCAGCGGATTATATAAACCTTGTTTCTCCGGCAATCCATTCATTCTCATCGTTCAGATCCCCACTCCCTCAAATCTTATAGAGGATGTTCAAAAAGTAGTCAAAACTCCTTGCGTCTTACTTAACCACTTTTTGAACACACACTACTATCTCTCATAAGTTGCAACGATACGATTTGCATCACATCGATTTTGTCGGAATTGTTAAGTCTAAATTTTTAAAAATTTCTTTATATATTTGTCATGTATGAAGCATTTATTTATTCTTATTGTAATGTTTCATCATTCATACAAACAATATATAATTCAGATAAAAACGATCTCAAAATGAGATCGATTAAGATTGGGATGTGTTTTCATGGAATTGCGGCAGATCAAATATTTTATTGAAGTAGCGAAACGCGAACACGTTTCAGAAGCGGCAGACGCTTTGCATGTGGCCCAATCTGCGGTGAGCCGGCAAATTGCCAACCTGGAGTCAGAGTTGGGGATTGAATTATTTATCCGTGAAGGGCGGAATGTCCGGCTCACTGCAATCGGCAAGGTATTTTTAGAACATATGGAAACGGCGATGAATGAGATCGAAAAAGCCAAACAGGAAATCGATGAATTTCTGGATCCCCAAAAAGGGATGATTCGCGTCGGGTTTCCCAGCAGCCTCGCTTCCCATACGTTGCCGACTGTGATTTCTGCCTTCCGCGACAAATATCCGGGCATTGGTTTCCAACTGCGGCAAGGTTCCTATCGATATCTGATCGAATCCGTTATTAAAGGCAGCATTGACTTGGCTTTCGTAGGGCCGGTACCGACGAATGAAAAAGACATCAAAGGGCATATCCTGTTCGTGGAACGGATTGTCGCTCTATTGTCATCCGATCATGTTTTGGCCGACCGCCCTTCCCTTCGTCTAAGTCAATTGCGAGATGACTCGTTTGTGCTGTTCCCGCCCGGGTTCATCCTGCGGGACATCGTCGTAGGCGCATGCAAGCAAATGGGGTTTGAACCAAAAGTATCGTTTGAGGGAGAAGACATCGATGCGATCAAAGGGCTCGTCGCTACGGGACTTGGAATCACACTTCTGCCGGAAGTGACGCTGATTGACAGCAAGCCGCGGACAACGGTCGCAATCCCTGTCATCGATCCCAATGTGACGCGAACGGTTGGCGTCATCATCCCGCGCTATCGGGAACTGCCTCCATCGGAAAAATTGTTTTACAATTTTCTGAAGGAGTTTTTTGCAGTTCTCAATCAATTTAGTCAGTAGCTTTCAGTAAATTCTACAATAAAAATAAACCTCTGCCTTCCCTATTCGCACGTTTAAAATCCATAATTTTCCCTGACTTTTCAAAGAAAAATCTAAAATTTCTGCTCCATACTGTACAACAACGGCAACCAAACTACGATCAGCATTGACCACATAGAAAGATTTTCGAAATCGGTAGGGGAGGCATTTTATCATGAATAAAAAAGTTTTTATCAACTGGGCGGTTCGTTTAAGCAGTGTAGCAGCTGTAGCAATCATCGCCGGCAATTTGGGCACACAAGGCGCGGCTGCATCTGCTCATGGATTCGGCAATGCGAATCATCAGCAAGCATTGCGCCAGAATTTAAAAAATAATCAATCAAGTCCTTCAAGCAGTGCAAACGGACAATCTGTCAGTTCATCAAAAAATGATTCAGCGAGTATCGGCAGCAGTTCCGACAATCAAGTAAACGACAACTCGAATACTACGGGGAACGATTCGACCTCATTGAATAACTCCAATGATCCATCTGTTGCTCAAGCAAACAGCGGTGGCCAATCCAATGATCCATCTGTTGCTCAGTCAACCATCAATGGCCAATCCAATGATCCATCCAGTGTCAGCAGTGGAGTATACAATCAGCAAGCGAGCGGCAACGGTGGATTCTATCCATCGGGCGGCTATCGTTCCCATACGAGGACACGTGCGTCATGAATCAGCTATCTTTTACATTTCGAGCTATGAATACGCAAGTAGAACTGCTGTTAGAGCCATATGAACAGCAAGCATTCGAAAAAGAGGAACTCTGCACGTATATTCAATTGTTATTTCAGCAAGTGGAACATATCTGCAGCCGCTTTTTACCGGAAAGTGAGCTATCCATATTAAATCGAACAACGGAACGGGACATGCCGCTGTCCCCATTATTATTCGAAGTGCTGATCAATGCGTATAATGCATGGAAATATACAGACGGCATGTTCAATCCGTGCCTGCTGCCGCAATTGGAAGCAGCCGGATATGACAAATCCATGGAGAACATCACCGACTCGGAAGACAAGCTGCCAATGCATCCATTTTTTGCGTATGCAAAGCTTCCTTTCGAGATCGATACAAACCGTAAGACAGTGCGTCTTTCTCAAGGCATGAAGATCGACCTGGGCGGGATCGCAAAAGGCTGGACAGTCGATCATGCAGCAGACTATCTGAAACAGTTCGGAGCTGGATTTATCAACGCTGGCGGCGATCTTCGCGTTTTTGGCGATCGTGATGAATTCTGGCATATAGGGGTCGAAAATCCCTTTGATCCAAATAAGGATCTTGGGACGCTCGCCATTCGAAATGGAGCTGTGGCCACATCGTCGACATGGAAAAGGCGCTGGAAAAGAGGCGGGAATTGGATGACTCATTTAATCGATCCACGCACCGGCAGACCGACACAAAGTGAAATCGTCTCCGCCACAGTAACCGCACCTACCGCCAAGGAAGCGGATGTTTGGGCTAAAACAGTGTTGCTTTTGGGTGTGGAGCAAGGGACGAAATTTGTGCAGGAGCGACAAGCACAGGCTGTGCTTGTGGATCAAAATCAGCAAGTAAGGAGTGTTCCAAGTGGATTTGCTTAATACATGGTATTTAACACGGGCAGCCGGCATCACTTCTTATGTTTTGCTTTCGCTGTCCGTCATGTCGGGATTATATGGGCTCGTTCGCAAGAAACATGGCCAAAGCCCCGGTATATATCCGTTGTTGCACACTGCGCTCGCGAATTGGGCGATGTATATTGCGATGTTCCATGTCGCAATTTTATTCTTTGATCAGTACACGAACTTTACATGGAAAGATATTTTGGTGCCATTTGCTACGACGTATAAAACCATACCAATGGCGATCGGCATCATTGGATTTTATCTGTTAATTGCCACGATACTCACAACCGAGATGCGCAACAAGATCGGCGTGAAAATCTGGCGAAAACTGCACATGTTGTCTCCGATCGTTTATATAATGGTAACGCTGCACGGGTTATGGATCGGTACTGACAGCAAGACAACCGGGTCGTTCGGCATGTATGTGATTTCAATTTTCGGCGTTTTGTTGTTGCTATTTCTGAGGTTTAAACGGTCCCGCCAACAAGTATTGAAATATCCCCGAGGAACGATGAATTGACAAATTACACGAAAATACAAAATAAATAAAAATAAATGAAATCATCGGTTGAAGAATTATGGGCTGAACGTAAAAACAGGCGGGGATATACCCCGCCTGTTTTTATTTCCTATTTTAGTACATTTGCCGCTTGCTGTTCGTATTGAAGAAGCTGTTGTTTTTCTTGAATCACTTGTTGTTTTAAAGCAATTTCTTTCGTCAGGACGGAATGCAAATCAGCAAAGTTCTTGGACTGGCGGTCTGCTTTCGCTTGTTGGAACAGACCTTTTTGCTGTTGCGCCAATTGCTTCAGTTGTTGCTCTGCCGTCTTTTCTTGTTGCCTAATGGGTTTCAATTGACTCCAAATCGCTTGATTTCCTTGGCGAGTCTGTTTTAATGTCTGCAAATCTCCTTGAATCGAATTTTTTTGCGTTTGAATTTGATCGCGAATGGATTGAATCTGCTGTTTCAAGCTGGCGATTGCCGTTTGATCTTTTTTCGCTTTCGCATCTTTTAGCTGTACATACAACGGCTTCAATTGCTGGCGAAGGCTTTTGATATTCTCAAATACGCCCTTTACTTTCGCTACTTCATCTTTATTTACCGGGGTAATTTTCCCTGTTAAGGCCTGTTTGTTCGCTTGTTGTTGCTGTTTGATCTGCTGGTTCAACGTTTGCATCTGTGTTTGCAATTGTTTCAATGTGCTTTGATCTGCCTGAACCGTGGAGTTATTTGTCGCTGCGAATGCGGATGTGGCACCAACGGTTACCATAGATGCAATACCTAACGTTGCAAAAGCAATTCTCCATTTCATACGAATTTCCTCCTTTAGTCAAGCCACTAATTGGCTTGCTGATCCTGACTTGCTTGACTGATCTTTTCTTTCCGCCAATCACTTGGCTTTCGTATTTACATGTCCTACTATATCGCTAGATTTTGGAACAATTATGGAAACAAATTAGAAATCCCACGTAATTCTTTCAATTGGAAATCATTTTCCATGAAAGACGTTTGATTACGATCTCGGATTTCGGTCATACTATAAGTGCGTGTTCAAAAAGTGGTTAAGTAAGACACAAGGAGTGCGAAGTCGAAGCACGAAAAGGCGGCGGAGTGTACGTGTTTGGTACATGAGCAAGACGTTTTGGGATTCGACAAAGCAATCCGCCGTGGAGTTTTGACTATTTTTTGAACATCCTCTATAAGACAAAAAAGTGGGGATGGCTTTGTATCGGAAAGGGTCTATAGCGACATTCGCATCAATTCTCCTTTGTCTTTGCGGAGTTTCGTATGCCAAGACAGATGAAGTGGTATCCAGCATTCATACAGACAAAAAGGTGATTGCTCTTACATTTGACGACGGTCCCAATCCTGTATTCACCCCAAAAATCCTGGATATTCTGAAACAATATAACGCCAACGCCACATTTTTTGTCCTTGGAAAACGTGTAGGAATGTATCCGAAACTTGTCATACGTGAAGTCAACGAAGGCCACGAGATTGCGAATCACACGTTTGATCATCAATATTTAAAAGGATCTGCGCTCCAAAGAGCCGAGCAAGAAGTCGTTCAAACACAAGAGGCCATATACGATACAATCGAGCAGGTCCCGCACATATTCCGACCGCCGGGGGGAATTGTGAATCCCTCTGTCATCAATGTCGCCAAACAGCAACATTGTCAAATCGTTCTTTGGTCATGGTATCAAGATACGAGGGACTGGAAAAAACCTGGTGTTGATAAAATTGTCCGCACCGTTTTATCCAATGTCCATAACGGTGATATCGTTTTATTTCATGATTTTGAAGGAGATTGTTCACAAACGGTAGAGGCACTCAAAATCATCCTCCCGGAACTTCAAAAACAGGGATACCAGTTTTTAACCGTCACCGATCTTTTGCAAACCAAGTGAATCAAGTGTGAGACTTATCAAGGCAGGGCGAACGACTGTGGCAAATGTTCGCACTGCCCCCATCCAACCGCTATTTTTGTTTCATATAGTTGGCAAGATCATGATCCACTTGCACCCAGCCCGTCCATCCCAGGTGCCAAAAATCTCTTAAAAAATATTTGTCGTATTGATGGTTCCGATAATCAAGAACTTGAAACCCTTCCGCCTTCACTTCATTTACAATTTTATTGTACAGAAGATTTCGATAGGAGTTCGTAAATCCTTTGTAATCATCCCATGCCCCTTTTTGCGGGATCAAGACAAATACCGGATCTGCGTGTTCACTCTTTAAAACGTCTAAAATCGCTTGCAAATCCACATATGCAACAGAATGCAGGTAATTCATATGATTCGGTTTCCAGGAATCTTTCAGTTTTCCTTTGAATTTCTGTACCTTTTGTTTATAAAACCCATCCAGCATGCCGTATGGATTGTTATTCGTCTGCGGCTTTGCTTCCTGGATTGCCATGCTTCGCAGCTGGTTCCATGGGAGATTGCGCGGGACGAACTGCTGATGATAGGGCTGTATCCGATTCACCAATTGCAACGACTGGATAAAATCTTGTTTTTCCAATAGTTTCATGCGAAGATACGCAATCGGTTTGAGAAAATCCGCCTTGATTTGATACGATAAAGAATCATGTGTGATCCCTTCTAAAATCGTCGCAAGCAATCCGTCCTTTTTGACTGCCGCATACTTTAACAATTGTTCCGCCACTTGTTTCTTGTCTTGCGGACGAATTTCATCATTAAAGAGAAACTCATAACCGTTTAACGGCGAGTAAAATTTGCTAAATCCCTGATCGCCAATGCCATTGGGATTCATAAATTCGGACGTATCAAGCATGAACACCAGTTTTTTGTGATACAAGTTCCCGCTTAACGCTGAAAAGTCCATGACATGAATGATATTGGTGCATCCCGGCTGCCCAACCAGGTACGGAGCAAATTGATTGGGAGAAAAAAAGTTGACAGGATGATACCTGCTAAAAATCCCGATGGTAGATGAACCGAAAAAGGGTAAAAACTTTTGATTCATGGAAAATGCTTCTTTTTGCAAAAAGACATTTTTAAACTTTGCCAGATCTGCAGATGCGGCAACTTTTTCTATATCTTGATTTGTCAGCAATTTTTTGGCAAAGGATACGGGGAAAAACAACAAAATCAAGAGGATCGCAAGCGCTGCGATCAAGGGTCCAAATGCCGGTTTTTTTATACGATCCATATTTATACGATCCATAGTAGAGTAACCCCTTTAAAACAGGTATCCGGAAAATATCAAAAATCCAAAACACACAAAATGGAATGTAATCACAACTGACAACCCGCGGAAATATACATTATTCTTCCAAATATTACATTTTTTATTAAAACGGTCAAACAAATCGTATCCGATAAATAATGCCGCATGATACAATCCATAGACGATATAATGCCATGCCAGTCCATGCCAAAATCCCATTAAACCAAACAAGGACAGATAGCCGATGTAGGAAATGATTTGCCTGCTTTTCAGCACTTTTTTTCGTGTTAACGCGAACACTACCCGCATAAACACGTAATCGCGGAACCAAAACGACAATGTCATATTCCACCGATTCCAAAACTCCTTGATGTTGCGGCTGATAAACGGCCGATTGAAATTTTCCGGCGTCTTTATGCCAAGAATATAGCTCACGCCAACCGCAAACGCCGTATAACCGGCAAAATCGAAAAACAGATACAAACTGTAGCCATACATGTACAATACAGCGGATACAAACGTCTTAAATTGGGCCAATGTAAAAAAGTAATGAAAAAACTGTTGATAGGAATGATATACAAACGCAGCAACGGGTCGATCTTGTAAAAATTTTAACGGCAACCAATAGCGATTGATGAGATATGCCAAAATGTATTTATATAGAAATCCTTGAAACAATCGATGGATTCCTTGAAAAAGAAATTCCCCATACTGCTTGTCTGTCCATTCGATTTGCGCATCTTTTCCATACCGACGGTACCTGTCAATCGGTCCGGAACTAATGGTTGGAAAGAATAACAAAAAATCAAAAAATTCATATGGCGTTATGTCTTTTATCAATTGATCCTTGGCTTCTATAATGATTTGTACGTTTTTAAATGTTAAATAGGAAACGCCTAAAAATCCAAGTGTTGAATGCGGACTGAGTACTGGCGTAATTTTTACCAAAACCAGTGGAAGAAGACTGAACAGCAATGCAATCGGATATGTCCAATTTTGGTCTTTATATTTGAAATACAAACACAAAACCATCCATTGATACAGTACATAGATCACCAGAGAATATAATTCTTGCGAGTTGTTGCCAAAAATCAGCCAAATGAACACAAAATGCATGAAAAACGCATATCCCCGGATCCCTTTTCCCAAAAAACCCAGTACAATTGCCGGAATCAAGAACAAAAATAAAATTCCAAAAAACGTAAAGTCCGAGTATGGTATCATTCTTTAAAACCCTCGCTTGCCAATGCATTTCGATCAATTTTCCCGTTTGCTGTCAAGGGAAGGTGTTTTTTAAAGACGATTTTTCTCGGAATCATATATGACGGAATGTAGTTGGCAAGTTCCTTTTTCAGCGCTAATGCAAGAGAAAGATGGTTCTCGGCAGAAACTGAATCGGAATTTGATTCGGAGACAACAAATGCAGTCAAATACTCGCATACGTTATTCTTGTATTTTGGGATTACTGCTGCGTGGCTTACGCTCGGCAATTTCAACAAATTTTCTTCAATATCTTCCAGTTCAATTCGATATCCTTGCAATTTTACTTGATAATCCGATCTGCCATGAAAAAATAACAGCCCCTGTTCGAGATACCCTATATCACCTGTGCGATATCCACGTTTTCCACTCATCATAAAAAAGCGTTGATGCGTTTTTTCTTCATTCTGATAATAGCCAGGACTCACACTCGGCCCAAAAATAATGATCTCTCCTTTTTCTCCTTCAGCAAGACATTCGCCCTTTTCGTTTATGATTTGAATCTCACAGTCGGCTTTCACAACCCCAACCGGCAGTTGAGAAAATTGCTCCAGGATCGACTCGGTAATTTGTATCGATGCAACAGCGACCGTTGCTTCCGTTGGACCATACGTATTGTACAGTTTGATTTTGGGAAAACGGTTGATCAAATTACGAGCCGTTGTGCCGTGTAAAGTTTCCCCGCAAAATAAAAACGTGCGCAAATGGGGAATCAGCTCTTCATGAAAGGATGAATCGCGTAAACATAATTCAGCAAAGGAAGGTGTAGACACCCATACAGTCAGATGGGAAGTTTTCAATTCTTCAAATAAAATCCGCGGATTTGCGATCATTTCTTGATCCACAGACCAAATCGTTCCGCCGCTGACAAGAGATGTATACAGATCCATAACGGAAAGATCAAAAGATAGAGGTGCTTGATTGAGAAATGTGCTGTTCTTCTGAATGCCAAAATGATCGATCATCCAGTGCAAAAAGCTTGATAAACATTGGTGAGTGATTTGTACACCTTTGGGTTCGCCTGTGCTTCCGGACGTATACATAATATAAAAGTTGTCTTCTCCTTCTCCCCAATTGTCGGAAGATAGAGTCTTCCCCTTATTTTGAGAAATAACGGTCGCCAAGTCCGTTCCACGAAGTACAGAAATCGCAGTTGAAGTCATGTTTGGGGATTCTATTGGCGAAAGCACCAACTTTGTCTTCGAATTCAATAGGATGCGTTCCAAACGATCTAATGGTGTGGAAAGATCGACAGGAATATAGGCTCGCCCTGTTTTGACACAGGCCAAAAAACATACAAGCATCAGCGGTTCTTTGTGTCCATACACGACGATTGGAGTTTTTTCGCTTCCAAAGCGTGCCGCAATCCAATGCGCCAATGCGTCCGATTGTTCCCATAACTCTTGATATGTAATACATTCCTTCCGATTCTTAAAGGCCGTTCGATTCGGATGTTCGTTTGCATTGTGAAATACTTGCTGTAGAATATTCATACTCACATTTCCCCTTCGAGATTAAAAACCATCATAAATAAAATTGGTTTTCGGAGTATCATTGACAAATCCGTAAAAATAAACGAGTGCCAGAAGGATCGACAGATAATAAAGAGTCCGGATCATCCATAAAAAATAATAATAATTCTTCCATTCTAGGAAGAAACGAATGAACGATTTCATCTGATTTCTTCAACCTTTCCCTGTCACGCACGACTCTCGACATATGACATAATTTTATTCGCTGTGGACCATTCGTCACGATCGAATTCCGTAATCGATATATGGACGCTTAACTTCTCTTCTATCTCTACTAATAGTTCAACAATGCCCATGGAATCCAGTAAGCCGGAATCAAACAAATGAATATCGGGATGTGACCGAATTTCTTCTTCCTTGCACACATCGATTAGTATATTTAAGACATGTTCGCGAATTTGGGACATTTTTGTTCCTCCAATCTTTTCTTCACTTGCAACAGTTTATTTCCACTCCGATTAAAATCTGTTCATTATTAGATTATCAAAAGGAAACCTATGAAATTATGTAAAAAATGTGTAAAATCCCTGGATATTTTCTATAAATGCTCAAAGCAATCCGACGTGGAGTTTTGACTACTTTTTGAACATCCTCTATAACAAACAAAACCCAAGCAGTAGCTAAAATACACTCTGCTTGGGTTTCATATGTTTCGCAATCATTTTGTTGATTTTTGTTTAATCATTAAATGCGTGCGCCCTTATGACCGCCAAATTTAAAGTGATCGAAATGAAACCGTTCGTGTTTGAGATTTCGCAGGTACGGGATCACCCAATAGTCTCCGCCAAATCGCCCCGCATTATAGCCAGCCACAATAATAAACATTCCAATCAGAATATCCCAAGGGTTTGTCGATACAGTTCCGGCAAGCAGATACATAAAATTCATCAGCATTCCGAAAAAGACAGCAGTTGTTGTTACTACGCCAAGAACCAATCCCAATCCAACCAGGAACTCTCCCCAAGGAATCAAAAAATTGAATACTTTCATATTTGGCATGACAAAATTTTGAATAAACCAGTGAAAAATCGGATAGACGACATCTTTTGCCGGCCCCAAAACTGGATGCTTGATACTGTTTGTCAAAAACCCGCTGGCATCAAACGGTTTTGCTCCCGTCAATTTTTCAAATCCCGCCGTCAACCATTGCCAGCCAAGATAGACGCGAAGAATTGTCAAGACGATCGCTGCATTCTTATTCGTGCGTAACCAATTCGTGAACATGACGTTTCACCCCTGTGGTTTATAAAAATCATTATGTGAAATCATTCACATAATCGGGTTGAAAAACTCAGAAATGGCTGCCTATTTAATTAACCATGTGAACATGTTCATCACCTTCCAACAAAATCTCTCGTGGAGGAGTTTCCAGATTTTCTACCCGATGATAAGGTTCGAAATCCCACGGAGATCCATCTGCAGTCGCACCATCCACCCATTTTTCGATATCAAGATTGGTTTTGTGTATTCTTTCTGCAATTTTCCAAAGTAACATCGCTAATCAGCTCCTTATTATGTGAAATAATTCACGTATTAACAAAAACTTGAATGTTTTGTTTTGCTTGAGTTCTATTTCTTACTTACACTATACCTTGATTTCACGTGAATCATCAGATCTTTTACGACTATTTTAAATGGTTAAAACGTACTAGTAAAATATGCCCATGGAATACACCTGGATAAATGAACAGGGCTACTATAGATTTTATCCTGTTGTTGAAAAAGACTTTGCCGCGGCAAAGTCTTTTTCATGTAAAATATGCGTTTGAAAGTACTCTCTCGCTTGAAATGACTGTCTCAATCGTATGGCTTAAAACCCGGAGAATTGAGTTCCTTTAACTACAAGCTGCAGAGGCGAAGCAATCGTCGATGGTACAGATTTGCCTTCAATCACTTTTAAAGCGTTGTCTACCCCAAGTGCCCCTTCTTGACTTGGTTGCTGTGCTATATCTGCAAGCATGGAGCCATTTTGAACGTTATTGATCGCTTCTTTTTCCCCATCGATTCCAACAATTGCTATACCCTTTTTATTCGCAGCTTGGATGGCTTTTAAACTTCCCAAAGCCATTTCATCATTTTGGGCAAAGACTCCTTTAATATTAGGATTTGCTTGCAGAATGTTTTGCATAACATTAAGCGCTTTTGTCCGATCAAAATCTGCTGGCTGTTTCGCAACTACTTTGATTCCGGAAGCAGTTGCAATTTCCTCATCAAATCCCTTTTCCCGATCACGCTCGGCAGATGTCCCGATTACGCCTTGCAATTCCACTACACTGCCTTTTCCCTTGAGCGCTTGAATCAACTGGTCAGCCGCCATTTTACCTGCTTTGATATTATCAGAAGCAATAAATGTGGCAACTTTGCCGGAATCTACGCTGCGGTCCAATGTAATGACTGGAATCTTCGCTTGATTCGCCATTTGAACCGCACTGGAAAGAGCTTGACTGGATGCGGGATTCAAAATGATCGCATCCACTTTTTGCTGAATCAAGTTTTGAATTTGATTCAATTGACTGGATGGGTCGTTATTGCCATCTTCCACTAATAATTTTACACCTAGTTTGGTTGCTTCCGCTTGCGCCCCATCCCGCATGGCTACGAAAAACGGATTGTTTAGCGTCGATACGACAAACCCGATTGTTTTCCCGCTTTTGCTTGTTTGTGTTGAAGTATCCTTTGCTGTTTGTGTGGATGAATTTTGTTGCGATCCACATCCGGCAAGCAAGCCTGCTGACAAAATTCCTGCCAATGCGAGTGTACCCATTTGCTTTTTCATTCTGTACATTCCCCTTTTTTGTTAGACGTATATTGATAAAGACATTTTGTCTTTATTCATGAATCAGGAAATTTCTATCTGGATATTTTTTTGCGATCCAGCATAATGGCGATTAAAATAATAATTCCTTTAATGGCATCTTGGTAAAACGCATTTACATTTAAAAGGTTTAATCCATTGCTGATAACACCTAATATAAATGCACCAATAATGGTTCCGATAAGCGTACCTTCTCCGCCAAATAAGCTTGTTCCACCTAATACAACGGCAGTAATGGCATCCAATTCATAACCGGTGCCCGCATTCGGTTCTGCAGATCCTAAGCGCGCCGTAAGAATCAAGCCGGCAAGTGCAGCCAAAAATCCGCTGATCACATAAACTGTCACCAAATATTTTTTGACCGGAACTCCCGCCAGAAACGCCGCATCTTCATTTCCACCGACAGCGTAAATGCGTCTTCCCAGTGTCATTCGATTTAGCATTACCCAACCGATGACGAAAACGAGAAACATGATCCAGACAGGTGTCGGCAAAAGAGCGAAGTATCCCGTTCCAAGTTTCATAAACGAAAGCGGCAGATTAAAGATCGGCATGCCATGTGTATAAATCTCTGTCAATCCGCGAAACAGTGTCATGGTGCCAAGTGTTACAATAAAGGCTGCAAGTCTTCCGTAGCCAACGAGAATCCCGTTGAAAAGCCCCGCAACGACTCCCACGAGAAGGCCCGCGATTGCAGCAAGAAACGGTGATGTACCGTGAGTAATAAGTCCTGCTGTGATCGATCCGGACAAAGCGAGTATGGCGCCGACCGACAAATCAATGCCGCTTGTCAGGATAACGAATGTCATGCCGACGGCAAGCAATGCATTGATCGACGTTTGCAGCGCGATGTTCGAAAGGTTCCCGAATGTCAGAAACCGGCTCGATGCGATCGACATAATGATAAATAGTACGATAAAGCCGATTAAGGGACCTATGTTGTATTTTTTAAACCAACGATTTGTCACGAGTGTCTCCTCCCGTAGCGAGTTTCATAAACAGATCTTGATCAAATTCATTTCGGTTTAACTCCCCTGCGATCGTGTGCTCGCGCATGACATAGACGCGATCACTCATGCCGAGCAATTCCGGCAAGTCGGAAGAGATCAGCAAAATTGCATTTCCCTCCGCCGCAATTTGGTTCATTAGCCGATAGATCTCTTGCTTTGCTCCTACATCAATTCCGCGGGTTGGCTCGTCCAGGATGAAGAGTGAAGGTTCGGTTGCCAGCCATTTTGCAAGCACCACTTTTTGTTGATTTCCTCCACTCAGCCGTCCTGCTGCCTGTTCCATCGAATGAGCTTTTATTTTTAATTTCGTTATCATGGATTGAACCAATGATTTTTCCGCTTGTGTTTTCACAAATCCCAGTTGGGAACGTTTCTCTAATGTCGGCAATGCCAAATTTTCACGAATGGAAGCACCGAGTATCAATCCTTGCTGTTTGCGGTCTTCCGTGGCAAAAGCAACTCCCTTTTCAATGGCGTCAATTGGATGATGAAACGTATGCACATGTCCTTTCCAAATCAGCTCACCCTTTGTCAACGGATCCATGCCAAAAATGATGCGGGCAATTTCTGTACGTCCGGACCCCATCAGTCCGCCAATGCCAACAATCTCGCCTGCCCGAATATGCAAAGAAATCCCATCTACGTAGCGGGATGATACTTCCTTTAGGCGCAGCACTTCATCACCGACATTCCCGATTTCTTTTGGATACCGCTCAGTTACGCTGCGTCCTACCATGAGCGACACCAATACATCTTCTGTAGTTTCTTTGATTCGAAGTGTATCGATATATTCGCCATCCCTTAATACGGTTACCGTATCCACGATCGCGAACAGTTCTTCCATCCGGTGTGATATATAAATGATTCCGACGCCGGAAGACTTTAAAGAACGAATGATTTCAAATAACCGTTCCGTTTCCCGATCTGTCAAGGCAGCCGTCGGTTCATCCATAATCAAATAACGGACATCCATCAACAGCGCTTTGGCAATTTCGACGAGCTGCTGCTCCCCGACACTTAAATCAGAAACTAAAGTATCCGGTGACTTACCTAACGTTAATCTTGCTAGAATCTCCTTTGTCTTTTCCCTCAGTTTTCTGCGATTGATAAAACCGCCTTGTGAAAAAAGGGATTCATGACCGATCAACAAGTTTTCAGCTATGCTTAAACTGGGGAACAAGCTGATTTCCTGGTGAATCATTTCGATTCCATAGTTTCTCGCATCATGAATCGAACGCATTTCGATTGGTTGTCCATCGATGGCAATCGTCCCCGTATCTGCCACATACACGCCGGTCAGAATTTTCATCAGCGTAGACTTTCCTGCGCCGTTTTCTCCGAGAAGTGCATGAACTTCTCCAGGAACAATCGTCAATCGCATATTTTTCAGGACAGAAACACCGGAAAAGGATTTGTTGATATGTTCCAATTGTAAAATTCCACTCATCGTTTTTCCTCCTAAAAGTGCGTGTTCAAAAAGTGGAGTTTTGACTACTTTTTGAACATCCTCTAAAAAGGAACGCCTGCGACCAATATGATATTGGAGTATGGTGTCCATTCCCCGGTTCGAACTACAGCAATTGCGCCTTTTGAAAGGTCTTTGAACGCTTCGTGAGTGAGTTGCTCGCTTGGTTTTTTAAGTATCCCTTGAATCTTTTCTATTAACGAAGCATTTCTGTGTTGCAGTTCCTCTGCGACAATATAGGATTCAATTTCCAGTTCATCTGCAATGACTTCAAGCGCATCCAGAAAAGAAATCTTTCCTTTGCAAAAAGCCAGGTCGATGACTGGAACATCAACCGGGACCGGCAGTCCAGTGTCTGCAATCACAAGCATATCTCCATGTCCCATAGCGGCAATCGTTTTGTTTAACTCGCTATGCAACAAACCATTTTTTTTCACGAATAAGACACCCCTAAGTTCGTAATTTCTTCTGCGTAAGGAAATGATGCCTGAGCTCCGCTGCGAGTCGTACTAAGAGCAGCTGCACAATTGGCATAACGGGCTGCCTTCAGTACATCCGCACCTGCACTATACGCTACTGCGAATGCGGCCACAAATGTGTCACCGGCCCCAACCGCATCGATGGCATCAACAGTGAGTCCCTCTACATGCTGCGTATCATGTTTCGTATAGATAAAAACTCCATCTTTGCCGCGGGTTTCAAGAATCGCTTGTATTCCCAGCGAAAAAAGATCGTTCATGGAAAATCCGTCTGCTTGTATTTGTGCCAATTCCGTTTGATTGGGTATCAAAATTTCAATACAAGCTAGGAGATCTGCAGATAATTTTCTTGCAGGAGCAGGATTGAGAATGGCTCGAACACCTGCATGATGAGCATCTCGTGCAATCTGCTCAAGAGTTTCCATTGGTATTTCATGCTGCAACAAGAGCGTATCACTTCTTTTTAGAAAGGAATGATCCATCTGCCTCCATACATCAGTCGTAAAACCATGATTGGCTCCGGGCACGACAACGATTTCATTTTCGCTGGAATCTTCCACCAAAATAAGGGCTAACCCCGTGTTTTCTTCTACGGAAGCAACGTTTTCCACCAAGACTTCCGATTGTTGCAACGATTGAACCAGTTGTTGGCCATACGAATCCATACCTATGCATCCGTACATGCTCACAACTGCCCCAAGCCTTGAAGCTGCTACTGCCTGGTTGGCACCTTTGCCTCCCGGACTCACGACAAATTTTTTTGAAGATAATGTTTGCCCCGGCTGTGGCAACGTTTCCACATACGCCGTCAAATCCATATTCAGACTGCCGGCAACGGTAATCACCGGTTTTTTTGCTGCCATTTCCAGCTCCCCTTTTTTAAAGTTGCGATTGAAAGAATCCTGTGCGAATTTTTTGTCCATTATGTCTGGATGGCAACGTTTCCACAAAATTCGCTTGATTCATACCTAACGAATCCAACTGCAAAAAATACACCTTGATCACTTTATCATCACAAATCATTCCACATAATGATTGTGTGCTTTTTATATGGTAACGTTTCCACACAATACAAAACGTTACGATCGTTTTGTAGACTTTCTAATCTTCAACTCCGCCTTAAATACTTCCTTGATCAAACGGCTGCTTGGTGTTGCAATTTCTGATAGCAACAATTCACAAGCCCGGCGCCCCATTTCATATCCTGGTTGAAACATGGTTGTCAAAGATGGAAACGTATCTTCACTCTCTGGAATTCCGTCATATCCGATCACGCCCAACTCTTCGCCGATACAGATTCCGCGATCATTGGCAGCATGCAGGACACCGATTGCCATTAAATCGTTCCCGGCAAACACCGCATCAAAGCGCTCTTTCGAACTATCATCTAAAATGCTCATCACGGCAGTGAAACCGCCGCTTTTGCGGTAATCAGACTCTACAACGACCGGACTTTGCAATGCAAATTCTTTTACTGCAAGTTCATATCCTTTTCGCCGTGCAACTGCAGAAGGTGCATTTAATGGTCCGCTTATGTGGATGACATGCCGATAACCCATGCTGTACAGATGCTTCGTTGCAGTATACCCGCCAAGCACATTGTCCACCCAGACAGAGTGTCCGGCACTTGAAATGTCACGATCCATGGAAACAAAAGGCAAATCCCCTAGTGTTCGCAATAAATCAATCTCTTCACTTCGGCTGCCGACGATAATGACACCATCGCACCATTTTTCAAGCAACAGTGAAAGATACATTTTCTCTCGGTCAATCTTCCAGTCCGAGTTGCAAAGAATTACATTAAAATTATTTTTGATCGCCTCATCTTCTACACCGCGGGCGATTTCCGGAAAAAAAGGATTTGCAATATCCGGAATGATCAGGCCAATTGTATAAGTCTTGCCGCTCACAAGCCCCCGTGCTATATGGCTCGGACGAAACCTCAACTCCTTCATGGCATTTAGCACCCGTTTTTTGGTTTCTTCTCCAACATAGCCACTGCTGTTGATCACACGGGAAACTGTTGATACAGCAACACCTGCTTTACTTGCTACATCTTTAATCGTTGCCATAGTACCACCGTATCCGGTAACGTTTCCACATGAGAAAAAGTGAAAGCGTTTGATTTAATTGATGTAAATATAGCACCGATTTTTCATCCAGTCAATATATGCGATTGAATACATTTGCAATGGAATCCAATCTATGAAAAACGATGAAACATACGTTTCCATATTCCCCTTCAAAA
This sequence comes from Fodinisporobacter ferrooxydans, assembly GCF_022818495.1. Lineage (GTDB taxonomy): Bacteria > Bacillota > Bacilli > Tumebacillales > MYW30-H2 > Fodinisporobacter > Fodinisporobacter ferrooxydans. The sequence goes on along the minus strand of NZ_CP089291.1, from coordinate 2,492,504 downwards.
CGCCCGCATAGTATTTTCATATTTTACAGAATCGCTCTTTAACTGCGCGTATTGATATGTGGAGCGTCGATCGATAAGACATGAAAATTGAGGTGCGGAGAGACAAAACCGAGATTTTTTTGTAAATAATCGTAAATCTCTTTATATAACGTGTCCACATGTTTCGGCAAGTTTGCCACCCAATATGCATGCAAATCCACATGAATCGTTTTCTGATTGGTGGAATCAATGCGAATGCGGCGCAGTTTGAAAGGGTGGTTGCCCGCTGCCAGCAGCATTGCAACACAGTCTTTCAGGACTCTCGGGTGTATGTAAATAGCGCCTGAACCGAAAAGCGGATTGACAATTGTCAGATTTTCTTTTTGAACAAGAGCGATGTCGGGGGTATTTACAAAGAATTTGCGGCTTAATTTTTGAATGAAATGAGAAATGAGCGGTTCCGTAAGCTGCGTTTGTACGATTGGAATTGCGTGCATTCCTCTCTTTCTGAGATTGTTTGCAATTGCAATGCTATTCTCCGATACAGCCTCATCAATGGGCAGCCATTTTATTTCATCACAAATCCCCAAATTGTCGCATATTGTTGTTATCATTTTCCGAGATGTCCCCAACACTAAAATGGAATCATTCTGTTGCTCGGAAAGCGCATGTTTAACACTTTGCCGATGGGAAAGGTCGGTAAAAATCGCACGTTTAATTGCAGCCATTTTATTCGATTCGAACTTCGCCGAGAAACCGGCAAGAACTCTATGATTTTTAATTAAGAGTCCATCATCGATAATGAGATCTGCCCCAATCTCCATGGCTATGTTAGCCGCATGATGACTCTTCCCTGTACCGCTTGGACCTACCAAACCGTATACCGGCACCGACTCCACCCCAGTTCCTTACCAATCCTCAGTTGAAGCTGTTAATAAAGTATTTTATAATAAATAAAAATATGGTTCAAGCCATCATTCAAAAATTCTTCAATCGAAAATCATTTTACAGCTTGCAAATCGAATTGCTTCAAATAGCAAATAACTATGGAACGATCAGGAGCGTTACGAAGAATGTCAGATGCCTTTCCACTTTCACCAATTTCGGCCCGACAAGAGCTAGGGAAACCGCTTCCCGAACAAATTGCCAACTTCATTGCGGAAAAGATTTTTCGCGGAGATTATCAACCAGGTGAACGCCTCAAAGAAGAAGAGCTTGCAAATCTTTTTAAAACAAGCCGCGCTCCTGTACGCGAATCGTTGTATCTGCTGCAAATTGACGGCTTGGTGGAACGCCTTCCCAGGAGAGGGACTGTCGTTAAAGAATATACCAACAAAGAAATTCAAGAACTGTATGAAGTGCGGCTTGGACTTGAACAATTGGCCATTGATAAGCTTGCTTTCTCATGGAATGACGATGCACATCAACAATTCCTTGCGATCCTTTCGGAAATGAAAACTGCACTTAAAGATTTCGATACGATATCATACGCGAGCCATAATGCAAAATTTCATAAATTGCTGTTTAAGCTTGCCGGCAACGAAATTTTATCCCGATTGTACCAGCAATTAGGAAATCCCCTTACTGCATTATTGCACCTTTCTGTATACAAACAAGAGCATATGGAGTCATCCTATCATGAACACGAAGAAATCGTTCGAGCTCTCCATGATAAACGATTCCAGCTGGCAAAAGAACTGATTTCTCAAAACGTAAATCACGGAATGAATCGTGCCATGCAGTTGCGCAAATAGGCAACTGTATTTGACGTTGCAATCACTACCCGCTCCCGCGTATCATGCTACGCATCATGTTCTTATCCCAATAGGGATTCAAGCCATTCTGCCACTTCACCTGTACGTGCAAAATTTTATGATTTTTATGTATTGACAAAATAAACCTTCCGAGTAGATAATGTGTTTACATTCTTTTTTGTCGACAATCGACAATTTCAAAAGGAGGTGAATGTATGCGTGTCGATGTAAGAAAATTCGGCAGCTCGGGAAGTCTGCGGTTTCAAACATCGGGTCCAGTGGGAATTGTTACAATCAATCGTCCGTATCATAAAAATGCTCTCTCACGTGAAATGTGGAAGACATTGGGGGATTGGTGCAACACGGTTCCATTAAAAACAAAGCTTCTGATCCTTCGCGGAAGTGGGAGCAGCTTTACTGCAGGAAGTGATATAAAAGAGTTTTCACGCCTCACCACAGATGAAGCAAATGAAGCGTTTGAAACAATGGAGCGGGCAATACATGCAGTAGAGTTTCTCACAATTCCCACAATTGCCGCCATTAATGGACCTGCTTACGGGGCGGGATTTATCTTGAGCTTGGCTTGCGATCTTCGAATCGGCACAAACCAAGCGAAATTCGGGATGCCCGTAGGCAAGCTGGGAATTACACTGCAAGCTCCTTTCGTACGAAGGATGGTTCAAACCATTGGTCCAAGTCGGACAAAAGAACTCGTATTTACCGCACGCTCGTACAGTGCTGAAGAAGCACTGCAAACAGGAATTCTCAATGAGATCGTTTCACAATCAAATCTTGACAACCGTGTTTTCCAATTGTCCAAGACCATTCTGCAACAATCCCAAGCATCCATCGCCAGTGTAAAAGAGGGTGTAAAAAATGTCGTAAACGGATGTACTGAATCTTCACGGGAATGGGTTGATAAACGGGACTTTCTCGAAGGTGTTCAAGCTTTCACACAAAAGCGCGCGGCACATTTTTAAGGAGGCATATACAACACATGAAACCGCTTGCAGATTTGACGATCATCGATTTAACCAGAATTCTCAGCGGGCCTTTTTCCACCATGTTTTTTGCCGACATGGGAGCAAATGTAATAAAAGTGGAACCTCCCAATGGTGATGATACAAGGACATGGGGACCACCTTTTCTCGAAACGGAAAGCAGCTATTTTTTAAGTATTAACCGCAACAAAAAAAGCATCGTATTGGATTTAAAATCGGAAACCGGAAAAAACGTTTTGCGGCAGTTGATCAAAAAAGCAGATGTTGTCATTGAAAATTTTCGACCCGGAACACTCGAACGTCTTGGTTTCGGATTTGAAAACTTAAAAACGATCAATCCACGCATCATACTTGCATCGATTTCCGGATTCGGCCAAACGGGACGATATCGGGATGAGCCGGGATATGATCTCATTGCACAAGGAATGGGAGGCTTAATGTCCGTCACCGGCCAAACAGATGGACATCCGGTAAAGGGAGGATTTTCTCTTGCAGATGTTGGAAGCGGCATGTGGGCAATCATTGGCATCCTTACTGCATTGCACAACCGCAACTCCAACGGGAATGCCCAATGGATCGACGTATCACTTTTAGAAACTATGATTTCATGGCAAACCTATTTATCCGGCAATTATTTTGCCAGTGGCAAAAATCCGAAAGCGATGGGCAGCGCTCATCCGAATATTTGTCCATATCAAGCATTCCCGGCAAAAGACGGCTATTTTAATTTGGCAGTGGGAAATGATAAATTATGGGAAATATTTTGCAAGGCAGTTAATGAACAAGCATGGTTGGAAAATGAAAACTTTAAAACAAATCCAGACAGGGTAAGAAACAGGGAAACACTCATACCTCTGCTCGAATCAAAATTCAAGACGAAAACAGTAAACGAATGGGTAACAATATTTCGAAAACAGAAGATTCCATGCGGTCCCATTTATAACTTGTCCGAGTTATTTGAAGATCCATATGTAATCGAGCGCAACATGTTGCAAACAGTGGAACACCCCACGGCAGGCAGAATTAAACTCGTCAACACACCCGTGAAGTTCCTGGAAACGACATCTGAAGATGCGAAAATTACCCCACCACCGCTTCTAGGGCAGCATACCGAACAGATCCTGCGGGAATTTGACATAAATGAAACGGAAATCAAGGAGGTATTAAAAAATATTCCAACTATCCCTGTTCTGCTTCAATCATAATCGCAAACCGACAAAACGTAAAGCATCGAACAAGAGTGTTCAAAAAAATTTCAAAATCTTAGAGCTATTTTGTGTCTGTTACACGGTTGTCGATTTTTTTGTTAAAACGCTCACATCAAAACAAGGGTATTTTACTAGTGAGGGAGGATTGATGGGGTTGAGTATCGAGCTAAATTCCTTGTCGTATGTCGCCAAACGTTCGAAATTGACACGCCAACAAATCAATGGTTTCTGGGCAGCGTGGTTTGGTTGGATGTTGGACGGGATGGATTCCGTTATTTACGCACTCGTTCTTGCACCGGCATTGTTCGAGCTTTTGCCGAAATCAGGAATACAGGGAACGCCGGGAAATGTGGCTTTAGCAGGTTCTGCTTTATTTGCTCTGTTCCTAGTCGGATGGGGGTTTTCCTTTATATGGGGGCCGATTGCTGATAAATTCGGCCGAGCCAAAGCTTTAATGGTCACAATACTGGTTTATTCCGTATTTACATTCTTAAGCGCATTTTCCCAGAATATTTGGGAATTGGCCTTGTTTCGATTCTTATCCGGCATCGGCATTGGCGGAGAGTGGTCGATGGCCGGTACCTATGTATCGGAAGCTTGGCCGGAAGATCGCCGGAAAATGGGAGCCGGTTACTTGCAGACTGGCTACTATGCAGGATTTTTTGTCGCAGCTGCCTTGAATTTCACAGTTGGTGCACATTTCGGATGGCGGCCCATGTTTATGTTTGGCCTCGTACCCGCTCTCGTCTCATTCTGGGTATTGTTTGGCGTGAAAGAACCGGAACGATGGAAAAAGGTTGCAAAACAGGCGCAAAAGCAGCGGCCTCTCGCCGCCATTTTCGGGCCTGCATACCGCAAAAGAACAATTGTAAACTCGATTTTGTTGACAGTTGCCATCATCGGTCTTTGGGCAGGCAGCGTGTACGAACCTACCGCATTGATAGTATTGAGCAAAAAAGCTGGGATGACCGCTGTTGAAGCTGCACATATGAGTTCATACGGAACCGGATTGCTTTCCATCGGTACGATCTTGGGATGTATGTTGCTTCCTCTGATCGCCGAAAAAATCGGGCGCAAAAAGACGCTCGGCTTGTACTTTGCAATCATGGCAGTAACCATTATTCTCTCGTTCGGATGGGCTTTCTACCTGCCGCATGGATTGGCGCCTTTCTTGATCGTTCTTTTCTTTCTCGGCTTTGGCGGGGGGAATTTCGCCATGTTCAGCCTCTGGTTGCCAGAGCAATATCATACAGATGTGCGCGCCACTGCATTCGCTTTTTGCACATCGGTCGGGCGTTTCATCGGTGCCATCGTTACTTTTGTCATCGGGGCCCTTGTCAAAGGAATGGGAACACTTGGTACTCCTGTCGCGCTCACATCCATTGCTTTTGTCATCGGCTTGCTGATTATACCTTTGGCCCTCGAGACAAAAGGTGCGGAACTGCCTGAATAACCGAATTGTGAAAGCGTTTTAAAAAATGTTCCTACTGCATTTCCCGAATCATCCAGCCTCTGGGAACAACCCGTGCCCACTTTATGCAATAGTGTACTTTACACAGAAGTGGTACGGGTTGATGGGTTTGTAACGGATCCTGTCATGTTCATTGCAGTGTAATCATTGCTTCTCGATTGATCGGGTCCCAACTGACTTTTGCTCCAAACGCTTCACTGATGAATCGTACTGGCACGAACGCGCGATCATTGATAATTTTAGGCGCAATATCCAGTTGGACAATCTTCCCATCGATCGCGGCAGTCTTTGATCCGATTTCCAGCAACACGGTATGCGTATCTTTAAACATGCGGATGGTTCCATTTTCCCATTCCACCTTGGCTCCCAACGCTTCAAAAATCCCACGAACGGGAACCAGCGTGTAGTTATCATCGATGACAGGAGGTGTATCAAAGGTCAGCGCCTTGCCATTTACGCTGACTTTGACAGCTGCACCCGTCTGTGGCATGATGGAAGATTGTGCCGCTGCACCATTTGCCGCTCCTTTAACCGACGGCGTATTTGCTGAATTCGTATTTCCCGCTTGCGTTTCCGGCGCAGTAGGTTGTACGACAATTTCCTGTAATCCGCTCGTCGTGCCTGTCGCATCTTTCGCATATACCATGAATGGCGTTCCCACTTTTTGTGCAGGTATATTAATTGTAAAACTTCCATCTAAATTTGCGGTGCCAGTACCGAGAGTTTTATCACCACTGATCACAACAACGGCAGAGCCAGCCGTCACACTGCCGCGAACTGCCCAATCCGCTTCTGTAAACGGATGTACCGTCAAGGGAATGGCCGCTGCCGTAGATTGAACCGTTACACCGATATCAACCGGATTGCCGCCATTCTTCCCAAAAATACGCAACTGTGAATTCGCAAGTTGTTTGCCAATGGAAATGGAAAACGTTCCATCTTCCCCCACTGTCCCACTGCCCAATGTTTGTCCGTTTTTCGTGACCGTAATCGTTGCTCCCGGCACACTAAAACCCGTAAGAACCGAATCCGTATCATTTACATGATTTACATCCACGTACCACGGATGTGCAATGGGGGATGGGCTGCGATAAAAAACGAAATTTCCGTCTAACAATTGGGAACCCAGTTGAATTTGTTTGCATTTCCACTCGCCGTATTGCAATGGCAACGCATTTCTCGGAATCCATGAATCCGATGTTTTGTCGTATTTCAATAATGTAAAAACCGTACCTTGGTTAGGCTCTACCAGCTGCGCACTCGCCAAACCAACGGTACCCGGTAAAACGGAATGTGTAACAATGTGAAGATTTGACTGATCGTCCAGATACATTTTTTCGATGGACGGTGCAGCAGTTGTTGTGCTTGTGGTTGTATCCGCATATGTGACTCCAGAAAAGCTCGATAAGATCAGTAATGATACTGCGAAATGCTTTTTCCATCGGAACCGAATGAATTTCATATTCTCTCTCCCTGGGATTTCTAAAATACTTGTACGTTTGTTCATAATCCATTGATGCTTGTACTTCTGTCCATAAAACATTTGAGAAACGGTTAGCCCATGAGTCTTCACGTTTATTAAACAATAACAAGCCACTTTGATCAATAGAAATTCTTCGTATCAGAAATTCTTTGTACCGACAGATCGACAGATCCGATTTTATCGTTAAAAAAAGAAAGAAACCAAGAACATATCTTGGATCCTTTCTTTTTTAATAGAACGATATCCATTTCTAAATCGATTTCTATATACTTGTTGCTTTTACTTGGACAAGCTGCTCCACTTCATGAACGATCGATTCCACATCTAAATGATATTTCCTGTTGAGCTCATCAGCCGAACCGGATTCGGTAAACGTATCGGCCACTCCAATCCTTTTTACAATCGTTGGATATCGAGCGCTGAGCGCTTCTGCTACCGCTCCTCCCAGACCTCCGATAATGCTGTGCGGCTCAACCGTAATGACTGCTTGCGTCCTTTTGGCGCAACGGACAATCAGATCCTCATCCAATGGCTTGATTGTGTGCATGTCGACGACCGTCGGGTCGATACCACGGGAGACCAAGATGCTTGCGGCTTGCAGCGTTGTATGAACTGCGGAGCCGGTAGCGACTAGTGTAACATTCTTGCCCTCTCTTAGCAGTTTTCCCTTCCCTAATTCGAACGTTTCATGTGTATCATAGACAACCGGAATCGGAATTTTATCGATGCGCATATAACAGGGACTTTCTACCTCCGTAATCGCGCATACGAGCCTGCGCGTCGCAATCCCATCGGCAGGCGATACGACGATCATATTGGGAATGGCCCGAATCACCGCGATATCCTCCAAAGCATGGTGTGTCACCCCATTTTTACCGACATTTAATCCTATATTGGCAGCTACAATTTTTACGTTAAAGTTAGGATAGGCAATGCCATTTCGAATGTTGTCAGCCGCACGCAACGATTGGAACATGGCAAAAGCCGAAACAAACGGCAGGAATCCGACACTGGCAAATCCGGCGGCAATATTCGTCATTGCCTGTTCCGCGATGCCCACATCGTACAGACGATCCGGGTGCATTTCCATAAATTTCCCAAGTCCAATGATATCCACCGTATCTGCCGTAATCAAGACAATTTCCGGCCGTTCATTCGCGATTTGAATGAGTTCGTCACAATACGCAGCACTCGGATTTTCAAGCATATTCCAGCCCCCTCGTCATGAGCTCTTGTTTCGCACGTGCAATTTCATCTGCTGTCAGTTTTTCCCCATAAAATTCATTTCCTTGTTCCATAAAGGAAATTCCTCTTCCTTTAACAGTGTTCGCGATCATAACAGAAGGCTTTCCCTTTCCTATGTTGGCTTTTGCCTGCGAAAATCCATCTGCCAATTGTTCGATGTCATGGCCATCTACTTCTGTCACATCCCAGCCAAAGGCTTCCCATTTGGCAGCCAAGTCAGCCGTATTGAGAATATCTTTCGTACATCCGCTCGCCTGTTTTCCGTTTTTATCAATGACCGCAACCAGCCTATCCAATTTATAATGTGCAGCAATCATTGCCGCTTCCCATATTTCTCCTTCATTCAGCTCTCCGTCTCCTAATAATGCATACGTACATGCGGCGCTCTTTTTATGCCGCAACGCCAAAGCCATGCCAACCGTACTGCCAAATCCCTGCCCCAAAGACCCCGTGGTCATATCGACGCCAGGAGTTTTTCGGACATCCGGATGACCTTGCAGCCGACTATTCAACTTGCGAAATGTGGATAGTTCTTCTAAGGGAAAAAAACCTTTCTCTGCCAATATTGAATAATAGACAGGCGTTGCGTGGCCTTTTGATAAAACAAAACGATCACGGTCCTGCCAATCCGGATTTTGGGGATCTACATTAAGTACTGAAAAATAAAGAACGGTCAAGATCTCAACAGCGGAAAGCGAGGCACCCGGATGGCCGGATTGGGCCTTTTCGACCATATCAACAATATGACACCGGATCGTATGCGCTTTTCGTTCCAACCACTTTACATCCACTTGTCCTCTCATACGGTCCCTCCGATTTTAAAGTAAGAAGCTTTCTTGATACGCATAGCTCCCGGTTTCCTTTCTTCATGAACCTTACTTCTTCTCGGCAATTAACCTTTCAACACTCCCCGATTGACAATATGTTGCGGAATTCTGCCTGTCACCCCTTGAACGAGATGATTTGCCGCCATCTGCGCCATAGCCGTTCTGGTTTTTATGCTCGCACTTCCGATATGTGGAATCGCAACGACATTTGGCAATTGCAGCAGCGGATGCTCCAATGGAATCGGCTCCGTTTCAAATACATCGAGGCCGGCCGCCCATATCTCGCCGCTTTTCAATGCTTCATAGAGCGCTTGTTCATCTACGATTCCACCACGAGCAGTATTGATCAGGATTGCACTAGATTTCATGAGTGCCAGCTCTTTTTTTCCTATAAGTCCTTTTGTTTCAGAAGTATATGGAGCCAACACACAGACAAAATCGGATTCCCGCAACAGTTGTTCAAGTTCTGCATAGCGTACGCCCAGTGTCTCTTCAACATCCCTTTTACGTGTTCTGTTGCAGTAGAGAACATCCATACTGAAACCTTTCCCACGCTTTGCGACCGCTTCACCGATTCGCCCCATTCCGATAATGCCTAATGTTGCCCCAAATATATCTTGGCCTGTCAGCATCATGGGCGACCATGTTTTCCAATCCCCGCTTCGCAAGACATTCGACGCCTCTGCCAAACGTCTGGCAGTAGCCAGCAGCAATGCAAACGTTAAATCTGCTGTCGTCTCTGTCAGAACCCCCGGCGTATTTGTCACCAGAATCCCTTGCTGAGTTGCCGCTTGAATATCAATATTATTGAAGCCAACTGCCATATTGCTGATGACTTTTAAATGTTGCGCCCGACGCAACAATTCCCGATCGATGTTTTCGGTTATCAGACAAAACAGGCCGTCGACATCCGCGATTTCCTGTTCAAGCAGCGCCCGGGGGACGGGGATGTCTTCTTGGTCCCAGATCCGCAATTCACAGTTTGCAGCAATAAAATCGAGTACTTCAGCAGGAAGCCGCCGCGTTACAAACACTTTTCGTCTCACGTAAATTTCACCCCTTACTCGTCATAAGTCATTCGTTCACTTGTCATCCGCCAATGAGATTGGGGAGAAATGAAACAAGATGCGGAAAAACAATCACAATCATAATATCGAGCAAGATAATAGAAGCAAACGGTATGATTTCTTTTGCCGCTCTTTCCAAAGAAATTCCTGCGATTCCACTCGATATATATAAATTCAACCCGATTGGCGGCAAGATAATGCCGACAGCAGAATTCATCATCAACAGGATGCCAAATAAATATGGGTCGATTCCCATCTGATTCAAAATCGGCAAGAGAATCGGAACAATTACGATAATGGTTGAATTGGTTTCCAAAACAGTATGGATGAGAATAAGAAATATCTGTACACCAATGAGGAGAACGATTGGATTATGGATCGTTTGGATCAAGAACATGCTAATTTGCTGCGGAATCATCTGCGTAACGAGCAGCCACGCCAGGAGGCTGGCATTTGCAATAATAAACACCACCATGGATGAAGTGATAATGGCGCCGACAAATGCCTTGCGCAATCTCTCCCATGTCAAGGACCGATAGACAAGTCCAGTTATGACCAGAACATAAAACACGGCCACTACGCCGGCTTCTGTCGGTGTAAAGACACCGCTTACAATGCCTCCAAGAATAATGACAGGTGCGATTAACGCGAGGATTCCGTCCTTAAAGATTGACCAAGCTTCTTTGAACCCGGGAAATTTCTCGACAGGATAGTGTTTTTTCTTAGAAACAAAGAAAATGACTGCCATGAATGACAATGCCATCAGTATCCCGGGAATAATGCTGCTTAGAAACAATCTTCCAATGGAAGTACTTGTCACGGCGCCATAAATGATCAACGATATGGCCGGCGGAAAGAGCATGCCGAGAGAACCTCCAGCCGCTTGCACAGCGGCAGCAAACCCCGATGAAAAGCCCCTTTTTTGCATCCCTGGTATCATGATCGATCCGATCGCCGCCGTATCGGAAGTACAAGATCCTGAAATGTCGGCAAATTCTACGGACGCCGCAATCGTAGCCATGCCCAATCCTCCAGGCAGCCAGCCTACAAGCAGTTCGGCAAAACGAATGAGACGTTGTGCCAGACCTCCCTCCACCATGATTTGTCCTGCCAGCATGAAAAACGGAATGGCTAACAGAATAAAAGAGTCTACGCCGCTTAATAGACGCGTAGGTATGACTTCTATGGGCAGTGCACCGGAAATCAAAGCGATCGTAGTGCCCAGACCCAACACGATCGCTACAGGCATGCCAAGACCAAACAAAATGATAATGCTACACAGCAGAATCCACACCATTCGAGGCACCTACCTCTCCCATTTGGTACAATAAAGCGGGCACGTGAATCAGCATGAACAAGGCGCCGACAGGAATCGCACTATACTCCCAAGCGACAGATATCTGCATGGCGGATGTGAGCTGTGGAATCATTTGTATGGAAACTTGTATTCCTTCTATGATGATAAACAGGAAAAATACGCTGCTTAAAAAGAGCGTCGCTGCACTCATCATTTGTTTGATCTTTTTCGACGCCAGCCCAATAATAAAATGCAACCCCATATGCGCTCCTCGTTTAAAGCCGATACTCGCCCCAAGAAAAATAATCCAAACAAAAACCATTCTTCCAAATTCCTCCGACCAGGAAAAGGATGAGTTAAACACATACCGTGCAACAACTTCAGCGCCGATCACAAAAATCAATACGACAAATAGGATAACCCCGACCATTTCTGCCAATAGGTTTGCCCAATCACTGATTTTCTGAAATATGATTTTCACAATATCACCCTTACCGATAGATTCACACAGGGAAAGGACGCTTCGAAATACAATGAATTTTGGGGATAAAGGCGTTGCTTTCGAAGCAACGCCCCAGTGCTTGGATCGATTATTGCCCCGCTTGTGCGAATAGTTTTTTCAGAAAACCACTGCCGATTTTGTCTGCAAATTGTTTATACACATCTTTTGTGGCTTCGCGGAAAGGAGCCTGATCGGGCGTATTGATGACCATGCCTTTCGCTTTTAATTTGCTTACCAAATCTTTTGCCTGTTGCTGTACCAATTGTCTGTGGTAATCTCTTGCTTCATTTGCCGCATCTTGAATGGCCTTTTGAATATCAGGCGAAAACGAATCCCATTTCTTCTTGTTGATTACGAGGGGCAACGCACTATATTGATGGTTTGACATTGTCAGATATTTTTGAACTTCATAAAACTTCGACGCGTAAATGTTCGTTAAGGGGTTTTCCTGTCCATCAACGACTTTCGATTGCAATGCCGTATACAATTGCCCGTACGCCATCGGTGTCGGATTGGTGCCAAGCGCTTTAAACGTAGCGACTGAAACAGGAATCTCCGGAACCCGCATTTTTAATCCTGATAAATCTGCAGGTGTGTGAATCGGATGTTTGGAGTTGGTAATTTCGCGAAACCCATTTTCCCAATAAGCCAGCAAATGAATATTATTTTGCTCTAACGGAGCTGCCATGTCTTTGCCGAGCGGGCCGTCCAACACTTTGTAAGCGGAATTATAATCCTTGAAAAGATACGGCAGGTTGATCGCAGCCATTTTCGGCGACATGGAAGCGAAAATCCCCGTATCGGCCAATGCCATATCCAATGTGCCGAGTTTGACCGCATCGACCATCTGCGGTTCACTGCCTAGCACCTCATTTGGAAATACTTGCACCTCTACTTTTCCATGTGTTTTCTCTTTTACCAGTTCTGCAAATTTCTCTGCCGCCAAATGTCTGGGATTATCCGTAGCAGCTCCATGGCCTAGTTTTAGAACGATCGGATTCCCGGAACCGGAGGCGGTATTCCCGCTGCTTGTCGCTGATGTCGTACTGCTGCTGCCGCATCCCACCAAGCTGACAGTTAAGGCAACTGCTGACAACATTGAAACCAATTTTTTTATCATCCTGCATTCCCCCTTATATATTTTCCATCTTACTATTGGCGCGTGTTCAAAAAGTGGAGTTTTAATCCATATGGGATCCGCCATTGATATCGATTTCCTCACCTGTGATATACCCGGCATCTTCTGAAGCCAAGAATGCAATAGCGGCAGCCACATCAAAGGCTGTACCCAAGCGTTTGGCGGGAATCTCCTGCTTGAGCAGTTCTCTGCGTTCAGGTGTCATCAGTCCACCGGTGATATCTGTATCAATCAAACCGGGCGTCACAGAATTTAACGTGATTCCATACTCCGCCACTTCCCGCGCAACTGCCTTGGCAAACCCCAATACTCCCGCTTTTGCCGCGGAATAATGGGAGCCGCCGAATACTCCGCCGCCACGTTTGCCGGACACGGAAGACAGGTTGACGATTCTTCCATATCTCTGTGCGATCATTCCTGGCAGCACCGCTTGCGTACAGTAAAATACGCCTTTCATATTTACAGCAAAAATCAAATCCCACTCTTCATCGGTAATCTCCAGAATCCGTGATGGTCGAGTAATTCCGGCATTGTTGACAAGAATATCGATTTTCCCAAACTCGCGGTCAATGTCTGCGACGAGTGCAGCTACACTTTCTCTGGACGTAACATCCAAATGTCTGGCAACTGCTTTGTAACCGCTGTCATTAAATTCAGCAGCAACCGTTTCGGCCCCTTGCAAATGGATATCCGCGATCACTACGATTGCCCCCCGCTTCGCAAGCTCTGTTGCGACAGCCTTTCCAATCCCCCTCGCAGATCCGGAGCCAGTGACAATTGCGATACGATCTTTCATGCTCATCCACCTCGTATGTTATGTAAGATTTTTACTCGTTTGCTATCGACTCAAAAAGTCATTCACGACAGATGCAATTCCATTGCCATCCAGTTTGTAGTGTTTATATAAATGATACGGTTTTCCGATTAATGCGTATTGATCCATAATACCGTGACGCTTAAACTTGCAAGAGATTCCCGATTCCATCAAAACTTCCGCAACCGCCCCGCCGAGTCCGCCAAGAATGTTGTGCTCTTCAACCGTTACAATTGCCCCTGTTTCCCGCGCCGCTTCCAAGACAGCATCCAGATCCAGCGGTTTAATCGTATGCATATCGATCACTCTCGCTTGAATCCCTTGGTTCGCCAGAAATTCCGCCGCATCGAGGGACGCTTTCACTTCAATACCGCAGGCAATGATTGTGATATCCCTTCCTTCACGCAAAACATTTGCTTTGCCAATTTTATTCCCGGGACGGCCTTCCGTATAAACCGTCTCTTCCCGTCCGCGGCTGACGCGAAAATAAATCGGTCCGGCATAGGAAGCGACAGACTCTTCAATCATTTGTGCGAATGCGACTCCATCGGCCGGAGAAATAACCGCCATATTCGCCATGGAACGAAGAATCGCGATATCTTCCGTCGCATGATGTGACGATCCATAGAAGCCCATTGCAATGCCCGTATGCGTTCCGATCAATCGCACATTGAGATTGGGATATGCCACATCTGTACGTATTTGTTCGCAACATAACAGCCCCAAGAACGATGCATACGTTGCAACAAATGGTATTTTCCCTGTTGCGGCAAGCCCGGCAGCGGCGGAAACCATGTTTTTTTCGGCGATCCCAAAATCAAAGAATCGATCAGGAAATTTTTTGCCGAAATCGGCCAATCGTGTGGGGTAGCCCAGATCCGCGCACAGTGCAACAATCTCGGGATGTTCATCACCTAAGCGGGCCAGAGTTTCACCTGCCGTTAGCTGTTTTGCCAATTTTAAGCTGCCAAACAACTCCCAGCTTTCCGATTGCAATTGAACAGCCATTACTTAACCTCCCTCTCGATTTCTAAAAGCGCTTTTTTGATATCTTCATCCGCCAGGTTTGCTACATGCCATTCAAATGTATGTTCCATGAATGAAACGCCTTTTCCGGAAATCGTATCGCAAATGACGATTGTCGGTTTTTCCGACAAAGGAGCAGGAAGAGCATCAAATGTTGCCACCAATGCAGGAACATCATGCCCATTGACTTCCACTACATTCCAGCCAAAACTTTCCCACTTTTCGCGTATGGGATAAATGTTCATAAGGTCTTTGGTGAACCCGTCTACAGTCACTTTATTGTTGTCGAGAATGGCTACCAAGTTTCCCAGCTGGAAATTCCCGGCGCTCATCGCCGCTTCCCAAACTTGACCTTCCTGTATCTCTCCATCGCCAAGCAGACAAAAAATGCGGTTCTGCAATCCATCCATTCTGGAGCCCAAAGCCATTCCTACGCAAACGGAAATCCCGTGTCCAAGAGACCCTGAGCTAAAATCAATCCCAGGTATCTTATTCATGTCGGGATGATCGCCAAAAGCGCTGCCGATCTCCGTGTACGTATCCAGTTCTTCTTTTGGAAAAAATCCGACGTCCGCAAGTATGGGGTATAATCCGACAGCCGCATGACCCTTTCCCATAACAAACCGATCCCGTTCTTTCCACTTTGGATTTTTGGAATCATACTTCATAACGTGATAATACAGAGTGGCAAAAATCTCTGCACAGGAAAATGAGGATCCATAATGGCCGCTCCCTGCCAAAGCGATAAGCCGGACAACTTCTGCTCTCGACATCTGTGCTTTTCGCCTGATCCGCTGATACAGCTCCTCTTTTTTATCAACGATTTCCACTGGCGAATTCATAAAATTCCCTCCTCGTATTCTCTTCCTGAAACATGATGATGATAAATAAAGAAATCGATTCATGCTGTAGCACTGGCAAGGTATCTCTTAGATGCAAGATTGAAATGTAATAGAAAAGGGGAATCAGTAAGCGGTTTCATGTTGTAGAATACAAACATACATACTGCATTTCTTCTACTGAAAATATCCATTCGACTTCATACACATGAGGCAGTTCTTTGAGGAAAAGAAAAATTAAAACGTTTAACTTGATTCAAGTATATGATTTGAAAAAATGCATTACAACTTACAAAAACATTGAAATTTCAGAAAAATACAGAGAATTATCAAATTTATCTGTAATCAGGGCCGTTATTATTTTGTTTTTTCAATATTTCTCGCTTTTTCATATTATCTGCGGTTATATTGCTTGCCTATTTAGAAAAACGTTTAAATTAACAACCGCAGGACTTTCGTATAATCAAGGATACGGGCAATTGAATATGTTTGGTATATTTGAAATTCTGCATCTTATTGAGTAAAAGATCAAAAGCAGTTTGCCCGATCGTATGCGGAGGATTTACGTTTGTAATCGGTGGATACATCGCTGCTGCCGCTTCAAAATCGCCAAAACCGATGATAGCGATATCTTCCGGACAACGCAAGGAAAGCTGATTGAGGGCTTTAACGGCGCCGATTGTCATTAAGTCGCTCAAAGTAAATAATGCGGTAATTTGCGGTTCACGTTTCAGCAGCGACTTCACCGCATTCAATCCCCCGTCTACAGTTGCATAACCGATTTCCAATAAACTTTCGTCAAAAGAAATGCCCTTTTCCAGAAGCGCTGCTTTATATCCTGCGATCCGGTTGACGGTAGATGTCACATTGGGCACCGCCAGAACAAGGCCTATTTTTGTATGTCCATGTCCCAATAAGTGAAAAGCAGCGTCATATCCAGCTTGAAAATCATCTGCAGTAACTCTTGGTATCTCCGGAAAATGTGGATCGTAACGGTTGATAAAAACGATCGGCAATTGTTTCTCCAGAAAATTGCCGAGATAACGAAGGTTGCTCGTTGTAGGTGACAAGATCATTCCATCTACAGCATTTGAACTTAGAACGCGGACAGCTTCTTCCTCATATTGTTGTTGTTCATTTGTATTCACGAATAACAAATTATACCCGAGTTCACGGGCGCGGTTTCCTACCCCATTTACAATACTTGTTACGTACGAATCGAGAAAACTGGAAACAACCAAACCAGCAGTATTGGTTTTTTGCATTTTCAAATTTTTCGCGGCAATATTCGGGGAATATTGCAATTTTCCAATGACTTCGAGAATACGCCTCTGTTTTTCTGCAGATACATGCTTTGTCTTGTTAATCACATGCGAAACAGTTGCAACAGATACACCTGCCTCGCGGGCAATGTCTTTCATGGTGATTCCCATCTGATCCGTTCCTCCTACTTGTAAAACACAAATGAATATGAACAGCAACTATACTATAAAATGGTAATCGATTCAATTGATTTTAGCAATTCAAAATTCCAGCCCGATCCTATCCAATCATGCTCGTCATCCAGTTGTCCTTTTCGCAACGCCCATGGTTTCAGGCCGCTGCAGCGAACGTGGACGAAAGGATGGAAAAAAGCAGATACAAGCCGGTAAATAAAAGGATCGCAAGTTGTGTCCTTCGAAAGACAACGGGAGTAAAACGAAGAAATACATATTTCCCAATCCATATCCCTAAAAACATCGAAGGCAATAAAAAAATGGTTGTTGCCAAGAGATGAGCGGTAAATCCCCCTGTAACCCATTCGCTGATAATCCCGACGGAATAAACAACGATATAAAAAGTTAAAGTGGTACTTCGAACAATCGCTTTGTCCATACTGCTGCCTGTCATGTAAATCAATAACGGAGGACCTGGAACACCCACACTGGTAGTCAACAATCCGCTTAAAAATCCTGCAATGACATCCTTCCTTCGTGATCTTGCAATCTGTCTTTGGAGAACCAAAAACAGAGTAGAACCTAAAATCGCAACAGCCAATAACCATTTTATCCAAATTAAAGAAATCAACCAGAAAACAACGATGCCGCAAGGAATTCCGACGATACTGCTCCAACTTAAACGCTTCAACAAAACTTTATCGATTTCCGAGTAGGTAGAACGCAACATGCCTAGTGATATAAGCAATGTAAAAAGCAAACTGATTTGAATCGCATCGCGCGCCGGAAAAAAAGACAGCAAGAAAGGAGTTGAGAGAATGGAGAATCCAAAACCCGTGCTTGCTTGAAGAATGGCTGAAACAAGTATTACAATCGATGCTTTTAAAATAAGGGGCGTAATGGGCAAATGACTCTCCCTCCTAACTACTCTGAGATAGCGCTTACTTTGAGATCGACAGTTCGCCATTTGGAAATTTGAACATTTCGATGCTCGTACATCACAACAAAACATTCCCTTGTTAATAGACCCTAAAGTATATTCTGTACATGTTCTCCTTATACAAGTGTATCGTTTTTTATCAAATATTCCTATAAAAATATCATGAAGCATGTTTGCATTTTTTATCGACAACCAAAGCAGTTAATCAAAGCAGTGCGGGCAATACACTGCCAAATGCAGTAGAAGTACCTATACAAAAGGAATAATGATACAATTAATACATCTGTATACATAGGGAGGTAATTGCGATGCAAACAAGAGTACTTGGAAAAACAGGGCTGCAAGTGTCGGCACTTGGACTTGGCTGTATGGGAATGTCCGATTTCTATAGCGGTCGAGATGACAGTGAATCCATCGCTACCATTCATCGGGCAATTGAGCTAGGTGTGACGTTCCTTGATACGGCTGATATGTATGGAGTTGGCAGAAACGAGGAGCTTGTGGGAAAAGCCATCCAAGGGCAGAGAAATCAAGTCATAGTGGCGACCAAATTCGGGAATGTCCGAAATGAAAAGGGAGAATTTTTGGGAGTCAACGGCCGCCCGGAATATGTCAAATCCGCATGTGAAGCAAGCCTGCGCAGACTGGGTATTGATCATATCGATCTGTATTACCAGCATCGAGTCGATCCCAACACTCCGATTGCAGAAACAATTGGCGCTATGGCCGACTTGGTACGGGAAGGCAAAGTTCGATACATAGGGCTCTCGGAAGCATCTGCCGCTACCATCCGCCAGGCACATGCAGTGTATCCCATCACTGCATTACAAACCGAATATTCTCTTTGGACAAGAGATGTAGAAGAGGAAATACTGCCGACTTGCCGGGAGCTTGGCATCGGATTTGTTCCCTATAGTCCTTTAGGCCGCGGATTTTTGACAGGACAATTCCAAACGTTCGACGATTTGCCGACTGACGATTACAGGAGAAACTCCCCGCGTTTTCAAGGTGAAAACTTTCAAAAGAATCTGGATCTGGTTCAGAAAGTCCAAGAGATTGCAAAGGAAAAAGGCTGTACTCCGGCACAAATTGCATTGGCATGGCTGTTGGCACAAGGTCAGGATATCGTTCCGATCCCAGGAACCAAAAAGAGAAAATATTTGGAGGACAACCTGGGATCTCTGAACGTAACCCTTTCAAATGAAGAATTGGAACAAATTCACGCAATTTTCCCATATGGTGCAGCAACCGGTGAACGTTATCCGGAAGGTGCCATGAAATCCATAAATCGGTAATCCGGCACTTTATCCGATTGGAGGAAAGCCCGATTGCAGGGAGTCCCAATTGCGGAAAATTCCCTATGGCAGCAGGCAAGGCATCCGCAAACCTTGCCTGCTTCTTTTAAAGAGAACTTAAAAAATTGTAAAAACTGTATTGTTTAGCCATTTTTTGAACACGCACTTAAATGGGAATAATTGTAGTACAATTGCGCCCATTATTTTTTGATTGGTATAAAGCAGTGTCGGCAACTTTTAAAAAATCCTCCAGGCTTGTTGCAGAAGCTGCGTTCCAAACAGTAACTCCCACACTTAGCGTTACATAATAATAATCGGATAGAGTATGGGATAATGCCAATTGTTGCATTTTTCCATGAAGCAAATCCGTTCGTTTCGCAACATTTGTTTCATCTGTATCAGGAAGAATAATGGCAAATTCTTCTCCGCCATATCGGGCAATAAAATCATTCGGTCCGCAAAAACATTCCTGTAACGCCTGTGAAACTTTAATTAAACATTCATCCCCCTGTTGATGTCCATATTTATCGTTATATTTTTTAAAATTATCTACATCGATCATGACTAAAGATAGACTTGTACCATATCGCTGGGATTTTAACCATTCCTCCGCAAGTTTTTCATTAAACGCCCTTCGATTGTAAACATCTGTTAGTCCGTCTTTAAAGGAAAGTTGCCGCAACAACATATTTGCTTTCGATAATTGTTTCGTTTTTGTTTCAATCTCTTTTCGATTTAAAAAATCGCTGCGTTTATACCGTTCCATCAAATATCCGGCAACCAATCCGATAAGCAAACAGGAAAACAGAAAAAAGTTGCTATTGATAAACGCCAAATACATGGAGCCATGCAATCGATCTTGCAAGGAATGCTGCCTGAATATGGCGATACACTCATATCCAACAAGTACGCATACCGAAACAACAAGAGCATTGATAAACTGTAAGCCCATAAGTGTAAAATTCCCGAAAATAATCAACATCAATCCGGCATAATAATAATAATTGGCTGCTTCACCGTTCGTAAGAATTGCGAGGATTGAAATTGCCCCGATCCCTGAGCCTAACTGTACGATCATCATGATCTTCTGCATATGCAGCCGAAAAAACTTCGTGTAAGTAACTCCCAAACTTATCAAAAAAAACGGATCCATAATGCCAAATCGTATCAACCAAATTTTGTTTATGGTTTTTTTCGCCAGCCAAATATCATCAATTCCTATCAGCGAAAAAAATGCAATCGATATGAGGATTCCCAATCGCAAGATGGAAAGATGCTTTTTGAAAAAATCAAATTGAAACTCCCTTTCGATTTTCGAATCAAAATAGAGTTTCATAGATTTATTGATAAAACAATAAAAGTTATGTATCCTATTAAATCTCATATCGTATCCCTCAAAGGTTTTTACCGTACGATCATGGCAAATTTTTCATATATTTTAACCCAATAATACCATATATCGGATATTAATATTGTATTCATTTTTTGTTTAATTTTAAATTTTTCTTATAGATTCGATTTAGAATAATGGAGTCATTGGTTTAAAAAATCACGTTGCAATTGCAGGAGGACGAAAACGAATGGAGAATCACGCGAGGGGAAGAAATTTCATAAGAAATGAATACGTAAATCGGCTGTAGAGAAGCCAATTCTATGATACTATTCTACTATATATGTAAGATATTTATACTGAAAGAATAAAAGGTGAGACGATGGACGTATTAAAAACTCGTGAAATGTTGCAGCAAATCTATACACGCAATGCACTTATAGATATTCGCGAACAATCCTTAAAACATACCCGATTATTTACAAAGGCAAAAGTGAAAAGTGTGCGACAGCAGGTCGTAGAGATTGAAATGAGTGAAGAACTATATCGGATTAAATATGAAAATATTTTATCTGTTCATGTTCATGACAACTTGATTACCTATGATAACGACTACCAGATTGTTTCCCTATCTTTTACGGTTGCCGATTTAAAAAATCTTTTAAAAGAAAATAACCGTCCTGCCAATGACGAATTCGTATCGATATTATTAAACGATCGACGTTTCGACTTGCTTAAATCAGAACTTGCATCTTTTTTTGAAAGACAAATAAAAGAAATAGTACTGAAAGTAGATTGAATTCACCACAATCAATACTGTTCCAAACAATTCCATGCATGCATTGACGCAATTGCCGTACTTCATGAAACTACTTGACGGTATTTAAAATGAAGAACGGCATTTGTGTTGTACGCGTAAAAACGTTTACCAAAATGGACAATAATGCAACTACGATGATTATTTATGGAGCAAATCTTTCAATGCAATATCCAAGGAAGGATACAGAAATTCGTAACCGCTGTCCAGCAGTTTTTTCGGAAGTACGCGTTGGCCTTCCAGGATGATTTCCGACATTTCCCCAAGACCGATTCGCAAAGCTATTTCCGGCAAAGGAATCCAATGCAGACGTTTCGCGACATGCGCAATTGACTTGCCAAATTCATTCATCGTTACGGGGTGTGGAGCCGTAACATTGACGGGCCCGGCAATTGCATCATTCTGCCAACAATAATGACAAATCCGCGCAACATCATGAAGATGAACCCAGGATACCCACTGTGTCCCTCTGCCGATACGCCCGCCGATGCCGAATCGATAGGGCAAAACCATTCGGGGAAGCGCTCCGCCGTGTTTTCCCAATACGACACCAAGACGCAATAAGACAACTCTTGTATGTAGTTGTGCCGGCAACGAAGCCTGCTCCCAACGAGTGGACACATCCGCCAAAAAATCTTCTCCCGGCGGATCATTTTCTTGAAACGTCTGTTCATCCGAATGGCCGTAATATCCGATAGCAGATGCATTCATCAGTAGTTTTGGTTTATTGGAAACTTCTGCAATGGCTTTTACAATCGCATTCGTTGTTTGCATTCGCGATTCGAGTATTCTGTGTTTTCGCTTTTCTGTCCAGCGACCTGAATGGATCGATTCTCCTGCCAGATTCAAAATCAGATAATCATCACGCATGTTCTCAAACAACTCTTGTAACGAATGCAATTGATAGGTGATGCGAGTTCCAAACGTCACATGTTTCGAGGAAGATCTGGAAGCTGCATAGACTTCCATTCCTTTTTCAAGAAAGTAGCAACAGATTTCTTGCCCGATAAATCCTGTACCGCCAAATAGAATTGCTTTCATAACCATTACACAGTTCCCCTCAGGTCAAATTTCCGGATCTTGTGATACATGCAGGGCTTGTGCCCTTATGTGGAGTGCTAAACATATACTTTCCGATCGTACTAAAAAAATCTCCCCGATTGCAGGAGATTCATTTCATTCTACACTCGTATCGATCGATGATTTTTCATTCCCATTCCATTGATTGGCCAGCTTTATTCAATTGTTTTGCGAGATCAATAAAAAACGTTAATGACTGCGGATTTCCCATGGAATCCAGATTTACCGCTTGCGCTACAGGATGTCCAAGCAAAATGCGCCGAATGGGAACTTCTAATTTTTTTCCGTTTAACGTTTTGGGTATATCGTTCACCGCGAAAATCTCATCTGGTACATGCCGTGGCGATACGGTCTCACGAATCTTTGCTTTTATCTTTTGCCGCAAAGAATCGTCAAGCTGGACACCTGGCCGCAAAACTACAAACAGCGGAAGAAAAGACGGACGTCCAAGCAGTTCGAGGTCGACCACCAAACTATCCACAACCTCTTCAATGGATTCTACCGCTTGATAAATATCGCGGGTGCCCATGCGTATGCCATGCCGATTGATCGTGGAATCGGACCGCCCATAAATCACGCAACCGCCGTGTTTTCCGATTTGCATCCAATCCCCATGCCGCCAAATACCTGGATAAACATCAAAATAACTTTCCCGATATCGCTTGCCGTCCGGATCATTCCAAAAATATAGGGGCATCGATGGCATCGGCTTGCTGAGCACCAGTTCTCCCATCTCATCGATTAACGATTGGCCAGCCGGATCATATGCCTCTACTTTCGACCCTAGAAAACGGCATTGCATCTCTCCGACTCGTACAGGCAAAACCGGGCATCCGCCGACAAACGCGGAACAAACGTCCGTCCCGCCACTCAAAGGTGCCAGCCAAATATCCGGTTTTACTTTGTCATAAACCCACTTGAATCCCTCAGGCGTCAATGGAGATCCGGTCGAGCCGATTCCGCGCAACGCGGACAGATCATATGTTTTTCCTGGCTGAATGCCCGCTTTTATACAACTTGTGATATAGCTGGCACTTGTTCCAAACACGGTCATTTTGGTTGACTCTGCGAATTTCCACAATACATGCATGTCCGGATATGCCGGGTTGCCGTCATATAAAAGAACCGTGGCACCTACGAGCAAACCGCTGATCAGGTAATTCCACATCATCCAGCCGGTTGTCGTATACCAGAAAAATCGATCGTTTGCAGAAATATCACTATGAAAACTCAATGTTTTCAGATGTTCGAGCAAAATCCCGCCGTGCCCTTGGACAATCGCTTTGGGAAGTCCAGTCGTTCCTGACGAATACAACACCCATAACGGATGGTCGAACGCCAACGGTTCAAATTGCAGCTTTGCTGCTGTCTGCAAAACTTCTTCCCAAAGAATCGTATTTTCCGGCAAATCTGCAGAAATATCTTCCTTCAGATATGGAACGAGGATCGTATGTTGCAAAGTCGGCAACGCATGCTGCAACTCTGCGACCGCATTCATTTTGTCAAAGGATTTTCCATTATACTGATACCCATCGATCGTAAACAAAACTTTCGGCTCGATTTGTTGAAATCGGTCAATGACACTTGGCGTACCAAAGTCGGGTGAACAACTGGACCAGACGGCACCGATACTGGCACAAGCCAAAAATGCGATGACTGTCTGCGGGATATTCGGCATATAGGAGACGACGCGATCTCCAGCTTGTACTCCCATATTCCTCAATGTCTTGGCAACAGATGCTACAGAATGATGCAGTGTCTCCCAAGTGATCTCCTTCAACGACTGATGTTCCGATTGAAACAAAATTGCAGGCCGCTCCTTCTGTTCATTCCGAAACACATGCTCTGCATAATTTAAAGCAGCGCCTTCAAACCACCGAATCCCCGGCATTGCATCACCTTGCAGCACACGTTGATATGGTGAATGTTGTATGATTTGAAAATAGGACCACAATGATTCCCAAAAATCTTCCATATGGTCAACGGACCACTGCCACAAAGCCTCATATCCAGAAAACGTCAGAGCGTATTCGTTCTGCACCCATCGCATATAGTGATACACTCTGCTTTTTTCAATTTGAGCGATTGACGGTTCCCATAAAATTGTTCCTTCTGCCATACCCCATCCCTCCCGTCAGTTTTGCTGCCATTGTTGAATAACTGCAAATCAACTTCTTTTTCGATCTGTCGGCAATTACTCAGCGTCGTGATAACGTTTACATACATAGAAGCATTCTATATCAAAAGTTTACCATTGATCGCTTTCTGCGTCATTAAAATACCTTTTGCAAAATAAGCTAATGATACAAGATCAATGGATGCATACGATTGAGGTGAGCAAGAGTGGTGCCATTGTTTCGCTTTTTCGCATTGTTTTTACCGGTAACGCTCTTTTTTCTTTTCGCGTGCCAACCAGACAATTCTCCAAAACAGCCGATACGTTTCGAACAGTCCAAGCATTGGCTGCAATTTAAAGCTCCACCGCAATTGATCGGGTGGAAAACACAGGGGATAAGTCAAAAAAATCAAGATAAAAAAAGAATTCTGGAAAGTCATGCAAAATCCGTTGCCTACACGTTTTCATCCATGCCAGAACCATCCACAAAACAATCACAACGATCCACTACAGCAATTCATCACACTACACATCCGCCACAGCAGCCGATTCAAACATCTTCCAATCATACAATAAAACAGCAGGTAATAAATCAAAGTCAAATTTTATATTATTCCGGTTCCCGCTCTTTAAAAGAAGCCGCCTTAACCTTTGACGACGGTCCGGACGTATCTTTTACATCCAAAATTCTCAGGATTTTAAAACAGTATCACATACATGCGACGTTTTTCATCGTTGGCGCTCGTGCACAAGCGCACCCTGAAATGGTACAGCGCATTGCCAGGGACGGTAACGCCATCGGCAATCATACATGGAATCATCCGGATTTAAAACGTCTTTCACCAATACAAATTCGCAACGAAATTGAAAAAACGGATGAATTGCTGCAATCGCTTGTGGGTTATAAGCCTGCGCTGTTTCGCCCCCCATATGGGTCGACATCAAAAGCAATCCTGCAAGAAATTGGCGGGATGGGATATAAAGTGATCGATTGGTCAGTCGATACAAGAGATTGGGCAGGAACTCCCGTTCCACAAATCATGAACAACGTTCGCCAAGAAATATATCCCGGCGGCATTATCCTGCAACACTGCGCCGGCAACACACTTGGGATGGAACACACGGTACAGACGCTGCCTGAGATCATAACCACACTGCAAAAACAAGGGTATACGTTCGTTACTGTTCCCGAACTTCTGCATATACCGGCGAAAATAGGAAGATGAAAATTCCTTTCAAACCTGGCAAGGCATGATGAAATAGTCATATCAAAAATGACAAAAGGGACTGCCGTTTAGGAGTCCCTTTTTGCAATCGTGTCATTACCTTATGCAAGCAGCTATTTTATCCGATCATGCAGTTAATCGATCCGTGCCTTTCGATCCTCGTTTATTCCCAAACAAAGACTCAATGACAGGGTTGGAACGTTGTTTTGCCAATTTGCCGAAGATCGGATGCGTAACAAGGATTGCTGCAATATTCACGAGCAAGCCCCAGCATCCTTCATACAAACCATGTGCACTGTGTGTGAAGTACACGAAGAATACGGTAATCATGCCCGCAAGAAATCCTGTCAACACCGACTCTTTGGATAGATTTCTCCAATATAAACTAAATACGACCGCCGGGAAAATCTGTACAATTCCAGACACGCCCATCAATTGCAAGGATACCAACGCCGTTGGGAAGAGAAGTCCCAAGATCAGCGCCAGGCCGATGACCACAAATACCATATAACGAGTCACCATGGTAAGTTTTGCAGAAGCCGCATTCGGATTGATCATATCCCTGTAAATGTTATTTGCAAACAAATTGGAAGCGCCAATTGCCATAATGGAGCAAGGAACAAGCGATGCCAACGCAATCGTTGAATATGCCAGCCCTTGAGTAAACCCTCCGTAAGACATGTGAATCAACGTCAAAAATGCCAAACGGGCATTTGTTCCATGAGGAACCACTAAATATGCGGTTATGCCAAGAAATGTGACCAGCATCAATACAATATTGTAAAACGGCAGTACAATTGCATTTTTCCGCAACGCATCGCCACTTTTGGAGCTGAATACACCGGTAGCAGTATGCGGCCACATAAACAGTGCCAACGCAGAAATGAATGCGGCCGATGAAAACCATAAAATTCCTTTTGGTCCGCCTGACGGAATCGTCAACATCTTTGGGCTTTTTTGCATCGCCACATCGACCATATGTCCCCAACTGCCAAAATGAATGATCGGAATCGAAGCAACCAAATACAGCATGATGATCCATACTAAAATGTCTTTGATAATCGCTGTATATGTTGGTGCCTTGATTCCGCTGAAAAATGTGTACAGTGCCACGAGCAGAAACGATAAAACGACGATCACAGGAACATTGATAAACCCTGCCCCAGCCATCTCCATGGTATCTTGAATGCCGCTTAATTGCAGATCTATATACGGAATCAGCATCAATACGCCGGTTATACCGATCAAAACGGATAAAAGTTTGCTGTCAAAACGACCGCCCACATAATCGGCCAGTGTGGTAAAATGATGTTTTTTTGCTATCCCCCATATTTTAGGCAGGAAAAAATATGCCAAAGGATATGCCAATACCACATAGGGTGTAGCGAAGAATGCGATACTTCCCCCGGAATACGCTGTACTGGTCAACCCTAAAAACGTATAGGCAGTATAAACGTCTGCCCCAACCAGAAACCAGACGAATAAACTTCCCAGACGCCGCCCGCCTAGCGACCATTCCTCAACAGAACTTCGGGATGCCTTGTTGCGGCCTGCAATAAATCCGATGATTACAACGGCTAAAACGATAACCGATGTTACAATAAGTGCAGTACTATTCCCTTGCATGTTTTCACTCCTCACTGCTTGGTTTAAGGATGCGATGCACAGCCAACGTAAAAAGTGGCGTCAGTAACATCCAGATAAATAACCAAAAATGTAAAAACGGAAGCCCAAATAGAACCGGTTGAACATGGTTCACCATCGGAATCAGAAGCAATTGGGCAATAAAAGGGATCAAAACAAGTAAAAATACAATGACCCTTCTCATCACAATATCCCCCTTTGAAAAGTTTTAATTATTTGTATTATTTCAACTTTCAAGTAAAACCAGTTATTGAAACCGATTGCAAATAACAGAATACAAATTTTAAAAGAAAATGTCAAATTTGTTTCATTAAAATTATTGGAAGAAAAAGAATCCATATTTCATGATTCCTAGTGAATGTCAAAATTATTCGGTATTATAATTCACATCTAAGATTCTTTATTATTGAAAAAAGAATACGAACTTTAAACACCGATTGGTGATCCGTGAGCACAGCGAGTTATCAAAATTCAATTCAACAATTAAATTCAATTAAAATTCAAAATTTAGCTCTTTCTCGTAAACACATTTCCATGATATACTTGTCCCACAATAAAAAAGGAGGTGACCGGTATTGGAGCATTTGGAGCGCATCCTCACACACATTGTTGATAAGTTGGAATCTCTTGAACAATCCCAGCGGGAAATGCGGCAACAGATTTCCATGATACTGACAACACAAGATCAATTTTTAAAAAGTCAATTGGCAATGGAGCAGCGAATCGGTTCCTTGGAGCAACGAATGGGTTCCCTGGAACAACGGATGGATTCCCTGGAACAACGGATGGATTCCCTGGAACAACGAATGGGTTCCCTGGAACAACGGATGGATTCCCTGGAACAACGAATGGGTTCCCTGGAACAACGAATGGATTCCTTGGAGCAACGGATGGATAATCTGGAGCGAAAAAGTGAAGAACGGCACATGGAAATTCTCGAACGCTTTTCTTTGATCCAAAGAGACATTGATATCAATTGGGATGTTACAAATCAAAACAAACGCGAAATTGAAAGGGTAAAGAAACGTTTGGACGCGGCAATGTAAAATTGCCAGCCTTTCCGTACATTCCTGCCACGCAAACTCTGACTGCTTCGTTCGACTCCGATGACTTTTTCACTTCACGTTTTATTCAACAAGACGCCTTAATACCAAAGACCCCTTCCAGCTCCCGCTTTAGAAGGGGTCTATTTTATCAATGAAACGCTTACAAAGACTTCGCTGTCGGTTTCTTATTCCCGCCTCGAATGACTTTCAGCCGATGCGTCGGGACGGACGCCAAAATTGCTGCCGTCAAACTTCCTAATGTCAAATTGCATAACATATTTGCCATGGATGCCATTCCTGCCAATGGTCCAAATGCATCATTGGCAAGGACAGTGGCTAATGCAGAATTGCAAATTCCCACCTCAAACAGCACAGATCTGCATGACGATTCGTCAAACCGTAATAGTTTGGCGTATCCATACCCTAGACCCATTTGTAAAACAATCTGTACAATCACACACAATATGAGGATTGGCAATATCGAAGCATGCTGCAATAAGGATTTGCTGGCATTGCCGGCAACTCCCAAAACCAAAATATATAGAGCGATTGCAGAAGCAATGGGAGCATATGGCTTGATTGATGTGTTGAATTTGGAGAACTTCCACTGCAGAAACATTCCAACTGTCAGAGGCAAAAAAACAATTTCCATGATTTTTATCAGAAATGCAAGATAGTCCACATGAACACTGGATCCGATGAACAGTTTTGCCAAAAGAGGTGTAATTAGAGGGCCAATAAATGTATCGATGGCAGACATTGTCATGCTTAGGGCGAGATCGCCGCGGCCAATCAGGGAATTTAAATTCGCAGATGTTCCACTGGGGACAATGCCGGACATAATGACTCCATAGGAGATCTCCGAAACACCAAAAAATAAAAACGCCAGGACAATTGACACAATTGATGCAATCAACCATTTTCCAAATGAACCCAAGAGGGGTCGCGAAGGGCGAATCATGAATCCTTTGAGACGACTTCGATCAATCGTCAGTCCCATAATGAACAGAACGAATCCAATCGCTGGATTTGTTGCTGCATCCCAACTTTGAAATGTTTTTGGCATAAAGACTGCCAATAAAGCAAACAGCACAATCCATACGGGCATCAAGCGAGCCAAAATAAATGTTGCAACTTTCATTTTTGTCACGACCCCTTTAAACCGGCACGTATTCACTTCATGATCCAACCCATTCAATCATTCACACATTTGGTAGTTAAAATATATCACCATGCAATATTATTTTCAATATTCACTATATTTTATGAATTGAGAATAATAACCGATAAATGAGAAACCGCTGGATGAATCACACGCTGAATGGACAGTAGTTGGCCAAACAACAGTTGGATGAACGACGCTTGTTTTCAGCAAATCAAACAGCTATACTAATAATCTATATCCTCTTGCAAACCAATGCGTTAGGAGCAGTACAATGTCTCATGTCGTATACATTCTGCAGTGTAAAGACGGAACTCTCTATACCGGTTATACAAACAATCTGGCCAAACGTTTGCGTCTTCATAATGAAGGAAAAGGAGCCA
This sequence comes from Fodinisporobacter ferrooxydans, assembly GCF_022818495.1. Classification (GTDB taxonomy): domain Bacteria; phylum Bacillota; class Bacilli; order Tumebacillales; family MYW30-H2; genus Fodinisporobacter; species Fodinisporobacter ferrooxydans. The sequence continues at coordinate 2,462,378 of NZ_CP089291.1, read as the reverse complement.
AATATACGAGAGGAAGAACGCCTGTAACATTGGTGTATGTGGAGGAAATTCCCTCCATGTCTTCGGGATTAAAGCGGGAATATGAAATAAAACACATGTGCCGAAAGCAAAAATACCATTTGATTCAAAGCCAAGCCGCATTGCATCATTTTTCACAAAAAAACTAACAGGCACAAAACCTGTTAGCCAAAGTTGAACAAACCTATTGAAATGGGACAAACATATTACTGTTTTTGAGCCAGCAATTCCTCTAATTTTGCAATCCGCTGTTCGAGACGATGGATGTCAGATTGCTGGGGAATATTAAGTTTTGAAAATGAACTTTGAATGGAATCTTTAATAAAACGACGCATTTCTTCTTTTTCCCGTTCTCCCCGTTCTAAAATTTGATTGTCATCCACCCAATTTTTCAGTTTTTCTTTCGTAAATGATACGGCTCCCAATCCGAAATATACGGCCTGTTTTACGACACTTGCCATTGTCTGTGCCTCCTCTTTGTACGTTTGATTTCTTGTGTTTGTAGTACTGTTTCTTATAAATATGGACAAGTATCCGATTGAAAAAGTTCAAAGCTGATGTATTTCCAATTATAGCGAATTGAATTATAAAGGCAGGAATTGAATCATGACGAAACGAATACTATTCTAAATGATACGAATAAGAAACATGTAGTTTCAACCGAAACTACAGAATGTTAAGGTGAAAAGAATGGATGAACAGCAGAATCGCAGAAGATACTTTCGCGTAACAATTGGCAGAGACACTCTATTTCATCTCAACGTCCATCGAAAGAAAAGCTCTTGGGGACGATGTATGCTAATAGACGTGTCTGCCGGAGGAGCACAAATTGTTACACCGCTAAAATTCCCTATAAATGAATCCGATGTATTTGCAACGATCCAAATTTCATTACACGAGACGAGTTATACAATCGATGCGGATATTATATGGGGGAAAAAATCGAATCGGGTTTATCGGTATGGTTTGAAATGGAAAACGATTGATCCCGAACAACAGCAAGATCTTTTACAAAAATTACTGGAATTGCAAACGAAAAAAGTACAAATCAATGTCCGATAACTGAATCTTTATTTTCATTTTTCTACACTTCCGATATCTACACTTCCGATTTCGCCAGTCGTTTCATGACTTGTAAAATGGCACGCGCGGATATAAACTTTGGCAATACTTTCAATGACACATAGCGCATTCGGTTGCCGACTCCAGGAATGACGCTGGATTTCTTTCCCAATCGCTCTAACGCCAACTGAACGACATGTTTTACACTCATTCCAGGCAAATGAATATTGGCCACTTGTTGAAATTCCGTATTGGTACCGCCAGGACAAAGTGCCAATACGTCCACACCGCTGTCTTTTAATTCCCAATGCATAGCTTCAGCGAGAAATAAATCAAATGCTTTTGATGCCGAGTATGTGGCCCAATATGGCATGGGTGCAGCCGAGACCATGGAAGAAGTAAAGATGATTCCGCCGCTTTTTCGTTGTTTTAGGCGAATCCCTATTTCGTGTCCGAGAATCATGGGAGCCCGGCAATTCACATATAACAGTTCCAATTCTTTTTCCAAGTGATTCGTTAAAAACTCTCCCGTATTGGCGAATCCCGCATTATTAATCAAAAGACCGAGATCCACAGCGGCAATCTCCGGGCGAATCTTTTCCATAAATTTCTCATCAGCAAGATCTGCAGTTATGGTTTTGACCTGTATGAAAAATTGTGCTTCAAGTTTTTCCTTTAATTGATCCAATCTATCTTTTCGGCGGGCCACTAACATCAGATTCATCCTCCGTGCTGCCAATTGTTTGGCGAATTCTGCACCGATCCCGGCAGAAGCTCCGGTGACAAGCGCCCATGGACCATACCGCTCTTTAAAATCTTTCATATGAACCTCCCATAATTCATTGATCGGTTATTTTGGGAAAAGCTTTAGTTGCTCTTATAGTTTTTTCACAGGAAAACTCACAATGATAGTCGTTCCAATTCCCATTTTGCTTTCAACACGTATTTTCCCGTCATGTGCATCGATAATCCACTTTGCAATCGAAAGACCTAATCCGGTCCCTCCTTCTTTGCGCGTTCTGGCTTTGTCACCTCGATAAAAGCGGTCAAAAATATAGGGAAGATCCTGTTCCGGAATCCCCGCACCTGTATCCTGTACGCTTACTTGCAGCAAATAACCGTGTTTCGTGCCAGTTTTTTTGCATGTCACAGTAATCGTTCCATACTCTTCCGTATACTTCACAGCATTGTCCAGCAAAATGACAAATAACTGGTGCAGCCTTTCTTCGTCTCCAGTCATTTCAAGCGCAGATTCTATGTTTGTTTCCAATGTTATGCTTTTGAGTGCCGCCATATCCTGAAATTGGTTGACCGTTCTCTTGACGGTCGCATCCAGATGAACTGTCTGTTTGATGAGTTGAATCTCGTTGGAATCGGATCTTGCCAATGTTAATAAATCATTGACCATTTGAATCATCCGTTTGGTTTCCATAATCATTACGGAAATATGTTCACTTTCCTGTTCAACCGTATGATCAGGGTGGCGAAATAAACGTTCCAGATAGAGTTTCATCACCGTTAGCGGCGTTCGCAGTTCATGCGATGCATCAGCGGTAAACTGTTGCTGTTTTTTCCAAGAGTTTTGAATCGGTATTAATGCGCGATTCGCGAGGAACAAACCGGATATGATCGCCAATACCACACTTATGATGGCTCCGATTGCGATGACAAACAACAAACTCTCCAACATATCATGCTCATACTGCATATCGTAAAGGATTTGAATGGTTTTTTCCCGGTCTGGCAGGTTGATTTGATATACGCGATATGGCGTATCTCCCAAAAACAACGTTTGGAAACTATTATGATGAAGCAATTGGGAGTGAAACAAGTGGATCTGATCGATGGGAAATGCATCCGGCGGAATTTGCTGAAGCAAATTTCCTTGCACATCCCAAACCAAAAGGCTATCCCGATCCCTTTCTTTATTTCTCCGATCCATCACGCCGCGAATCACGTCCCCATGCTGAATGCGTAAAGCGATATCGTGAAGGTGCCCATCCACTTGTGCGTACAACCGATATTGCATATAAAAATACAAAGTAGCTCCAAAACCATTTAATATGAAAAAGAATACGATTGCATTTAAGAGTACAAGGCGGACCCGAGTCTTATGAAACAATTTCCGAATCCTCCTTCAGCATATAGCCAATGCTCCGAATCGTACGAATGACCGAATCACAACCAAATGCAGCAAGTTTTTTCCGTATGTAATGGATATACAGTTCAACGATTCCCTCGCTTTTGTCCGAATCAATTCCCCATATTCGGTTAAAAATCTGTTCTCGCGTCAAAATTTGTTCTTTGTTGCGAATCAGATATTCCAACAATTCATACTCTTTTGCTGTCAGCTTCAGAGGATGATTTTGAACAAATCCATCATGTTCTTTCAGAGAAATGGTGATAGGACCATAGGAAATTTCTTGTTCTTCTCCGATTTTCCCATTTCGCCGCAACAAGGCACGAATTCTTGCAAGCAATTCTTCAATGGCAAACGGCTTTACCAGATAGTCGTCAGCTCCTGCATCCAGGCCTTTTACCCGAGATTCTACACTGTCTTTCGCCGTTAAAAAAATGACAGGTGTAGCTACTCCTTGTGTACGCAATTCCTTGATAATGGATATCCCATCAATCCCCGGCAACATGATATCCAAAACAATAACATCATAAATTCCTTGTTCGGCAAGATATAATCCGTCATCACCCGTTCCTGCATGATCGATGCGAAATCCTTCGTCCTCTAGTATGGTAATAATGGCATTCCGTAAGGATTGATCATCTTCTACAACTAAAATTCTCATTTCTGCCCTCCAGAATTCTTGCATATCCAATTTTAAACATTCGTGAATTTGCAATCATGTGCGATATACGGAACTCCGTTAACAAAACGGCTGCTGAACTATTTTTATTTCCAGCAGCCGTTACGATCGGATCTCGGTTATTTACTTAGGCAAACAAATCGGATGATAAGTATCTTTCCCCTGTATCCGGCGCGATGCTTAATACCCTCCCATTCTTCGGCAATGTTTGGGCGATTTGGATCGCAAAAAAAGCAGAAGCGGCACCGGAAGCACCGACCAGAATGCCCTCTTGTGCTGCCAGTTGCCGTGCGGTGGTTTGCGCATCATCATCATTTATCAACAAAATTTCATCGTAAATCCCGCGATTTAATATGCTTGGAATAAATCCTGGTCCGGTCCCGGGTATTTTATGGGGTCCGGGCTTGCCGCCGGAAAGTACGGGAGATCCAGCCGGTTCGACAACGTAAATCTTTAAACCAGGGATCCGCCTTTTTAATTCTTCGCCTGTTCCAGTCACCGTTCCACCTGTACCTGCCGTTAATACGAGAGCATCCAATTGACCTTCAAACGCTTCATAAATTTCAACTGCAGTCGTGTCCCGATGTGCATCCGGGTTGGCCGGATTTTCAAATTGCATCGGAATAAAACTATCCGGAATTTGTGCTGCAAGACGGTTTGCTTCATCAATCGCCCCTTGCATCCGCTGAGCCGCCGGCGTCAGGTACACTTCCGCACCGAATCCTTTTAAAATTTTCACCCGTTCAATTGTTGCATTATCAGGCATTGTAATGATGCAGCGATATCCTCTCGCCGCACATACCATTGCAATCCCGATGCCGGTGTTTCCAGAAGTCGGTTCGATGATCGTGCTTTTATGCGGCAAGATCTTGCCGTCTTGTTCCGCTTTCTCGATCATCCTCCATGCCGCCCGATCTTTTACGCTTCGTCCGGGATTGAATGATTCCAATTTCATAAAAACACTTGCCCCGTCTGCGCTTGGCAAACGATTCAAGCGAACAACCGGAGTTCGGCCAATCAGTTCCAAAACTGAATCATACACGTTCATTCTTCTCATTCACCCCTATATTAAACACTTTCATTCAAAGACGAATCCTCTAAAACATACTGCCATTCCGTGCAATACGTTCTTTAGGACTACTGTCTATTCTATACAGCCAGTCCCAGTTGACGCATTCCACCCGACAGTTGACTCGGGTAGTAGCTTTGAAATCCATCCAAGCCTACTTTTTTCAAAACAGATTCCACGCGAGTCTTTCGTTCGCTTTTTGAAACACTCTTCAATTCTAAACCAAAACCCACATTTTCCTCAACTGTCAGCCACGGGTACAGTGCATGCTCTTGAAAAATCATCATGCGATCCGGCGAAGGGCGTTGAATGATCTCTTGCTCTGCCAGTACTTCACCGGTATCTGGTGTTTCAAGTCCGGCAATCATACGGAGAATCGTGCTTTTCCCGCAGCCGGAAGGCCCAACGATTGCCGCAAATTCCCCTTTTTGGATCGTCAGATTGATGTCCTCCAAAACTTTCAGGGATTGAAACGATTTATTTACATGTTTGACTTAGATCGTTTGCATTATTCCTGTTTCCCTCCCGTACCAAATGCAAATATTCAAATCATTTGAAATCAAAAAAATAATTTGTCAACCTATAGAATTTTTTAATATTTAATCGTATACTTATTAGTAATCGATATCCCCTTTTTCACGATATCACGTTATGTGGTATCGCTTTTTTGCGTTAAAGCTTAACTTGAATAAAGCTAAAAAGTTCAATGAACGGTCAACTAACTTTCTCTTCTACTTATTTCCATTTATTTCTGCGTTTTGTTCCCAAACATTTCTTTCATCTAAATTTAATTATCTACATTTTTATTTGTAACATTTTCAGAAAAATGTAATATAATATTCTCATAAAGTTTCCTTAAGGAAAAAAAAAGTCCGAATGAAAGTATGTAGTCCTAGCGAAACTATTTGTCCCATATATAACAACGATATTCTTGGGATCAAATCCATGCATCAATGTAGGAAAGGAAGATACCCATGAATCCATTTCATCTTTCCAATATGAATACTCGCCTGCTGAATCAGGCTTCCCAAAATAAAACCGAGTCTGCCGGTCGAGCGGCCATTGCGGGTCACCGAAAAGGAATCCGCGCACTGGTGCCGTTTTTAGGGCCGGCTTTTGTAACATCCATTGCTTACATCGATCCGGGAAATTTTGCGACAAACATACAAAGCGGTTCCGAATTCGGGTATAACATGTTGTGGGTCGTTATACTTGCAAACCTGATGGCAATGCTTTTGCAAAACATGTCTGCAAAGCTGGGAATCGCAACAGGTAAAAACCTGCCGGAGCTCTGTCGGGATTATTTTCCGAAATCTCTGTCGCTTCTTATGTGGATTTTTTCCGAAATTGCCGCAATGGCGACAGATTTGGCTGAATTTCTTGGGGCAACACTCGGTCTCAATTTATTATTTGGAATTCCGATGATATTTGCCACAATTTTGACCGGGATTGCCACATACTTGATTCTGCTCTTGGAGCGGCGCGGCTTTCGGCCATTGGAAAAAGTGATTGCTTCCTTGGCGATTCTCATAGGCTTATGCTATTTGGTTGAAACTTTTTTATCCAGGCCCGATTTTCATCAGATTGCCTATCATAGTTTCGTTCCATGGTTAGGCAACCGTGACAGTTTTCTGCTGGCTGTAGGCGTAATCGGCGCAACCGTTATGCCGCACGCGATCTATTTACATTCCAGCCTTACGCAAAATCGGATCGTGCCAAGAAATGATAACGAGAAACGTAAAATACAATCCTTCAGCACAAAAGAAGTCATTCTCGCCATGTCGCTTGCAGGACTTGTGAACCTTGCCATGATGTACATGGCTGCTGCCGTATTCCACGCATCCGGACACAACACAGTTTCGGATATCACGACAGCGTATCAAACATTGACACCTTTGCTTGGTTCTGCTGCCGCTGCCGTGTTTTTGGTGTCATTATTATCTTCCGGCATCTCCAGTTCCGTCGTGGGAACAATGGCGGGCCAAGTCATCATGCAGGGGTTTGTAGGGTTTACCATTCCATTGTGGCTGCGGCGGGTAATAACCATGCTGCCAACGGTAGTTATCGTAGCGCTTGGCGTTGATCCGACCCGGACACTCGTCATCAGTCAGGTCATTTTAAGTCTCGTGTTGCCGCTCCCGATTCTTGCACTCATTTACTTTACAAGACGCAAAGATATCATGGGTGTATTGACAAACAGGAAACGAACTACAGTCCTTTCCGCCATCTGTGCGATTCTGATCATTTTTCTAAATATTTTGCTGATCTATCAAACATTTGGCGGCACGCTGCCTTTTCTCGGCAGCTAAATTCCTCAAGAGCGTATAAAGAAAACATAGTATGAAAGAAAGGATTCAGACAGAGCGGCGTCTGAATCCTTTCTTAATGATATCGTAGTTGTATGTTATGTAATAATTCGGAACGCCTATGCCTATGGCGACATAGTATTGTAAATATAACCGACATGCGGAGCGATGCATATGAAGCCTTTTGGAAAGAAATTCGTTGTGATACCTGCAGTCAAAATCAAAAGCGTAACAATCTCGGGAGTCGTTCAAATCGGAGACAGTAATGCCGTCTTGCCCCACATCGATTCATTTGCGGCAGGCGGTCCTCGCGGTGCTGCAAGCTTTAATACGCAAACATTTCCGCGTTCACGCACACGATTTCATCTGGCAAACCAGGTGGATGTGGAAACAAAAGGAGACTTAAGTATTGTGTCTCCTGCTCCCGACCCGGAACAGTTCAGGGAAATACGGGAGCGCTATGCTGCTTGCGAAGCGGCATTTCAACGTTTTGAAGCTGACGGGAATCGAATGCGGACAGAATCACGAGGCAAAAGTACCATTCAATATATTGAGATCGCCATCGTCTCTTCAAGCGCCGTATTGCATATCGGTGATACCAAATACGTTATGCCTCTTGTCCACACTGTCTCGCAAGGAGTTTTTGCAGGTACAGTGACTCCGGCAGCCGGCGGACCTGTGGGAGCGATCGGAGTGTAAGCAGGGTCTTGAATGTTACTTTTCTGCTGCAACAGGTGCACGCACTCCCCTAGTGATACTTATCTCTGTGGGGACAAAAGAAAAATCTTGCAAATCACATCATTTCCACTGACAAACGTTTGAATTCTGACAGGCTGTTGGAGCGAATTCGTAAATTTAAAATCAAGCAGCGGATAATCGACTGTTGCATCTTTTCCATGTGCCACATATGGGACGGGCAAGCTGTGTGTATAACGTTCATCAATTCTCAACCTCGCTTGCAGCACTGCATTATACATCGTTGTGGATACTTGACAGATCCCGCCTCCATACCCCATAACAAATTTATTGTTTACAATTTCGATTGCATGTTTCCAACCATTGGCAGGATTATTGGAATCACCTGTCGTACGATTAAATGAAAATTGCTGCCCGGGCAGAAGCACTGTTCCATTAATCAATTTTGATGCCAGTAGAATGTTTTGAACTCGACCACTGGCATTATCTCCGTTTAACGAAGTATGAAAATACCCGATTTCCTTGCCTGGTACTGTCTTCAGACGATTCAAATACGCTTGATATGCGGCATGTGCTTGTTGAATTTGCTCTGGCGTCGGTCTTTTCACTGTATAGATCCGCGGTTTTTCTTGCTGAACGGAAGGATTGGGATGTCTCGAATCGAGATTCAAATTATGTTTTGCAACACTTGCCTGCGAAGGATGTCTTTGCTCTGCCGTTCCTGATGTAACAAAATAGGAAATTGCAAATGAAATGCCGCCCAAGCAAACGACAATAAGAATGATTCGCCATACTTTTTTCATTTCGCCTCACCTGATGTTCGTATTTGAATTCTTCCAAGCCCTCCGCTGCATGTAGCAGTTGACCTTTATAATCTTATGAGCAGTTCCCGAAAAGTTTCCATTCAAGAAATATTTAACGAATGGCACTTCTAAAACATACATTTCTGAAAATGCAACATAAAAAGACACCTGCCATCACGGACGGCAAGTGTCCTTGGTAATTTTACAAAATTCAGGAAATTATAAAATGATATACCCTCGCTTCATAGGGCCGTAAAGAAATGTTTCGAATGTTCTCATTTTGATCCACACTGTAATTGCTGATCAAAAGTTTTGGTTGTGCAAATCGTATATCTTGCGGCATCTCGAAAACAGGTGTGCCCGCAAAAAAGTTTAAAATCACCAATATTTGTTCATTCTTCCATTTCCGCGTGTACGCGTAAATCTCCGGATGATCGGCAAGAATCAATTCATACGATCCGTATACGATGAGCTCGTATTGTTTGCGCAATTGGATCAATCTTTGGTAGTAATGAAAAATGGAGTCCGGATCGCTCCATTGCTGCCGTGCATTGATCGACACGTAATTGGGATTGACCGGAAGCCAGGGGGTGCCTTTTCCAAACCCTGCGTTTTCCGTGTCGTCCCACTGCATCGGTGTGCGCGCGTTATCCCTGCCTTTGGCATGAATGGAATGCATCACATGTTCTGTCTCTTCTCCCTGCTGTATACGTTCTCGAAACATATTGATCGTTTCGATATCCCGATAATCGTCAATGGTCGAAAACGCCACATTTGTCATGCCGAGTTCCTCGCCTTGGTAAATATACGGAGTGCCCTGCATCATATGCAGACACGTAGCCAGCATTTTCGCACTTTCCTTATGAAATTCCCCGTCATTCCCGAAGCGTGAGACCATTCGCGGCTGGTCGTGATTGTTTAAATATAGGCTGTTCCAGCCTTTCCCTGACAAAGATACCTGCCATTTTGTCATCGTTTGTTTGAAATCATGCAAACTCCACGGTTTGATATCCCATTTGCCGCCATTCCCGGAGTCCAAATCCATATGTTCAAATTGAAACACCATATGCAGTTCCTGTCTGTCTTCACCTGTGTACAAAACCGCCTGCTCCGGTGAAACGCCCGGCATTTCGCCAACGGTTATCAAATCGTAAGAAGACAGAACTTCTCTGTTCATTTCTTGCAAAAACTCATGGATCCGCGGTCCATTCATAAAAAATTGGCCGCCCCATTGATACCCCTCGCCCGGCGCGTCCGGCAAGCCTTCCACTTTCGAAATAAAGTTTATGACATCCATCCGGAATCCGTCGATCCCTTTATCCAGCCACCAGCGCATCATATCGTAAATTTCTTTGCGCAACTGGGGATTCTCCCAATTGAGATCCGGCTGTTTTTTCGAGAAGATATGTAAATAATACTCATCGGTATGTGCATCATATTCCCATGCCGGTCCACTGAAACAGGATACCCAATTGTTGGGCTCTTTTCCATTTTGCCCATGTCTCCAAATGTAGTAATCCCGCTTTGGATTGTCTTTGGACGAACGAGATTCGACAAACCATGGATGTTCGTCAGACGTATGGTTGACGACAAGATCCATCATGATTTTGATTCCCTGCTTGTGGGCTTCTGCCAACAACTGATTAAAATCCTCAAGGGTGCCAAACTCGTCCATTATATCCTGGTAATCGCTAATATCATATCCATTGTCATCGTTGGGGGATTTATAAACAGGAGACAGCCATATGACGTCAATTCCCAATTCCTTCAAATAATCCAACCGGCTGATGATCCCTGAAAGATCTCCAATACCATCGCCATTGGAATCCTTGAAGCTTCTCGGATAAATTTGATACACAACAGCTTCTTTCCACCATGCGCGTTTCATACGTTCCCTCCTTCTATTCTTAAAGCAATGTATCAACATTGATCCTGCTCGTCAACTCCATTCTTTCACATCTGGGCTATTTTTCAAAATCATGATCATGCCGGCCCTCTTTGTGTACGCTACTCCTTTTTCATTTCATATAGGCAGTTCATAAAATGTTCAAATATTACCAGAGATTTTTTTGTTTTATATACAGACAAATAAAAATTTATTTGTTATAATACAGATATACATTAAATATGCTGAATTTACTGACAATTAAATAGACAAATGACTAAAACCGGGAGTGATCAAGATGAATCAGCGAATGACATTTGAAGAAAGCATGGATCAGTATGAAACGTTAAATCAAAGAGTTTCGGAAGTTGTCATTGAGAGCCGCATCCTTCATGTGCGGGAAGATGGCATCTGGGAATGGAAATAAAGGAGGCAACACAGCCTCCTCTTTTTTATTTTTACATTCCTTTTCGTGCGTGTTCAAAAAGTTGTTAAATAGGACTCAAGGAGTTTTGACTGCTTTTTGAACATCCTCTTACAGATCGTGATACAAAAAGCTAAAACGCAGCGCATGCTCTTGTTCGTCTGTCATCGTTTCAAACAATACATCCCGGATGTCCGCCCGATCCGTTGCCAAGTATAGATCGCGATAGGATTCAAATGCTTCCAATTCGCTTTCCAATGCTTTTAGAAGCCCTTCCTTATAATTGCCGAACACCGTTTGTGCCGCTTGTACCACTGGCTGTCTGCCTGTAATCCGCCAATACAATTCGGAAAGGATTCGCAAATGTTTTTTTTCATCTTTGTACGGATGTTCGATCCATTTTTTATGCCATTCCTTCGGAGCCATCGCGATCAAATTTTGATAGAAATAAATCGCTGTTGCCTCCTCATGTATCGCTTTTTGCAACTGCAGAAGAAAGGCGGTAAAATCATGATGAAAATGCGACGAGAGCATCGGCATCCATTCACTTCGGTAGCCGGCTTGAATGTAAGGATACATATACAACATTCATCCCCCCTTTGCCAGGCAAATGCACGTAGAACCTATGCATAGCCTATGCTCATATGAGATGTTTGGTGAGCAAAAGCTTTCGCAGCAACCCGCGCAACTGGTCCGGCAATTAGAGATGCAGTGAAATCCATGATCATCTGAAAATAATTGGGGTAGAAATCTATATGGAAAGATATGAAACGATATGGAACGATTGTTCCGGATAAAGATTCTCCCGCACTCCTATGGTATACTTTATTTGTTGTTTTGGTACAAGTAAGCAGTTATAACGGTCGGTCTCCAAAATTTATACTTTCCGATCGTATTAGAAAGGATCGAAGAAATATTGAAGTTACACTCCTCATTTGCAGACAAACTCCGGCGAATATTCATATTGCTTGCTGTGGTGTATCAAATATTCCAAGGTTACACAAGTTCATTTTATAGCTTTGTCCATTCGCTATGGATCATTTCCTTTGTCATACTGATCCTATGGTTTTTGCTTGAGCTTCTGTTTGATGTCGAAGGTTTGATAAAAAGTAACAATAAGAAAATGTAGATGTGCCAAGCAACCGTTTGCTTGTCATGCTCCGATTATGAAACTTGCCATCATTGCAGCTGCTCCGCCGATAAAGGAACTGAAACTATTCACACGATCGTTCGAAAAAAAAGAGAATCCCCGTATTTTCTTGGCAGCTTTTTGACAATGCATGGCTGTTTCCACTTCAAGTCCGCAAGCATCACATGCATACATGACTTGTACCGTTGCCCCCAGTAAAGAATCGGCCAGACATCCAATCGTACCTGCAAGGAATGTAACTCCGATGTTGATTGCAACGACATGTGCGAAAGGGAATGGCACATGAGATATGGTCTCTTTCCAATGAATGAACAGTAAGATTGTTGCCACAGCGCCAATAAAGATACTGCCGAGAACAGTCGCCAACAACCCTAATGCAGTGATCCCTCCGGAAGTTCCCGGATGTACTGTTCGGCCTGTAAGAATAGACACTGGAGATTTTTTGCTCAAACTTCCAATTTCAGTGGCCCACGTATCTGCGTTTACAGTTGCCATGATACCGAGAAATGCATACCAGAACACAGGCAGCGGCCAAATCCCGTGAAGCAAGGACATGCCAACAGCGAGTCCGCCATTTGCCAAAACTTGTCCGGCATCTCGGCGACCGGTTTTCTCATACATCCTCTCCATATTCTCTTTGTTTCGTTTTTTCCACTGGGAAAGCAGAGAAGAGAATACGAAAAAAGCAATCATCGTTCCAAACCAAGGGAGGCTGCCAGTGCTATAAAGAATTGTACCGACGAAAACTGCCGCAACAGCGCCGGATCCTGACAAACTTTGTTTCCAATATGCAATTCCGGCTATAGCGATACTTCCGAATAGTCCAATCCACACTTGTGACATATCTGTTTATCCTCCCGCTTCTTTTATTCACAATGCTGATTCATCAAATTAGAAAGAGGTAATCGTCGGATAGAAAATTTCGACATTCTCGAACGTTTCAATCATATCTTAGTAAAGAACTCCCAACTCAAGCTGTTTGTTGCTGTTTGAATTTCAGAATACGAACCCGATCAAAAGGAGGAGAAACGTGTGGTTGTGATGTTACATTTTGAATCGACCGGAAGCGCGGAGATCGTAGTGAAAGCTGGCAGCAGTTCAGACCCTGACTTTATTATCGCGGATATTCTCGGTATGACAGTGGCTGATGTATTGATAAAACTATTTGAGCGCGGTTACGCTATTCGCCACATATCCGATCATTACCTTGTATGTCTTACACAAGGATATAAGAAAGAGAAAAAATTTGCAAAACTGCGAAAGAAAAATAAGAGGTAACCCTCCATACAAGGGTTACCTTATGTTTGCAGCATATAAAACCTGCCGTATTTTTAAAAAACGTCAGACTCTATTGTCCTGCCATTTGAAATGAGATTCCAATCGATGATTATAGCAACTCTTTCGCTGCAGCGATTGCCGCTTCATAATTCGGATGGTTTGTTGCTTCGGAAACATATTCTACGTATGTAACTTTATCATTCTGGTCAACTACGAAAACAGCCCGTGCCAATAAGCGCAATTCTTTGATCACTACACCATATGCTTCGCCAAAAGAAAGGTCCCGGTGGTCAGATACTGTTTGAACTTTGTCAATCCCAGCGGCGCCACACCAGCGCTTTTGTGCAAATGGCAGATCCACGCTTACCGTCAAAATCGTAACATTTGGCAAATTCGCAGCCTCTTCGTTAAAACGGCGCGTCTGTTGGTCGCATACGCCTGTATCCAAGGAAGGAACAACGCTGATCAAGCGAACCGTACCTTTGGAATTATCTAGTGTAACCGGCGAAAGATCATTTGCGAGTACTGTGAAATTCGGCGCTTGATCTCCAACTTTCAATTCCGGGCCAATTAATGTTACAGGATTCCCTTTAAATGTAATTGCACCTTTTCGTTCTTGTGCCATCTCTGTACTCCTCCATTCATAAAAATAGTCTTTTTGGACTATTCCAATCATACATATCTTTTGCTTACGATACAATATCATCTATCTAAATTATGGATTTGTTTTTAATGAAGCAGCACGTTCGAAGTGCGAATCGTTAGTTCCGCCTCTTGATAAAAATGCATTTGGGAATTGATTTGAATAGCTCCCTGATCGATTTGTCTGCTATACGATCCATCAGACTGTAAAATTCGTGCTTTTGTATTGTCCAGCAACATGGTTTGTAAAATATTGCTCAGCTTCGTCTTTAAATTCTCCTGTATCACCGGAAACAAAATCTCCACACGCCCGATCATATTCCTCGTCATCCAGTCGGCGCTGGCCAGATAAAACTGTTCATTGCCGCCATTATGAAAATAATAGATGCGGCTATGTTCCAAAAACCGCCCGATAATGCTTCGTACATGGATATTTTCGCTGACGCCCGGAATTCCCGGACGCAGACAACAAATCCCGCGAACGATCAAATCAATTTTAACACCGGCACAGGAAGCTTTATAGAGTGCTTTTATAATTTCTTTATCTGTCAGCGAATTCATTTTGGCAATAATTCTGCCCGGATTCTCCTTCGTACTTTGCGCAATTTCGTTTTCGATCCATGCGATAAAATGCTCTCGCAGACCGTTTGGGGCTGTCGTGATCTCTTGCCACTCGGGAACCTCGGAAAATCCTGACAGGTGATTGAAAAAGGCAGAAGCATCAATGCCAAATTCTTCACGGGCCGTAAATAATCCCAGATCTGTATAGATTCTCGCAGTTGTCTCATTATAATTGCCGGTTCCCAAATGCACATAACGCCGGATCGTCCCTTGTTCCTGACGAACGACCAATGTAATTTTACTGTGTGTCTTCAATCCGTTTACACCGTAAATGACGTGACACCCTGCTTCTTCTAATTTTTTTGCCCAGACAATGTTGTTTTCCTCGTCAAAGCGGGCTTTCAATTCCACCAATACGGTCACTTGCTTCCCATTTTCAGCGGCGCGCATCAACGCATTCACGACCGGTGAGTTGCCGCCGACGCGATATAACGTCTGTTTGATGGCCAATACATTCGGGTCTTCGGCTGCTTGGCGGATAAAATGTATCACCGGTTCAAAGGATTCATACGGATGATGCAACAGGATGTCCTTTTTGGCAATCGCTTCAAAAATTCCGCTTTCACCGATTAAGTCTTTTGGCGGATTTGGTTTGATTTCGTTATATTTCAAATGCTGAAACCCTTTTATTGTATTGACAAATCCAATAAAAAAGGTTAGATCAATCGGCCCTTCAATGCGATAAATATCTACATCTTCCAACTCCAGCCAGTCTTTTAATGTATCAATCAGTATATCCGGCATGGATTGGTCGACTTCAATCCGGACGGCATCCCCTTTCCGCCGCTTTTTCAACTCTTTTTCAATCGCCTCGAGCAGGTCATCATCATCTTCCACTTCGAAAATCAAGTCGACATTGCGGGTAATCCGAAATGGACTGACAGAAACAATCCGATTTCCTTGAAACAATGTTTGCATATATTTACAAATCACATGTTCCAATAAAATGTATTGGCATATTCCTACTTCTGACGGCAGTTGAATGGAGCGTGGAAGCACAGAAGGCACTTGTACGACGGCAAACAGTTGATTCGGCTCTTGCGGATGTTTTTCATTTTCCAGAAGAACTGCAAGATTCAAACTGCGGTTTAAAATCATCGGAAAGGGTCTGCTTGCATCTACTCCCAGGGGTGTTAATACCGGATAAATATGATGATGGTAATATTCTTCAATAAACGCCATCTGGTTTGCCGACAATTCGTCAGCCTGCAAAAATTGTATGCCGGACCCCTTTAGTTCCGGTATGATACTTGCTGATAAAACGTTGTATATATGTATCACGAGCCGATGTGTACGTTCCGAAATCGCGGATAACTGTTCCTGCGGCGTCATTTGCGTTTTATTCTCGGGGGTTTGAAACCCCGCCTTGAGTTGGTCTTTCAAGCCGGCCACGCGAACCATAAAAAACTCATCCAGATTGGAGCAAGTAATGGATAGAAACTTCAGCCGTTCCAACAATGGATGTTCCGCATCAAGGGCTTCTTCCAATACACGTTCATTGAAAGAAAGCCAACTCAATTCACGATTGATATAATACATGGGTAACTGAAAATCGATCATAATGCACGTTTCCTCTCCCCGACAACCTTGTATTGAAACGATAGTTTCCAAAGTTTTGACAGCTTCTCCAACATCTCTGGAATAAATGAAAACTCCATTAAATTCTCTTCTGCAGAATAACATTCTATAACCAGCTGCTTGTTTTTTTCTTTGATTCGAACGGATTTGATCTGTTGCGTCATGGAGCGATCCAATATTCTCGCCAATAAGACGATATGCCCGAGCTTTTCAACTATTTGCTTATCTTCTTTGCGAAGAATATCGGGAAATTGAGCCAGTTGTTTTTGAAACTGTTTTTGATTTTTATATGCAGCGACCGTCGCAATCAAAATCCGCTCGCGATGTGTAAGTCCTAATATAAGGATATTTGACAACATATAAAACGTATGCTGTGAAGTTTCATATACATTGATGGCTAATCCTATATTATGCAGCAATGATGCAATTTCAAGAATTCTTCGTTCAAAATTGCCGTATGGAATCAATTGCAATTGTTTCATATCATCAAATAATTGCATGGCAAGGAAACGCACATGATTGGCATGCGGAATATTCACTCGATATCGCCGCATCAGTTGGCCAACGCTATGCATCGCTACGTCATCAATTCGTGAACGATTTTCTTTTTGCAGCACTTGCTCAAACAATATGCCGTCCCGCAAGCCTTTATTGCTCGTAATCAGCGTGTCGCTTTGAGCGGCTTCGAGCAGTGCGCGAAACACGGCAATTCCGGATACGATAACATCCGCACGGTCTTTTGCAAGTCCCGGGACTTGCTTTCGCTGTTCAATACTCAATTGTGATAAAGAAGTAAAGACAGAATCTATATCTTTGCGCTGTATTTCGTAGTGATGCAGACTGGAAAGGGAATATTGGCTCT
The DNA here is from genome assembly GCF_022818495.1 of Fodinisporobacter ferrooxydans. Lineage (GTDB taxonomy): Bacteria > Bacillota > Bacilli > Tumebacillales > MYW30-H2 > Fodinisporobacter > Fodinisporobacter ferrooxydans. The sequence goes on along the minus strand of NZ_CP089291.1, from coordinate 2,445,165 downwards.
GTCGTTGCACGATCTTTGCCAGATTGCGCGCCGTACCCCCCATCGCGATCACAGGACAGCGTTGTCTTTCTAACCAATCGATAGAACCGAATTGTTGCTTCAAATAATCAAACAGACGCTTCCAATCGTTTGCCGGCGGGATGCCAGAATCATTCAGAAACCATTGTGTCAGCGAAACAGCTCCAAAGGGCAAACTGATTCTTCCCACACATCGGCGTTGGGAAATTCTGGTCAACTCCGTACTGCCGCCCCCGATGTCCACTGTAATCGCATCTTCCACATTCATACTGTTAACAACAGCCAAATACCCGTAATGTGCTTCTTCCTCACCAGACAAAAGGCGTATTGAAATGCCCGTAGCATCCTCAATTGCCTGCAGCAGCTCATGGCCATTTTGCGCTTGGCGAACGGCAGCAGTTGCCACACCGACAATGTGTTGAATGTTCCAAGCGGTGCAAACATCTTTAAATTGGTGCATGCATTCCAATGTTTTTTCAAATCCGGTTGTGGTAATTCGCCGGTTCTCATCGAGATAGGAGATCAAACGCAATGTGCGTTTGACATTATCTTCTTCCCGGATCACCCCTTGTCCATCATCGTAATAAATGACCAAACGGGCCGTATTCGATCCAAGATCAATCAATGCTAAATAGTTTCCCATCAAAAGTCCCTACTTTTTCTTGAAAATCACTTGTATAAGCATACCATATCCTGCAAAATCCAACAAAAACAATTCAAATTCCTAGTATTCAACTTTGATTTAGCAATAATTACAAACATTTATGGAAATCATAAAATCATCGAATTTTTCTTTATCATTCGCTTCTAGTATCGTAAAAGATATAAGAAATACTAAATGATACGGAAACGAGTGATTCGAATGAAAAGTGATTCGGATAGTTCATTACAGGCACAGGCAGTCAGCTTTCAGCTTCTCTTCTCCAAAAAGCGGATCAATTGGAAATGGTTTGGAGGGATTGCTTTTACATGTGTGATTGCGGCCATTGGCATGAGTTTAGCAGGTTTGCCGTTTTTCGATCGGCTTGGTTCGATGGTTACCGCGATTTTGATCGCAGTCGTCTATCGCCAGTTTTTTGGATATCCCGAGGCAATCCAGTCAGGGATTCAGTTTTCTGCCAAAAAAATATTGCGCTATGCGATTGTATTGTTTGGATTTAAATTAAATATTGATACGATTCTCCACAATGGATTGGGATTGCTTGCCAGAGATGCAATAACGATTGTGTTTGCCATCGGATTTACGATGTTGTTTGCCCGACTGCTAAAAGCAGATCGATCCATGTCATTGCTGTTGGGTATAGGCACCGGCGTTTGTGGTGCGGCTGCCATCGCTGCCGTATCGCCGATCTTGAAAGCCAAAGGGGAAGATACTGCCATCACCGTCGGTATCATAGCACTGATGGGAACCATCTTTACGATCGTGTATACGATTCTTTTCCCATATTTGCATCTGAAACCGCTTCAATATGGTATTTGGTCCGGAATCAGTCTGCATGAAATCGCACATGTGGCGGCGGCGGCGGCACCAGTCGGACAACAGGCGCTGGCGATCGCATTGTTGGCAAAGCTCGGTCGTGTTCTTTTGCTCGTGCCGCTCAGTTTTATCTTGACGGCTTGGATGAAACGCAAGGGTTCCGGCAGCGAACAAGCAAAAGTGGAGTTTCCCTGGTTCTTGGTCGGTTTTGTCGTAACAAGTATCCTGGGAACGTATTTGCCGATTCCTAAACCTGTCATGCAGCATCTCGGCGATTTTAGTTCGTTCCTTTTAACTGCTGCAATGGTTGGTCTCGGGCTGAATGTCAGCTTGCAAGTATTGCGCACAAAAGCGTTCAAACCTCTGCTTGCCATGTTTTTCGCTTCTATTCTGCTATCCGCATTTACCTATATAACCATTCTGCTCTAAGACCCTCTTGCAACAAATGCAGCCTGTATTTTGTATGATGAGGTCAGCCAGAAAACATCCGGCTGACCATTCGTTCTATTTATCATCGTGTCATGCGGTTTGTACCGGAGAATATTCGGGCGAAGGGGACTTTCGTTGCGTGGTGTCTGTCGATTTCCCCTTTGCGTTTTGCACGTACTGATTGACTAGCGGTTTATGATGGAGTACATATTTTTCCACGGCTTGTGAAATGATCGATTCAAGCGGGCCCAATGATGTAATCGCTTTGTCTTGCAAGGGTCCCAAATTTTTCATAACGTCAGCTACTACCGCCTGTTTCACACTGTCTGCAGTTGCTTTTGTAAACAAGTCATGTGATTTCAGATCGATCACCATGCGAGAATTGGCATCTTGAACGGCCGTTTCAGCCAAATGATCGATCATATCCAATAAATCATTTACTTTTACTGCATCTTGCTGCGACATATGATTTGTTGCCCATGTTTCAATCCGCTTGATGCCTGAATGAATGACGCGGAGCGCAATCGCTGCGAGCAGATACAGCACGATCATGCTGATGTAAACTCCAAGTTGTGAATTGATAAACTCTTTCACAATACCTGATCTCCTTTCCCTGCTTGATGAACACATATGCAACCGTGCAGTTTGGTGCGGCATTTCAATAAAAGACATTTTCATGAACGCATTTTCATGAAATGTTGCGATTAGCCGGCGGGTTGGTGTTCAGTGAAAAGGACTTGTGCCAATTGTGCCCGTGTGAGTGGGGAATTGGGATCAAAATTGCCGTTTGAATCCACATGCATAAGTCCTTTTGCGAGTACGTACTGTACAGCAGGAGCAAACCAGTCACTGCCGGAAACGTCTTTCGCAATTTCCTTTGTCCCTGTTGTCCCTGTTGTCCCTGTTGTCCCTGTTGTCCCTGTAGGTGAACTTGCCGGTTGCTTTTGCTTGAGAGACTCATTGTATAGCACTTGCGCCAATTGAGCGCGGGTGGCCGGTTGATCCGGCAGAAAATCTCCATTGGCATCGACCGTCATAAGCCCTTGTGCAAGCACATATTGAACAGCTTTGGCATACCAGGAGGAATTTGCAACATCCTGTGCGATCTGATTGCTCGAATTTGTCCGATTGGAGGGTGTGAGCAAATGATCTGCGATTGCCGTCAATTGCTGTGCCGAAGCCTCCTGCCAGTCCCACCAAGAGATTCCGCTCTCCTTTGCATTTTTTGCCAAATCCACAAACCGCGCCATATCTGCGGGTGTAACGCTGCCATACGCTTGCCCTGTCGGTGCAATTGGTTTTCCAAATGGCTGATAACTTGCAATCGATGCCTGAAATGCCACACCGACATCCCAGCCTATTTCTCCCCAATATACTTGCGGCATCATGACATCGACAAACGCTGCATATTCCGAAAACGGTACTTGTGAATGATAGTTGCTGATCGCAAATGAAGACAATCCAATAGGTATGTTCGGGTACTGCTGACGCAATTGTTGGCCGAATGCCTGAACCTGTGCATTTTTTCCATAAACATCCGTTTCTGCATCCAAGACAATCCAATCCGCACCTGCTGCAATCGCCTGTGCACATGCATCTGCCTCGCCGCCTGCATCTGTCAAATATTGATAGATCCATCCGCCAACCCGAAATCCGGCAGACTTAAATGGTCCGACAAGTGCTTTAAACTGGGATAAAAATCCCTGGCTGACAGGATCGTTTACCAAGTTGCCATCGGCAAACTTGATAATCACTCCGGTAATGCCTAAAGATTTTGCTTGTGCCAGCATTGTGTTCAAATCGCCGTTATCAATCTTGTTTGCATACCAAATCCAGAGATGTGTGCCATCCCATGCATTTGCCATACCTTCACCTCATTTCAAAAACTTTTATGGCATGTATTGCGCTTCTTTTTACTAAATCGATTGGTACAAAATCAAGCATAGTTACTTCATTTTATTGACAACGAAGAATACTGGTGAGAAAATCAGCCAAAAATATTTGTTTGACTATTCCTGTCCTATATATTGCATATCTTTACAAATCGTGGGACGTTTTCTGGTGAAAGGCCAGACATTTTGTTTCATTTAAAAGCAGCTTTGCATAAACATCTTTCGCTTGGAAATTGTATGGAGAGGGGGGATCGTAGATGCCATATGTACAAGTCGTATGTACGGTAAGCAATTGTAAGTATTGGGGAAATGGAAATGTCTGCAATGCGGACAAAATTCTCGTAACAAGCGATCAGATCGGAACGATATATCCCAATTCCATCGATGCAAGTCAGGCAGACATGATTGTAGCAGAGTCTGGAACGACACCTGTGTCATTTTGTGAATCGACATGCTGCAAAACATTCGAAACGAAACAGTAAAAATCCGGTGCAACTTGCAATTCCTTTGCAATTACATTATAAGCATGGAACGGGCTTGGACCTATACAGCCCCAAAGTACAGCCCCACAGCCCGTTCGCAGATGAAGATAGTACAGTGGCGCACAGCACCTGGACCATCCCTAAGTTTCACTTTAAAAAACGGCAGGATTTGCGTGGACAAAATTCAACACTGGCAATTGCCAGCTTACCGATTGTTCATAGCGTTTTTTTCCATCATCCTCATATACGGCGATCACTTTTTTAAACCATCCGCTTCCACATTTCGGACATGACCGGTAAATCGTCGGCATATGTTTGATTTGGTAGATCTGAGTCAATGTATGGATCCATTGACTCAAGGGGCCGGTTGTCATTGCGATGCCCAAAACTCCGCAGCCGGGCAAACAACCCGGGCGGCAGCATGTAAGCTTGCCGCATGCTTCCCCGCATGCAAAGCCTTCCAAACATGCGCAGCCTGGCACACATCCGCGGCATCCGGGAACAAAGGGACGGCCAAAGTACCGATGCTGTTCCCGCCAACCAAGTTCCCGTATGCGGATTCGGATAATATCAGCCATCACCATACGCATCTCTTCAAACGGCAAGTAAAACCATTCCTGGTTGCAGGATTCGCATGTACATTCCATTTGAATCACCGACATCCACATCGCCACACTTTCTGAAACTAGCGATTCGATTCTTCGAGTCAAACATTATGGAAAATCGACTTTACTTCCGATATAGCGATGATGGCACCTGCGCAATCTCCCAAATGTCAGCCAACATCCTCTCCAAAATCCATACTTTTCAAAAGCAATTTTTGCATATTGGGAACAAGTCGGCTCAAAACGGCAACGGCGTCCATATCTTGGCGATATGTCCCGTTGGTACCATTGAATAATAGAAAGAGAATATTTTGTCATCCAACGCATAGAAAGATTCCCTCTTCTCGAAAATCTTAACGCAATGGAATATGGTACGGTGGAACATGATCGACGCGAATGCTGTCCACTTTGATGTGATCATACTTTGCCTCGGCATATTTTACTCCGGAGGAGTAGACTTTATGGATCCGGATGCTTCTTATCATCACTTCATCCAATACGATGCAATCGGTCGTGCCATGCAGAAGTTCCAATAAACGAGCGCGGATTTCATCTGTCAATACAATTTGAACATGCGCACCTTTCATGCGGATTTTATGTGCATGAACCAATGTCTGCCGCCTCCTATCCGAGTCGAGAGCCAGTACAAAAAACAGGATTTTGTGAACACGGAAAACCAGTTTCTATACTATACGTTGCAAATGCCCAGAACGTGCCTATTCCCGATCACATTTGCAAAAATGGATTCAACATTTTTTCTTCCGCCAATGTGGATGACCCTCCATGACCTGGATAAATCACCGTTTCGTCCGGATACGCTAAAATTTTCTCCTGAATGGAATGCATGATATCAGCAAAACTCCCCCCTGGCAAATCGGTCCTGCCAATTGTGCCAGCCATCAGCGTATCCCCTGTAAATAAACATCCGTCGACAGCAAGCGTCATTCCACCGGCAGAATGCCCTGGCGTATGAATCACTTCAAATGTCAAATCTCCGACTTGGATTTTGTCTCCTTCCCGGACTTTGCAATCCACGGGGCGCAAGTGTTGCTTGACTCCGAGAAAAAACCACAATTGCTTCTCGGCTTGGGGCAGATAGGCAGCATCGATTTCGTGCATGTACACAGGAGCCGCAGATGCATCGCGAATCGCTTCATTGCCGGCTACATGATCGCCGTGCCAATGTGTATTGATAATATGTGTAATCGTAAGGTTATATTGCTCAATATATTGGAAAACCGGACTCATATCAACAGCGCATGGATCGATGACTGCACATGGGCCGCCTTCATGTGCAGCGACAACATAACAATTGGTTCCCAAATCATTCAAGACAAACGATTCAATCAACATGTCTGAACACCTCTTTCCGGTATGCAATGATTTAAAACACCCGTTTTGAATCCAATAACAAAGTAACAGGACCGTCGTTGGCCAATTCGACATCCATCATTGCGCCAAACGCCCCCGTCTCTACAGTTACTCCAAGCCTTTCAAACTCTTGATTGAGCCGCTCATAGATCCTTAGCGCCTGCTCCGGCCTTGCCGCATCCATAAAATTCGGCCGTCTTCCCTTTCTGCAATCGCCATACAGTGTAAATTGAGAAATGCTTAAAATAGAACCCCCTGCTTCCAGAATCCCCAGATTCATTTTTTGATTTCCATCTTCAAAAACACGCAAACCTACGATTTTTTCGGCCAGATACACGGCATCCTGTTCCGTATCTTCATGTGTAACACCCACAAGCAAGACAAAGCCGCTCTTGATCTCACCGACAATTCTGTCTTCGACTCGTACCCTTCCATAGCGAACACGTTGCACAACGACTCGCATCGCACACCCTCCTATTTGAAATGAGTCGCAACTATTTTATATTTGACTGGCAATTGGTGCAATCCTGCGTCTGGACGCGCACGTATATCGCGCGCGTATATGTTGAAACAAAAAGCCGGTTACGCTATTGCATAATCCGGCGGACTGTATAGATATCCTTGATTCGCTTGATGCGTTCAACTACAGAGTGCAGATGATCGAGATTGCGTATATTGATGCCCAGTTCGATAACAGCAATCTTCTTGCGGTCGGTTCGCGCATTCACGGCAGTAATGTCTGTCTTGGTCTCCGCCACACCCATCATCACTTCATTGATTAAGCCGCGCCGGTCCAAACCAGTCACTTCAATATCCACATGATACGAATGCTCCGGCGCATTTTCCCACTCGACTTCCAACAAACGATTGCTTTCATCGTCAGATGCGGGAATATTGGAGCAATCTTTGCGGTGAATGGAAACACCACGGCCGCGAGTGACAAAACCGACGATTTCATCCCCAGGGACAGGACTGCAGCAGCGGGAAAAACGGATCAATACATTGTCGATATCTTTGACCCGGACGCCAGTGCTTGTCCGAGGTTTTTTCTTATGCTCTTTGATTTCCGGAATTGCTGCTTCCTGCGGCAAGGACTTCTTATATTTCTCCAATAAACGCGTGACTACTTGAACAGGACTCACTGCACCGTAGCCGATCGCCGCATACAAGTCTTCTTCTTTTGAAAAATTGAATTTCTGCATGACTTCCCCGATATTGGGTGTTAAAACTTCATGAATTTCCAGTTTATGCTTGGCAATTTCTTTTTCTAAAAGCTCATGTCCTTTGGCAATGTTTTCTTCCCGCTTCTGATTTTTAAACCATTGGCGGATCTTGCTTTTGGCTTGTGAAGATTTTACAATTTTGATCCAATCGCGACTGGGTCCATAGCTGTGCTTGGATGTCAGTACTTGTACGATATCTCCTGTATTCAATTTATAGTCAAGAGGAACAATGACTCCATTCACTTTTGCACCGATGCAGCGATTCCCGATATCCGTATGGATGCGATAGGCAAAATCGATGGGTACCGAACCGGCCGGCAAATCGATCACATCGCCTTTGGGCGTAAAAACAAAGACCTCATCAGAAAAAAGATCGATCTTCAGCGTCTCCATAAATTCCTGGGCATCTTTAAAATCCTGCTGCCATTCCACAATTTCCCGGAACCACGCCAACTTTTTTGCAAAGGAGCCGACTGCTTTGCCACCGCCTTCTTTGTACAGCCAGTGTGCGGCAATCCCATATTCGGCTGTGCGATGCATTTCCCATGTTCGAATCTGGATTTCCAATGGTTCACCTTTCGGGCCGATTACGGTGGTATGCAGACTTTGATACATATTTGCTTTGGGCATGGCAATGTAATCTTTAAAACGCCCAGGCATCGGTTTCCACAGCGTATGAACAATCCCCAAAATGGCATAACAGTCTTTGATATTCTCTACGATTACTCGAACTGCCAACAAATCATAGATCTCATTAAATTCTTTGTGTTGCAGCGCCATTTTTCGATAAATGCTGTAAATGTGTTTGGGACGCCCGGATAAGTCAGCTTTAATGTTCAATTCGGCAAAACGATCGTGCAGCGTATCGATGACTTGTTGCACATATGCTTCTCTTTCCCGCCGCTTTTTTGCCATCAGATTGACAATTCGATAGTATTGTTGGGGATTCAGATACCGCAGCGCCGTGTCTTCCAACTCCCACTTGATCTTCGAAATCCCCAGACGATGAGCAAGCGGCGCAAATATCTCCAGCGTTTCTTTCGCAACACGTGCTTGCTTTTCCGGCGGTTCCTGCCGCATTGTCCGCATATTGTGCAAACGGTCCGCCAATTTGATCAAAACCACGCGAATGTCTTTTGCCATCGCCAAAAAAAGCTTCCGAAAATTTTCTGCCTGCTGCTCTTCTTTGGAAGCAAACTTGATCCGTTCAAGCTTTGTGACTCCGTCGACCAGCAAAGCGACTTCACTGCCAAATTGTTTTCCGATTTCTTCATCTGTTACATTCGTATCTTCAACTACATCGTGCAGCAAAGCAGCCGCCAATGTGACCATATCCAATTCAAAATCTGCGAGGATATCGGCAACTGCTACCGGATGAACGATATAATCTTCACCGGAATGGCGCTTTTGCCCAACATGCGCACGGTATGCGTAGTCGTATGCACGGCGGATAAATTCTACATCGGCGGGTGTTGCAAATTGCAAAACCTTTTCACATAGGCGTTCAATTCCTGTAGGATCGTCATGTCCAAATAAATCAGTATTGGATAAGTGAGTGGACGTCATAGTTCGCCAACTTCTCCCGACCATTGAGATAAGATAATTCAATCATGAATAATACACCGACTACTTGTCCGCCTAGCTTTTCTATTAATTGAATGGTTGTGGAAATCGTACCGCCGGTTGCCAGCAAATCATCTGCAATGACAACTTTTTGACCTGGTTGAATCGCATCTTCATGAATTTCTAACGCATCTTTCCCATATTCCAATGTATAGCTTGCCTGAATCGTCGCAGCGGGAAGTTTGCCTGGCTTGCGAACGGGAACAAATCCGCAGCCCAATGTATAAGCAAGGGGTGCGCCGACAACAAACCCGCGCGCTTCCGGTCCGACGACGATATCCACCTGTTTGCCTTTGCATGCTTCGGCAAGAGAATCAATTGCCGCTTTGTATACGGTTCCTTCTTTCAATAAAGTCGAAATATCTTTGAAGCGAATCCCTTGCTCCGGGAAATTTTCGACGACCCGAATATATTCTTTAAAATTCATCCTTTGACTCCTTCCAAATCTGTGCAAATTCTGCAAAATGTACTATATTTTAGGATTTTGCTCCTGTTAGGATTGTATAGTTAAAATGCTGAGGAATCTTTAAAATAATGAACAGCTGCTTGATACTCCTGTACTTTTGCAAGGCGCAACTGATACATCGGCGAATCGGAAAGCTGCTTTTTTACCACTTGCGGAATCCGTTGATACCCTTGATCCGATTCAGTGATAAATCCCAATTCCTGAAACACCTGTATAATTGCACTCAATGCCTGTTTGGAAGCTGTCGCAGGATCTTCCAACTCCTGCCACTGCAAAAGCAATGTTTGGAAATCAACCGGGTGCTGCACTTGCAACAAACGATACACAGCCGCAAATTGTTCACGCTCCGGCAGCCAACGCTCACATTGTTTCACAACAATTTCTTGTGCTTCGACACCCTGCATTAAGTATAACACAGCAGGTTTCCATTCCTGCAAAAACATTCGATACTGATCCATTTTTATTGGGTAATCAATCAGTGCCGCATGTTCCTTTGCTTGAGAATTACCGGCGAGAAACTGAACATTTCCATCTGCATCCACTTGCCAGATGCCGGCGTCCGGATTTGCCTGCAAATACCGCTGGAACACATGTTGATAATATAGATACATTCCTTTATGAAACACGACAAACGCCATGGAAGAAGGGGGGGGTTGGAATTTTTGGAAACTCGACTCTAAGCCCATTGCCATGACTTGTTCACGCAGATCCACAACGAGGGGCTGATTGCCAGAAAAAGCAGCGCTCTCGATTTCAGATGCAGCCGCAACCTCTGCTATGGTATTTGCAACAATCCCCCCCGCCTGTGGGGTTGCCCAATCATTGATAATCAATTGTATATGTTTTTTCCCATTCCATTCATTTAACGAAAGTTCTGCTACGACATCCAACGAGTCAACGCCGATTAATGATTGTTCTTCTTCTCCTCGCCGAAAAGCAATTCCCGATATTGTCAAATCTTGCTCTCTGAACCGAAATTGCAGGTGACTGCTATCCCTGCCGACAGATCGAATCTGCTCGATTTGCAAAGCGGAAAAGTGAAATCGCGGTTTTGGGTTTCCCAATCCAAAAGGTTCCATACGTGCAATTGCTGCGAGCAGCTGTAACGAAGTATCGGTGAGCTGCAAAGTTCCATCAATTTGGAGTTTGGGACGATCCCATTCGGAGAGCCACATACTGTTCGCGACTTGTGCAAACTGTCGCCTGAATCCCTCGATGTTTTCTCTTGGCAATGTCAGCCCTGCAGCCATCGTGTGCCCGCCAAAATGAGAAAACAAATGGGAACAATTGTCTAACGCCAGGTACAAGTCGAAACCATCCACACTTCGGGCAGAGCCTTTCGCTTCGTCGCCATGAATGGAAAGAACGACTGTCGGTTTGTAATAGTGTTCAACGAGGCGAGAAGCTACTATGCCGACGACTCCGGCATTCCAATTTTCGCCTGCAACCACCAAAACATGCTGGTCCAGCCACTCCGGATGGTTTACGATCATTTCTTTTGCCTGCTCAAATATTTCCTCACATAATTCTTGTCGTTCCCGATTTGTTTCATTCAAAAAATCTGCGAGCTCCAGGGCACGATGCAAGTGATCCGTTGTCAGCAACTCGAAAGCGTGCATGGCAGAATCCAGACGCCCGCTGGCATTAATCCGCGGACCGATTGTAAATCCAATATGACCGGCCGTGATCGTTTGTTCCGTAAGCCCCGATACATCCAACAATGCTTGTATGCCCGCTCGCTTTATGTGGTTCAAACGTTTTAAACCAAAAAAGGCAATCAGACGATTTTCATCCACTAGAGGCGCCAAATCTGCAATCGTTCCTAATGCTGCCAAATCAATATATTGCTCGGGAAATACACCGAGCAATGCATGCGCCAATTTCCATACGATTCCAGCGCCTGCAAGCATTTTGTCCGGATAGGCACATCCCGGTTGCTTGGGATTTAGAATACCGTAAGCTTCCGGCAATTGGGCCGGAGGTTGATGATGGTCAGTGATGATCAGATCGATACCCAATTCTTTGGCAAGCTTGCACTCATGAATAGCCGCAATACCGTTGTCCACAGTTAGCAAAAGAGTGTATCCTTTACTAGCCGCCTGTAGAATGGCAGGTTCATTCAGACCATACCCTTCCGAAAAACGATCGGGAATATATGTGTCTACATCCGCCCCTAGATCCTTCAAAAGCAGATAAGCAATGGCAGTGCTTGTCGCCCCATCTACGTCATAATCACCGTACACCAAAATTTTCTCTTGCCTTTCAATGGCAAGTTGAATGCGCTGCACTACGATTTCCATGTCTTTCATCAAAAACGGATCATACACTTGGGAACGATCCGGGGATAGAAAGCGTTCCGCATGTGCAACGGTTTTTATATTTCTGCGGATCAGCATACGCGCAAGTACAGGGGAGATATCTAAAGATTGGGCAAATTCTCGTACTTCATGTTCGTCAATGGAATCAAATACCCACCGTTTTAAAGCCGTTGACACTACAATCACTCCAAAATCCCGCGAAAATATATAAAGCCGAACTTGGTGCTTCAGCACCTAGGGAGACTTATCCCTATGGGGTAAAGCCGAACTTGGTGCTTTAGCACCTAGGGAGACTTATCCCCTTGTGGGATAAAAACATTCAGGAAACAAAGAGACTCTCCTCTTTCCCATCGTATTCCGATACTTCGTTCGAGGTAAAAGAGAAGAGCCCGTACATGAACCATCTGTTCTAGGATTGCTTTTTCAAACTTCTGCTGCGCCATACTACCCAGATCGGGCTGGCAATAAAAATGGAAGAATACGCACCGCTTATCAAACCGACCAAAAGTGCAAATGTAAAGTTATGAATGCTGGTGCCGCCAAAGAAAAACAACATCGCATCCGCAAAGATAACCGTTAAAACCGTATTGATGGAACGCGTCATCGTTTGCCACAGACTATGGTTCACCAGCGTTTCCAATTCGGATAATGTTTTCACTTTTTGGTTTTTCAGATTTTCTCGAATACGGTCAAAAATGACGATCGTATCATTGATTGAATAACCGACAATTGTCAAAACTGCTGCAATAAAAGGTATATCCACTTCCAGGCGCAATAATGCAAAAACGGATATGACGATAAATGCGTCATGCAACAATGCGATAATCCCGGAAACGCCAAATCGGTACTCAAATCGAATCGCTACATAGATGACAATACCGACAGATGCGAACAATACTGCATAAAAGGCATTTTTGGAGAGTTCTTTCGCCACAATCGGCGATACCGTATCTACTTGTGTGCCTTTTTCATGAGGGAACTGCTTTTTCAGCGCATCGTCGATCTTGTTTTCCTGATCCGTCGAAATCGTTTCACGCAAGCGAATCACTGCCGTATGCTGATCGGTGCCAGCCGTCGTGATATCGTTGGCACTTACTTTATATCCCAAACCCTTGAAAATATTTAATACTTGTGATTCCTGAAACGTTTGATTCAAGTCTACCTGAACCCGCGTACCCGCGACGAAATCTGTGCCCAAATTCAAACCGAACAACAACATGACGATAATCCCTGCGACTGTGATCAAACCGGAGAGCAGGAAAAACCATTTGCGATTGCGGACAATTTCAAACTTCATTTTGTCTGCACTCCTTTCCCGCTAAATATCCACTTGATATTTTTAATGAGATTTGATCGCATGAACAACATCAGCATCAATCGGCTTAGGAAAACGGCAGTAATCAAGCTTACGACAATCCCTGCTATCAATGCTTCCGCAAATGATTTAATCGCACCCGTTCCATAGTAATACATCACGATACCTGCAATTAAAGTCGTTACGTTGGAGTCCAGAATCGTCCGCAACGCGCGCCTCGATCCGGAGATGGATGCAGACAAAATCGATTTTCCATTTCGGAGTTCGTCTTTAATCCGTTCATACGTAATGATATTCGCATCCACAGCCATCCCGACACCTAACACGAGTGCTGCAAGACCTGGCAATGTCAATGTGAGATGCATGCCGGCGAAGGTTGCCAGAATCAGAAACATATAGGCAACAAGCGCACAATCGGCAATCAACCCTGGAATTCGATACATGACGATCATAAATAAAAAGATTAACGCAATGCCGATTAGACCTGCGACCAATGTAGAATGCAGCGCCGATTCTCCGAGGCTTGGTCCAACCGTTGTCGATGATAATTGTTTTAAAGGAAATGGCAATGCACCGGCATTGAGAAGCTGTGCCAGCTTGATGGCTTCTTGCGGTGAAGACATACCGGTAATTGTCGCTTTCCCGTTCGCAATCACCGTTTGCACAGTTGGTTTGCTGAGCAATTTGTCATTCAGCCAGATGCCAATCGGTTGTTGCAAATATTTCTGTGTAATATCGGCAAATTTTTTCGGATCTTTAAATTCGACTGCCACAACAGGGGCATTTGTCTGAGGATCTGTTTCATATTTTGCATTGTTCACCAAATCCTTGCCTGTAAGTAAAACAGTCTTGTCATCGGGCGCACGAAATTCAAGCTTCGCCTCTGCCACCAAGGCAGATTTTACAGCTTTTTGATCAAACACACCCGCCAACTGTACGCGCACACGATCCGTACCTTCCGCTTGAATCACTGGATCCGTATAATTCATGGCCGCAAGACGCTCATCGAGGGCGGCAATCGTCGCTTTCTGTGCATCACTGTTAACAGTCTGGCCTTTCGTTGGTTGAATTTGATATAAAATATCGAAACCGCCGCGCAAATCAAGTCCAAGCGGAATCTTTGACCAGATTTTCTTGGTCGTTGCACCTGTTACTCCAAAGATGATTGCAACGATCAAAAGAAACGCAATAAACCGACTCCATCTGACCACAATGGTTCCTCCTTGCAGAATTCAATCCTTTCTAGTATACGGCTTGTCCAATTCAGGTGTCAATTTTTGAATTTGGATGTCGAAAAGTTGACAAAACCGCAACATCTTTTCACCATTCCCAATGCTATCCTCGATACGCCTCCATCATTAACCAGTTCATAAATTTATCCGGTTTCAGCGAGAGAATATCATTGACAACCACATGCAGCAGCGGGTATCCATTTTTATATTTGCTCGAAACACATCGCCAAATATCTTTTCCTACGACTTGTTCATAACCAAGCATGCGATACTCTTCTGCCTTGCTATCGCATAGAAGTTCAATCTGTCTGTTTAACTCATCAATACTCATTGCTTCCTGTTGCTGTTTTTCTTCTTTATTATTAAAATCACCAAATTCAGCTTGTTGCTTCCCGCTATCTTCATCCATCTGAAAATTCTCTGTTATTTGCCCTTGCATCACCTGTTCCACGGTAGAAGCAACAAGCTGTCGGCGTAATCCAACTGCTTGATCCTGCAAACGATCGTTTTTTTCTGAATGCTGATCCGACATCAAAAAGTCCCCCTCACCACGCTCTAACGTATCCCCATTCCACATTCACCGGCATTTTCCTGCTATATCATCCCATGTTTCTAAAACTTGTCTGTTTCATTGGACTACTCTGTGGTGGCCAAGCATAAATTGAAATGAATGGAACTGTGATGACTGATACAGGAGGTGAACTTACACTTACATGAGTAAGCAATCATTCCTTAAAGGTGCCTTTATATTAGTCTCCGCATCACTCATCACCCGTGTCATGGGGTTTGTCTACAAAATTGCCCTTACACGTTTGATCGGTGCAGAAGGTATTGGCTTGTTTCAAATGATTTTTCCCCTAATCAGCCTTGTGCTGACAGTAGTCACGGCAGGTCTTCCAGTAGCGATTTCAAAAGTTGTGGCGGAAGCCATGGTTGCAGGTGATCGCAGACGAATTCGGCGTGTGATCATGAGCTCTTTTGCAATCATCGGAATCTTTTCCATTCTTGGAAGTGTCCTGCTCGTATTTTTAAGTCCTTGGATTACCAAAACATATTTGACGGACAGCCGGGCATATTACAGCTTGATCGCAATCATTCCGGTAATTCCCATAATCGGGCTGTCGAGTATTTTATCCGGGTACTTTAAGGGATTGCAAAATATGAGTCCGCCGGCAGTTGCCAGTATCCTCGAAACAGCCGTTCGAATCGCATCAGTCTGGGTATTGGCCCATTATTTCAGGAAATTCGGTTTGGCTTATGCAGCTGCGGCCGCAGCGATTGGAATGGTATTGGGAGAACTGATGAGTCTCTTGTATATGTGGCTGTACTATTTGACTCGGCAGCGAATCCAATCGTTGCCGATGGGCCCGGCAAATCAACTCGAACCTTTGCGGAAAACCATAAAAAGCATTTTGGAAGTGGCAATACCTGTCACATGTAACCGGATCATCGGCACCGTCGCGTATGCGATTGAGCCGATGCTGATCTCTCGTTCCTTGCAGACAGCCGGATTTACAACCGTTATGGCAACCACATTGTATGGGCAATATTCCGGTATGGCGATTCCATTGCTTGTCTTTCCAACCGTATTTACCTATTCCCTGGCTGTAACTTTGGTGCCCTCCATTTCAGAAGCGATTGCAGAAGGAAAAATCCGCCTGGTACGCCGCCGTTTGTATCAAACGTTTCGAATCACGGCTTTAATCGGTTTTCCGACATCTGTCGTCTTGACCGTATATGCAACACAGTTATGCACCATGGTGTTTCATGCCCCGGAAGTCGGACCGATCTTGACGATTATGGCCCCGGTTGGGTTTCTCTTATATCTGCAATCACCCCTGTACGGCATTCTGCAAGGATTGAACCGGGCCGGATTAGCCATGGTAAACGGCCTTGTCGGATCTGCCGCAAAACTTCTGATCATTTATTTTTTGGCAAGTCAGCCAAAATACGGAATTTTGGGTGTAGCATGGGCGCTTGTAGCAGATGTGGCGATCACGACAGGGCTGAATTTTTTCTCTGTCAACAAGATGATCGGATTTGAGATTGATCCGTTTGATACTGCAAAAATTATCCTGGCAACCATTCTGATGGCAACCGTTATGAAGCAGATTACCGGCGATTCAAGTATCGATGTACCAAACCATACGGTCATTTTCAGCATTTTTATCGGTTTTTCCAGCTATTTTTTCCTATTGCTTATGTTTGGCGTGATCACTCGCAATATGTTGCGAAAAATCCCTCGGATCGGGCACTTTTTGGTTGGCATTTCAAGATTTGTTCCATTTTCTAAATAAAGTTGAAAGTCGAACCCTTGTCGATAGCGCTTCGTTGCAGAGGGGCACGAGTGCCCACGGAGTTGCCGGAAACAGCGTCGATCGTCTTGCTCCAATTGATATGCAATGCTGCAAGACGGTCGCAAACCCGCACTTTGCGCGCGTGCTCCCGCCATCCCCAAGCAAGTTTAAGAATCCTTGGGGTCGATAAAGAGCGTCCCTTGATTGTCGATGCTGCAATAAAAAATTTTTTTGACATCTGCATACCCTTGTTTTTGGATCTCCTGATTCAGCCACAAAGCAGTTTGTTCAATCTTTTGCAAATTCTCATGAATGACTTTTCCATCAATAATTAACGGGATCGGCAAGCTGGTTTTGGCTACCGTCAGATTCATATCTTCAACAGTCACAGAGCGTTTTCCGGATTTCGGAAACACACTGAGTTTTCCTGATGTTTCCAAAATAGCAAACTCGACATCCGCAACCGCCATTACATTTTTTTCTCGGAGCTGTGTCATAAGGTCATCCATGCTGTAACGGGTTCGTTTCATTTCTCTGTCGTTGATTTTTCCATTTGCGATTAAAACAGTTGGGCGTCCTTCGATTAAATCGCGGATTCTTTGGCTTTTTAATGAGACAAACGACATGATTATTTGCAAGATCACCAAAAAACCAATAATAAATAATCCTTTTCCAAGGGCCAGTTCCTTATCTTCCAACGAAAAGGCGGATACTTCTGCAATCATAATGGATATGACGAGATCAAAGATCGATAATTTTCCAATTTCCCGTTTTCCCATGAATCGCAAACCAAGTAAAACAAAAACATAGACAAGTAAGATCTTCCAAAACAAATGCAAAAAAACCATTGGCTAAAACCCCCTCCGATCTTGCATCTGCTAGTATGACCGTTTCGGCAATTTCTTATGAAAGGCTGTTCATATTTGTCCACATTCTGGAATAGGATATAGCAAAATTCAGCACCGGGAGTGATTCAATTGGAAGGTAAAAACATTGGCTCAGGCAGTTCAAATTTTCGCAATCCGCCTTTAGTGGCAGGGATCATCACAGCTTGCATCACAACTCTCATACTATTGGTGCTTGCATCCATCATTTTGACATGGACAGCTGTTTCCGATGGCAAACTGCCCTTTATTACGTACACCATCAATGTGATTGCCGTCATTGCGGGAGCCGTCTCTGCAGCCAGAAAGAGCTCGGAAAAAGGTTGGTATTACGGCGGACTATCCGGACTTGTCTATATGATCCTGGTCGCCATCATCGGATTTGTGCTGTATCGGGGGGAATATCTGAATGTTCACAATCTGTTGCAGATGGCAATTATGACAGGCATCGGGGGATTTGGCGGAATGATCGGGATTCAAACAAAACGTTAATGCAGAGGGATTCACATTATGGAAAAAGGCCGGATTCGGGAGTATTGAAATCATACGCCCGAATCCAGCCTGCTTACCCATTATGTACAATTTTACTTTGTGAAAGGCTATGGTTTTCCTTTCATTTCGAACATCGATTATTTTTCACTTGCTTGAACTTTAACAGATGAAATCGAAGAGCGTTCAAAAACGATTCGGGATGTTTCAGAAACGCGCAAAGTAACTTTCTCATCGTCAATATCGGTAATGGTCCCGTTAATACCGCCGATGGTGACAACCTGATCCCCTTTTTTCAACGTGGAAAGCATCGCCGTGCGTTTCTTTTGATTCCGTTGTTGCGGGCGAATTAAAATAAAATAAAATACTACAAATAAAAGAATCAGTGGCAAAAATTGAACAACCGTTGATGACATTGAGCAAACCCCTTTCCTATTGGTAAATCAATTATACCCGTAACTTGTATAAAAATCTTTCTTAAATTGCAAAAACCGGTCTTCTTCAATTGCTTGGCGGATCTTTTTCATCAATTCAATCAAGAAGTATAAATTGTGAATGGTTGTCAAACGCAATCCAAAAATTTCATCCGCTTTTAACAAGTGGCGAATATACGCACGGGAGTAGTTGGAACACGTGTAACAACTGCAGTTGGGATCGAGTTTGGAAAAATCTTTTGCATACTGTGCATTGCGGATGACGAGCTTGCCGATACTTGTCATGCAAGTGCCATTGCGCGCAATCCGCGTCGGCAATACACAGTCGAACATATCGATTCCACGCTCTACCCCTTCAAACAAATCGTCGGGTGAACCGACACCCATCAAATAGCGTGGCTTGTCTTTGGGAAGAAGCGGCGTCGTATACTCCAACACTTCATACATGATCGGTTTCGGTTCGCCGACACTTAATCCTCCGATCGCATATCCCGGAAGGTCAATGGATGTAATTTGCTCTGCGCTTTCTCTCCGCAAATCCCTCTCCATTCCTCCTTGTACAATTCCGAACAACGCTTGGTCATAGGGCCTTCGGTGCGCTTCTTTGCAGCGTTTCAACCAGCGGAATGTCCGCTCTGCCGAATCTTTTAAATACTCCCTCGCAGCAGGAAAAGGAGGGCATTCGTCAAATGCCATGATGATATCGGCGCCTAATGCATTTTCGATCTCTATGGCTTTTTCCGGACTTAAAAACAACTTCTCGCCACTTAAATGGGAACGAAATTCTACCCCTTCTTCACTGATTTTTCGCAAACTGCTTAAGCTGAATACTTGAAAACCGCCGCTATCCGTCAAAATGGCCCGATCCCAGTTCATAAACCCATGCAATCCGCCGGCCTCCCGAATCAATTCATGGCCAGGCCGAAGAAACAAATGATATGTATTGCTGAGAATAATCTGTGCACCGATCTCTTTTAATTCTTCCGGACTCATGGTTTTCACAGTCGCTTGCGTTCCTACCGGCATGAACACAGGCGTTTCAATCACACCATGTGGTGTATGCAAACGCCCGCGCCGCGCACGGCTGTAGGAACAAGTGTTTAATAATTCGTACGTTACAGCCATTGATGTTGTGATCCTTTCTTCTGTCTATCGATTGCTGTTGCAAACATATTGAAATGACCCGATTTAAATAATAAACATGGCATCGCCAAAGCTAAAGAAGCGATAGTTTTGCTCCACCGCCACACGATACGCCCGCAGCATGATTTCCCTGGATGTAAATGCGCTCACAAGCATTAACAATGTAGACTTCGGCAAATGAAAATTGGTGATCAAACCATCAATGACACGGAATTGGTATCCAGGATATATAAAAATGTCTGTCCATCCGCTTGCCGCTTTTAATTCGCCTGATTGGGCGGCTGTTTCCAACGTCCGTGTCGCTGTCGTGCCAACAGCAATTACACGTTTGCCCGCTTTCTTGGCAGATTGGATCACATCTACCGTTTCCTGTGAAATATGATAATATTCCGAATGCATATGATGTTCCGTTATTTTGGCTGCTTGTACGGGCCGAAATGTACCGAGTCCCACATGAAGTGTAACATAGACAATTCGCACACCTTTTTGTTGAAGCTGTTCCAACAATTCCTCTGTAAAATGCAATCCGGCAGTTGGCGCTGCTGCTGACCCCGGATGCCTTGCAAATACTGTCTGGTACCGTTCCGGGTCGTCCAGCCGTTCCCGAATATACGGCGGCAGCGGCATTGTGCCCAATTGCTCAAGAATTTCATAAAAAATCCCTTCGTAGAAAAAACGCACCTTGCGCCCGCCGTCCGCCGTTATATCCAGGATTTCCGCACGCAGCCGCCCATCCCCGAATTGAATACGGGCACCCGGTTTCAGACGCTTGCCTGGACGAACCAACACTTCCCATATATCAGGTTCCCGTTCATGCAGAAGCAAAAGCTCCACATGCGCCCCCGTTTCTTCTTTTGTACCATGCAAGCGGGCCGGAATGACCCGGGTATTATTTAAAACAAGCACATCTCCAGTATTGAGATATCCTGTAATATCTGAAAAAATACGATGCTCGATCCCGCCGGTTCTTCTGTCGACCTTCATTAATCGGGAATCGCTGCGATTGACCAATGGATGCTGTGCGATCAGATGTTCCGGCAAATCAAAATCAAAATCATTAACGGATAATTCAGTTTCAATCATATGTGAAATGACTCCTCTAGCAAATTGCTTCCCGCATGCATAGTTTTTGTCTTTTTGTGAAACACGCGTTCTCATATCAGTTTCGGAATTTCCCGAATGAAGTATACCGCATGTTCGGCAATTTTGTAAATTATTCTCATACAAGTGTTCACTCTTGTGTGTTCACCCTTACTGATCGTTATGCTCTTTGTGCTGCAATCGCTGATGTTCATTTCTCCGCATCTGTTGCAGTTCTTTTTCCTTCGCTTTTTCCTTTTCCACTTTCTCGATCGGATTGGATGGAAGGTGCTCCTGATGCAAACCATTGTTTTCCTTTGATGTGACTCGATTTTGTCTTTCATGCGTGGAAAAATCAGAATGCATCGTTGATGAATTCTGATCCCCTTTGTCTATAGACTGGCGTTTCTGCTGCAGCGCTTTTTCTAACGCTTTTTCTTTTTGTTGTTGTTGGCCGGAACTTTGATCGGAACCATGCGTAATCGAATGCTCCGTATTTAATTTATGGTTCTCCTGATTGTTCTTTCCGTTTTGTCTGTATTCTTGTTTTGGCAGTGCTTGTTTTGGCTTCTCTATCGATTTTTTATCCCACTTTTCCAAGAGTGAATCGATCGTTTTTGTATCCATCTTGTCAAACGAACCGGATAGCTCTTTATGCTGCTCCAAAATTTTAGAAATCGGTTCTTTTCGCACTTCATCCAAAGTTACGGGAAGTCCTTGCGACTGCGCTTGTAAAAATAAAGCAAACTTTCCGGGAGACAAATGGTATTTGCGGGCAGCTGATCGCACCTGCTTTGACACGATTATGCCTTGCACTTTGACGTGAATCTTTTTATTCGAAAGTATCTGTTGAAGATTGGAAACGAGCTTCGATTGCAATGTTTGGATCGACTGAAAAGACTGATTATTTGCTTGATCTGTTGCAGGAGCTGCGGTTATCAATATTTCTCCATCCGGCTTTAAATAACCTTCCTGCTGCGCTTTCGCGGATAACGATTCAACAGCAGTCTGGATCGGCAGGTGTACTGTGGAAAGATTCGATAATATTGCACTGCCATCCTCATTTAATCCGTCCTGTTGCATGACTTTTCCCCGTGTATCCACGACAAATTCTACACTCGGATTGATATCGACTGTCACAAATGCATACGCTTGCGGTGCCCGAAACACAGAATATCCTTGCCATACACCGATTGCAATAAGCACAGAAGCAACAATTCCCATAATCGGCATCCACCGCTTTTTTGCAAACGATTTCTGCAAAAGAGAATGTGTCAATAGCTGTGGTTCGCTGTCAAATTCGATTTCCTGACCAATCTGCACATTTGGGGGAAGGGGAATTTCGAGAAATTGACTGTCGTTTGTAAGTACATAACAGGAGTCTTCATGCAGTTTCATGATTACGCCTTTACATCTCATACCACTCTTCCCCCCTTACCGTATATATCCTTGGAGCAATTCAAAATCACCGGAGAGAATTAGTGCAATGGCAATAATGTATTTCCGTTGCCTTTCAATCGTCTTCCTGCTTACTTTGACGTGCTCCAGCAGCTGTTTTAAAGGCAGTGATTTTTTTTCATGCAAATGTTTCATTAACAAAGGGTCTGCTGAAATGACCCGCGCAACCTCGATCGCGCTTTGCCTTGCATCGCTGTGTTTGGGCGATAATTCCACCAATTCCTCAAAATGTATGTCAAAAGATGCCAATACTTCCGTATATCGCAAGATTTCTTCAGCCCGATCCATTTGTTCCTTCTGTCGGGTATGTTCATCAATTGACTTTTGTACTTCGACTACATTGATCACGTTTTTCTCGTCATCTTCAATTTCAAACTCGGTTAACGGTATATCCCGATTCCGGCTGGATTTTGAACGAAAATAGTCAATGAGTCGGCGTTTGATCACCGTTTCGGCAAAACTTAAAAAATTGGCTCCCTTGCTTTGGTCATAGCGATTGATCGCCTCATTAAACGCGGACAATGCAATACTAAATTCATCGTCCTCCCCTTGGCGAATAAATCTCTTGGATGATTGTGATGCTACTTTTGCCACGAATGGGATGTATTTACGAATGAACGCGTCGCGAGCCTGTTCATCACCCGCTTGTATATCTGCGAGCAATTGTTCCAGAGACAGTTCATCGTTTTTCGTTTGTTGTTTGCGCCGGAACGGAAACAAACTCATCCATTCCACCCCGCTTATCATAAAGATTCGTACTCTCTTTACTATTTATGGGGACTCCTATTTTAGAATCTTACCGGCCGCTAAAAGGAATGCCGAAATGAGAATATGCGGCTTCCGCGACAACCCGTCCACGAGATGTTCGCTGCAAAAAGCCGATTTGCAGCAAATACGGTTCATATACATCCTCAATCGTTTCCGCTTCTTCTCCGATCGCAGCAGCAATTGTATCAATCCCTACTGGGCCGCCAGCAAACATTTCAATGATTCCCCGCAATAATTTATGGTCAACCTCATCAAGTCCCTTTTCATCGATGCCGATACATTCCAGCGATTGGCAAGCTACTCTGCCATCAATGCAAGGCTCAAAATTCACCTGTGCAAAATCCCGAACCCTTTTCAGGAGTCGCGTTGCCACTCGCGGAGTTCCGCGACTGCGTGCAGCAATTTCATAGGACCCTTCCGCATTCAGTTCTACATGTAAAATGGACGCAGCACGTTGAATGATGTTTTGCAAATCAGGAATTTCATAGTAATTCAAATGGCTGACAACACCGAAACGATCTCGTAACGGGGCAGATAAGGAACCGGCCCGCGTCGTTGCGCCAACAAGTGTAAACGGCGGCAAATCGATGCGGACAGAACGTGCGGTCGGACCTTTGCCTGCAACTATATCCAAAGCATAATCTTCCATGGCAGAATACAAAATCTCTTCGACGGATCGATGAAGCCGATGAATCTCATCGATAAACAAAACATCACCCGGCTCCAAAGTAGTCAGAATCGCTGCCAAATCTCCGGTCCGTTCAATGGCGGGTCCCGAAGTAATTCGCAAACGAACACCTAATTCATTGGCGATAATCATTGCCAACGTGGTTTTCCCGAGACCGGGAGGACCATATAACAACACATGATCCAAAGCTTCTTGCCGCATTTTTGCAGCCTGTATGTATACCCGTAAGTTTTCTTTTACATCAGCTTGTCCGATATAATCATCCAATCGTTGAGGCCGCAAGCTTTCCAATGGAGCATCTTCCTGCTGAAATTGACCTCCGATGATCCTCTCTTGCACTACCATCTCTCCCAAACTTGCAAATTGCTTATTAAGTTGCCATTTTCCGCAAGGCAGCTTTTACCCATGCTTGCACGTTCGTTTCTGTAGTTGCTTCTTGTTGCAATTGTTTTAATGTTTCACGGACTTCTTTTTCGCTATAGCCCAACGCGGATAAAGCATCGGCCACATCCGGAAGAAATTCCGGATGCAACTTTGAATCGGATGGTTCCCATCGGTTCGCCTTCCCTAAAGCAGGCCATTCTACCTTGTCTTTCAATTCAATGATAAAACGCTGCGCCGTTTTTTTACCGACTCCTGGAAGTCCCACCAGAAATGAAAGATCCTCTTCCAAAACAGCCTGAATAAAATCTTCCGGCGATGTGTGATTCAATATATTCATGGATGCTTTCGGCCCGATGCCCGATACATTTTGCAGCAACAAAAACAACTCTTTCTCCATTCGTTCCAAGAACCCGTATAAAAAGATTCCATCTTCGCGAACTGCTTGATAGGTATATAAAAAAATAGAATTCCCTTGATGAAATTGTTGAAGAACCGTATTCATGACAAACACTTGATAACCGACACCAGAGACTTCAACTACCATGCAGTCCGATTCCGCACTTTGAATCACGCCGCGCAAGCTTGCAATCATTTCCTAGACTCCTTTAAAGAGTATGTCGTTACCTTAGATTCGCCATTTATGCCAAAAACCCTTGTTTTTGTGTGATACATATTCATTCCAAGACCGAATCATACTATATGTAGACGAAAAACAACTGCCTAGGACAAAGGGGGCAACCGCTTTTGCTTTCCAGAAAAACCATTGTCTTTGCATGTTTGTTTATGACCTTGCCGCTGATTTGGGAACCTGCGATTTCCTATGGCAAAACATTGCCATCGGTGATCGTCATCGATCCTGGACATGGCGGGATTGATAGCGGTACAACTGCGGGCAGCATTCTTGAAAAAGATATTGTCCTTTCGATCGGCAAAGATATCGCCAAGCAGCTCGAAAAGGATCATGTCATTGTATATATGACGCGTGATCAAGATAAAGATGCAAGCAAGCTCTATCCGACCCCCTTAAAAAGTCGGCATCGCAGTGATCTTTTGAATCGTGTACGTTTTTTTCATGAACATGCGGCATCCATGGTAATCAGCTTGCACGTAAATCACTCGGGCTCATCTTCCACATCGGGTGCGCTTGTTTTTTATCAGCGCGAGCAACCATTCTCCACTCTGTATGCACCTTTTTTGCAAGATACACTCAATACATTTTATACTGCGAAACAACGTCCATTAACAGGACCCTATTATATTTTGCGTGCAGCGCATGTCCCTGTTTTTTTATTAGAGATTGGTTTTCTTTCCAACCCTTCTGACCGAGAAAAATTAACAAACCCTGTTTGGCAGCATTCCTTTGCTACTTCCATGACGAAAGCAATCGAGTTGGGTCTTGCATTCCAGTGGAATCGATAAAGAAAAAGTCCTGTCAGCCGATTGATTTGGCAGCAGGACTTTGCTTAAGCATAATGAGAAGGGTTCAGGTCTACGATGTCATGTCTGAATACCGAATAAATGTAGAGAGTACGGAACGATATTCATCAATGGTTTGAATCGGTATTCCCTGTTTTAATTGTTCATACGTTGCTTTTGGCACACTGGCGCGAACCGCCGGAAGCGACAAGTGATCGAAGCGGCGAAGGATGCGGCGATGTGCCGGTTTTCCGTCAAATAAACAAAGATTGTTGCTTGCATCCAATCCAAAAAACAAGTGGCCTTTGGCTGCTGGTGCTATATCTTGAATCGAACGATAAAATACCGGTACGGAAGATGTGAATGTCAATGCTTTTTCCATTCGCCAAGTTGTATCTGCAACTGTAAACGCATGACAGGCAAAATCGTCTATGGATTTCTGCTCAATGGTAGGCGGGCCAAACTCGTACCGAGTGATAAACAATGCTTCTTCCGGTTGTTCACTGGCAAAGGCAACCGAATGGGAAACCAAGGAAAGAAATAGCCAACAACTCAGAAATAACACGAAAAACGGAAACCGCGACGATACGAATCTCACCATATCTATTCACCCCTTTTTCCATATATAACATTTGTAGAAGCAGGGTGAACTATACATATATTTCAAACGGAAAATAGTTCATTTCGATTTTTTTCAATCCATTGCAACTTTGCGTATTCAATTTCTTGCACCCATCGTATTCGCATCTTGATTTTCTCCGGATCTTTGATCCGTCCCGCTTTCCATGATTTATGCAGATCCTGAATTTCGCGAATCAATAATGACGGAAATGTCATCAAATCGTATAGTA
This sequence comes from Fodinisporobacter ferrooxydans, assembly GCF_022818495.1. Lineage (GTDB taxonomy): Bacteria > Bacillota > Bacilli > Tumebacillales > MYW30-H2 > Fodinisporobacter > Fodinisporobacter ferrooxydans. The sequence goes on along the minus strand of NZ_CP089291.1, from coordinate 2,418,822 downwards.
GCTTGCGATCCTGTGAGCTCATTCCGGCACACGCATCATATGTGTCAAGAATCGTCAATATATCTCGTGCATGCCATCCATGTAAATACATCGTATGATTCATCACCTGATATACATCGTGCATCGAAACATCGAATCCTGCCAGGTCAAAATCAATTAACGTAATTTTCTGCGTACTTCGATACATTAAATTGTGTGGAGCCAAATCTCTATGACAAAAGGATTTCGATAGCAATGCAGCCCGATGATCAATCAATTTTTCTTTCATTGATTGGATCGAATCTTTTGCTCTTTCCTGCATGGCTTCCCAAAGAGCCGAATCCAATACTTGTGACCATAGTTGACTATGATTATGCAATGTTCGTTGGCATCTTTGCAGGCGAATCGCATATTTCTCATATAAAGACGGAATTTCCAGTTCCCTGGCATACTCATTTGCCAACACAACCGGTTTTGAATGAAAGCGGCCAATCGCCTGCAAGGCGGCTTTTAATTCATTCTGCTTTGTAAAATCCACATGCCTTCCTTTGATCCATGGCTGCAGGATATACACATTTTCTTGTGATCGGGTATAAAAACGGCCGTGATTTGTCCGCAAGATCGGACACACCGGACCACCCTGACGATAGATTTGTTCCAACGCGCGCGCCAATGCATGAAGTCGTTTCACGGCAACAGAACTGCCGAGATTTTTTACAATATAATTGCGTCCGTCTGCACGAATCCCATTTACACTGCGCATTTCAACGATTGCTTCAATTTTCAAACCATATGCGTTTTCGATATCTGGCAACCAGTACAGTTTTTTGGCAGCATAAGGAGAAAACATGCTAATTCCCCTCTCCGCCGGCTTGGAATCCTGAACTGGAACTTTCCATGACCATCGATGAACTTTCAAAATATGAAGAACTTCCCCAAAAGGAGGAACTTTCAGGACTGCCGGAGCTTTCAAACGCTTCGTCGTCGTTTTGCTCTGGAATGTCTTGCCTGCTTTTGCAATAGTCACAATTGCATCGATAGATCGAATATGGATATGCCCAGTTTGGATAATAGGGGTAGAATGATTGTGGTTTCATCTGCATTTTTGCGTATCCGGGAGGATGTAAGTGTGTTTGCTGAAGATGCGCGTGCTGCTGGGATTGCGATTGTTGTTTTTTCTGCTGATGTTCTTGTAAAATAACGCCGATGGATGGAATGTTGATCAATTGTCCGGCAGGCAGCCATGTCATATCCAGCAAATGTGGGTTCGCTGCTTTGATATGTCCAATTGTCAGATAAAAATGCTCTGCGATCGTAGCCCATGTATCGCCCGGCTGTGTAACATAGGTACCCAAATTCCCCCACGAATCAGCTTTTGAAAAAACGGGGGGAGTTAATGCGGTCCCTTTTGTTTTATCAGGTTCATTCTTCTCTTCGAGACCAAATTCCTGACTTGGAATTTGAACTTTCTCTCCAATGATCAATCCTTGATTTTTTTCGGCGCGCCCATTGAGTGCAAGCAAATCCGGTAAAGAAACGTTGTACGTTTTGGCGATTTTCCACCATGTATCCCCGATCGTGACGACGTGTGTTTGCACATCATTCGCCTCCTTCCGCACATGTCTGTAGCAGTATATGCGCAAGGCCGGGATTTGACATTATAAGAGTCCGAATTCTCCATGTCAAAGTTTGGCAGTCGAATCTCGAATCACCAGCTGTACCGGCAACACCAATTTCCGCGGTGATTGCTCCGTACCCGTTTGTATGTCATCAATCAACATCTTTGCCGATTCTCTGCCCAATTCATGAATGGGCTGGGCAACTGTCGTTAATTTCGGATGCAAAAGCGTACACAAGCTAATATTGTCGAAACCGATCACCGAAAGTTGTTCGGGTATGCGCACACCAAGTTCATCAGCCGCCTGGTAAACGCCGATCGCAATGGCGTCGACCATGGCAAAAACGGCCGTTGGAGGCATATCCGATTGCAAAACCTGTTTGGTCAATTCATACCCCGGATTTCCGAAGGGGTTGGCCGTAAAAACAAGAGCGCCGTCAAAAGGTATATTGTAGTACAATAATGCGTCTTCATACCCCAAAAGGCGTTCCTGCTGCCATGCTTCCTGATTTGTATAGCCAAATACGGCAATGCGCGCATGCCCATTTTGAATCAAATGTTCCGTCGCCAAAAAACCGCCTTTACGGTTGTCTGTCTGGACAGAATTCACACTTGCATTATCGTTTTCATTTGAGACGATTTTCACATGATGATCCCGCAAAACCTTAAACGTCTGTTCATCGAAATTTCCAAAAGTAATGACTCCCTCGACCCGGCGTTCAATCATCTGCTGTATATAGTGTGCTCTCTTCGCTGCATCCCAGTCCTCATTCGCAATAAACAACGAGTAGCCTTCGCTTAACAGAATTTCCTCGACGCCTTTTACAAATTCTACGAAGAATTGATTGGTAATATCCGGTATGACGATCCCTACCGTTTTGGAACCAAGGCGCAATCCGCGTGCCATAGCATTCGGCGAAAAACCTGTCTGCTGAATGACTTTAAGAATGCGATTCCGGGTAGATTTACTGACGGGAGCTGTATTGTTCAGTACTCTGGATACTGTGCTAATCGATACTCCCGCAATTTGAGCAATGTCCTGAATGGTTAAATGCTGTTTTTTTTCCATTTCAACCTCATGCATTCAAGAATACTGGTAAAAATAATCGAATGAAGCCGGGTGGATTAATCCACCTCGGCAACAATGGTACATGGTCCGCTATCGATTCCTTCGATCAATAGCGGGAGGGCAATGACTTTTTTTACAGAGCCTTCCTTCGCATATCTTAGGTCCATATCCTCAATAATCAACAGCGTATGAGAATGAAACTTTCCCAAAAGCCATTGATGCGCCAAAACGCCTTCCGAATGATGGATATAGGAAGCAAGGGATATCCAGTCCATTCCAATTCCCCGCAGATTTGGATAGTTTTCTGCCAGATATCGGCAGGCAGCAGCACTCACTCCCGGGCCTTCGTTTGCATAGCGGAAAGGATCTTCATCCCGCTTTTTCCACATCCCGCTGCGCAGCAGTACAAGGTCGGCATTTGCGATACGATTGGCATATGGTTCCAAATCTTCTACCGTTACGAGTTCTCCAAAATCTTTCGGAAGGTCGATCAGTTCTACTTGTTGAAAAATAAAAGAATCGATTGGCAACTCACTTAATGTTACACCATTTTCATTAAAATGTCTTGGACCGTCCATATGAGTCCCTTGATGATTGAAGATAGATAGCGTATACGTATTGGCATCGTCGCCGTCAGAAATAGACGAAAATGGAATATAATTCATTGTTGGATTTCCAGGCCATCCCGGATCATCGAGTTTGAATCGATAGGAAAGCTGTAACCACGGCATTTATACACACTCCTCAATCATCTGTTTTTGTTGCTCTGTTTTCGGAACGATACAAATCGCCCTGACAGGGGATGCAGAACCTTTCTTAATCGGTAACGGCAGCGCAATAAAATATCCGCCCCGCGGTGGAATTTGCCACAACTGATGCAAATTTTCACAGATAAGGACTTTGTTCCCTAGAAGAACATAATGTGCAGGATTTTCCTCATGTCCATACGTATCGATGGCTAATGTGTCGCATCCCACCAATTTTGCGCCACGTTCCACCAGCAACTCTGCCGCTTCCCGGCTCAGTCCAGGCCAATCGGTGGTGTACTTCCGATCATTCGGTCGCTTATTCCAGAATTTCGCCCAGTCATAGTCGAACAGCACAATTTCACCAGATTGAATTTTGCCATAGGTTTTCTCCCATTCCATAATTGCAGAAGCAGGAACCAATCCCTTTGGGGCAATATGGCGCATTTCAATCCGAACACAAGTCCCGAGGGTTTGTTCCAATGGCACTTCATCAATCCATAGATTCGACTCGCCCGCCTGAATAAAATGGGCAGGCGCATCCATGTGTGTTCCCGTATGCTCATTCATCATGATTTGATAATCGATGGCAACATCTCCATGCCAATACGAATCCCACAATGTGTGAAAAAAGCGGGAATGTGTCGGCCATTGCGGCATATGTTCTTCCAGTTTGTGAGACAAATCAATAATTTTGTAATCCTGGCATAGGGTTTGCCAAAATTCTTGGAACTGGTTTGCCAGCATGATATCTCCTCCCAACTCTAGTTTCTCTTGCTATCCCTGCCGTATAAAAACAGGACAACAAGAATGACCAAGCCATAAAGAATTTGTCGACCTGCATCTTGCATATGAACGATTGTCAAGATACTCTGCAAAATATAGATGATGACCGCCCCGGCAAACGTTCCTAAATATCCCCCCATGCCGCCAAGTATGGAAGTCCCTCCGATGACGACAGCGGCAACCGACGGAAGCAGCAGCATATCCCCCATTCCCAGATAACTAAGACCGGAAAACCCCGTCATCATCATGCCGGCGAGGACTGCAAACAAACTGCTTAGCGCGTAGACGGAAATAGTGATTCTTTTATTGTTGACACCAGACAAATACGATGTGTACGGATTGTTCCCCAGTGCGTAAATACGCCGGCCAAAGGTAGTTTTCATTAGCAGTACAACAACGGCTAGTGTCAATAGAATCCATACAAGGATGGCTGTCCGAATGCCCAAAATGGAACCTGTGCCCAAAAAACGCAGCCAATGGGGTGCCGATCCTTTTGGCGTGCCGTTTGTATAAATTAAAGAAAGTCCTTTGACCACACTATTCATTCCTAGCGTCATAATCAGTGGCGATATATTGAAATACGCTACGCCAATCCCATTTAACACTCCGATCACCAAGCCTGTCAGGCAGACGATGACAGCCGCAGCGATGCCTCCGTGTTCGGTTGTCATTTGCGTCATCATGACAGCGCCAAAATTCAATACATAACTAATCGACAAATCGATACCGCCGGTCAAAATCACCAATGTCTGCCCCATGGCCACAATCCCGAGAAAGGAAGCCAAAACCAATGTATCCATGAGATGCTGCAATGTAAAGTAATTTCGTTCCATAAGACCAGAGACAATATATAATGCAATCGCAGTCAAATATACTTTGAGCACTACACTTGCCCGAATCTTTTTCCAAGGCGAAAGCAGTCTGCTTTCTGTCACTACAGGCAACATGTTGATTCCTCCTTACGAATTGGCTCTAACTGGTACGGGCAAGGCTTCGCTTGCGCCGTCTTGCTTGCAATGTTCCGACAGCGATCGCAAGAATTAGGATCAGACCGCGAACCAGTTCTTGATAAAAGGAGGAAACGTTCCAGAAGATCAATAACCCGACAATTAATGATAAAATACTTGCGCCTGCCACGGATCCGAGATATCCGCCTTTTCCCCCAAACAAACTCGTGCCGCCTAAAACCACTGCAGCAATGGAATTTAACGTAAACATATCAGAACCAAGAGGATCTCCGGATGCAGTCTGCGCTGTCAACAAAATACCTGCACATGCCGAGAAAAATCCGGATAACGTATAGGCCAAGAGTTTTGTCTTTCCCACCAAAATCCCCGATACGTAGGCTGAATTTTCGTTTCCTCCAACCGCATAGAGGGATTGTCCCAGACGTGACCGCCGAATGGGAATCCAGGCGACAGCGATAAACATGCATAATACAATGGCCGAAACTGGTATATACTCGATAAGCCTGCCCGTCAAATATTCCGTAAAGTTGTCTGGAACTTTTCCTCCGGGAGTCGGCCGGACATAAAGAGCGATCCCCGTATAAACCGATGAAGTTGCCAATGTGACGATAATCGGCTGCAAACGGCCAAAGACGATAATAGCCGCATTGATATATCCTGCCAATGTGCCGACAACTACGACGAGAACACACGTCAACAAAATTCCGACCCATTCGTTCCCTACGCCATGGATGATGGGAACCATGACAGTAGCTGCAATCGAATTGGTCAATCCGATGATCGCCCCCACAGATAAATCAATACCTGCCGTCAAGATGACAAGCGTTTGCCCAAATGTCGCAATACACAATGAAATCACTTGATTGAACAACGATTGTGGGCCGTATTTTGTAAAAAAATCATTCTGGAATACGGCAAAAAGTACAAGAACAATCAACAAAATGACATATGCCAGAATGCTTTCCTGATTTTTTCGAATATTGATTTGAACGGAATTGTTTCTTACAAATGAAAACATCGGTTGCACCTCCTTACTCAAGCCCTAATGCTGCATGAATAATTACAGACTCTTCCACTTGCTCGTCTTCCAAAATCCGATGAATGCGGCCTTCATAAAATACCGCCACACGGTTGCAAAGGCCGACCAGTTCCAATAACTCTGTCGAATACAATAGGATCGTGATTCCTTCATCTGCCAGATTGCGGATCAGTTGATAGATTTCCGCTTTGGTGCCGATGTCGATCCCCCTCGTAGGGTCCGCAAGCAGCAGAATCGGGGACTGTGTCAAAAGCGCCTTGCCGATTACCGCTTTCTGTTGATTGCCGCCGCTTAAATTTCCGACTGCATTCTCAAATGTCGCTGATTTAATGGAGAGCAATTCACTCATTTTTTTCACAGCGATTGTTTCTTCTTTTTCGGAAATCAAACCGATTACCTGACGGCGATTGAGTGTCATGAGCGCCAGATTTTCCCGCACAGATCGCGGCAAGAGCAGTCCGCCATGTTTTCGATCTTCAGGTACAAGAGCAATTCCCAAACGAATCGCGTCTGCCGGATTGTTGAATCGAACGGGATGACCGTTTACTTTTATATTTCCTTGTTCCAATTGATACGCTCCGAACAAGCTAAGCAAAAACTCGCTTTGTCCCTGTCCCTGCAATCCGGCCAAACCTAGAATTTCACCTTTTTTTACAGACAATTGAACACCTTGCAACAGAGATCCGGCGACCAAATTTTCCACTTGCAATACGATTTCCGATGACTTTGGAACTGTTTTTGCCGGAAATGTTTTTTCCAAGTCTCGCCCGGCAATCCAGGTGATCATTTGCTCGTTGGTAACAGTTCCGATTTCAAACTCTTCAATTCTTCTGGCATCGCGAAATACTGTGGCACGATCTGCAATTTCTTCGATTTCATCCATTCGGTGAGAGATAAAAATGGCGGATTTTCCTTTGCGCGTAAATTCTCGAACCAGCTTGAATACGTGTTCGACTTCCTTCTTTCCCAATGCGGACGTAGCTTCATCCAGTATCAATAAGTCGGGATCTTTTGCAAATGCTTTGGCAATTTCGACAAGTTGTTGCTGAGAAAGCGGCAAATCCCTTACAAGGATATCCGGATGGATGTCGAGTTCCAACTGTTCGAAGAGTTGAACAGTACGACTGCGCATGTTGCGAAAATCAATAAAGTTGAATCTTCCCTTCGGTTCATTTCCCAGAAAAACATTTTCTGAAACGGTCAAGTCTGGCACTAATGACAATTCTTGAAACACGGCTGCAATTCCATGATGATTGGCATCCACTGGCGACTGGATCGCGATCGCCTGTCCACGCACTTTCAATACTCCTGCATCCGGCTTTACAACACCGCACAAGATTTTAACCAACGTGCTTTTCCCGGCGCCATTTTCCCCCAAAAGCGCATGAACTTCACCAACTCCGCAAATGAAATCCGCATCGATCAATGCCCGGACTGCGCCATATGTTTTGCTGATTCCTCTGGCTTCCAGTAATGGAGCGACTGTCTTTTCTGTCTTTTCTGTCTTTTCTGTCTTTTCTGTCTTTGCTACGTTTACCAGATGCACCGCCGGCACCTCCTTCTCTCTAAAAAAGTCCCCCGGAAACCACCGGGGGCATGCCGCCATAGGGGCTGGGGGCTATTACTTTTTAGGAAGCACATCTGCAAGTTTCAACTTGTAGGTATTGTCCGCATTGGTCCAGTCCACAAAGAAATTATCCGGCTGTCCTTTTGCATAAAATTTATCAACATTTTTATAGGTTCCGACAGGCAATGGAATCATTACGGTCTTCTCTACTTTTTTGCCATTCAGGACATCCAAGGCAACATCGAGAGAAGCCGCACTCAAATACGGCGGCTGCCCTACCCCGATTCCTTTTACACCATCTTCTTTCATATGCCGGAAAAATCCGTTTGTCATTTCTCCAGTCATGGGAATCTTGGTCGGATCGAGATTGTTTTGTTTCAAAGCTTGATAGATAGCGTTTTCACCGCCGCCCTGTGTCAATATCCCATTGATTCCCTGGCCTTTCTCCGCATTCAACATATTGTTGATGACAATGGATGTCGCAGCGTCATCCCACTTTCCATACCCTTTTTGCAATACATGGATGCCCGGATATTTTTTTAAAACGTTTTCATATCCTTTTTGGCGATCCCGATCCACAGTCGTGCCTTCTACGCCGTTTAATTCCAAAATATTTCCCTTGCCATGCATCTGGTCAGCCAGCCATTGCGCTTGTTTTTCACCAAACTGCACTTGATCCGTATTTACGTTGTATACCTTGTTGGAATCAACCGTATTATCGAATGCGACAACGACAATCCCGCGTTTTGCCGCTTCATTGAGTACAGGCGCCAACGCAGTGGGAGAAGCGGCATCTACCAAGATCGCATTGTATCCCTTTGACATCATGTTGCGGATCTCATTGATCTGTGCTTGGGGGTCGTTTCCTGAGCTGGATACATAGTAGTCGCTGATGATTCCTTCCGCTTTTTTTTGCTTGGCGTATCCTTCAAAGATTTTAACCATTTCAGAGCGCCAGGAATTGCCGATGTAAGAATTGCTAAGCGCGATTTTCCAAGCCTTTTTGACAGGTTTGCCTCCGTTTCCGCTTGATGCCTGTTGGCTGGAACTTGAACCACATCCGACAAGAGAAAAAACCAAACCTGCCATTGCCGTAACCGTTGCAACCTTTGCCAATTTCCTTTTCACCATACATATTCCCCCTATGAAATCATTTTCATATTAAATGAAAATAATATCCCCTTATAACCCCTGAATTTATAATAATATCCGCTCAAGTGCTACAAGTTGTAATCAAGGATTTGAAGGAAACGTTTTCATTACTAATAGTATTATATGGTAGTTCAAGAAATGTCAATATTTTTTTAATATTTTTATTTTAAAGGATTTTTATCTGTAATCATCAACTTTAACTAACGTCACGGATTTTTCGTATAATAAAACAACAGCATCCCGTTCCACTGATATGTGGATGGGGATGCTGTTGTTTTTGACGGATTTACTTAGAACGCAGGAACAATTGCACCTTTGTATTTCTCTTCAATAAACTTTTTCACTTCCGGTGAAGTGAGTGCTTTTGCCAATTTTTGAATCGCAGGGTTGTTTACATCTTCGGGACGAACCACTAATACGTTGGCATATGGAGAATTGGCAGACTCGATCGCCAAAGCATCTTTCGTCGGATTCAATTTTGCCTGAATCGCATAGTTTGTATTGATGACCGCTGCATCGACATCGCCAAGCACGCGCGGCAACATCGCAGCATCCAGCTCTTTAAATTGCAAATGTTTTGGGTTGCTGACAATATCTTGAACTGTTGCGTTTACTCCAGCACCAGCTTTTAGCGCAATCAATTTTTTATCTGCCAACAATAGCAGAGCGCGTCCACCGTTTGTTACGTCGTTTGGAATCGCGATTGTTCCATTGTTCGGAATTTGATCAAGGCTTTTATATTTTTTTGAATATACGCCCATTGGTTCAATATGAACTTTTGTCACCCATTTTAAATTCAAATGATGATCTTTATTAAATTGATCCAAGTATGGAATATGTTGAAAATAGTTGGCGTCCAATTGTTTGCTTGCCAATTGCAGGTTCGGTTGCACATAGTCGTTGAATTCTATGACTTTTAAATCGACGCCCTCTTTTTTCAATTGTGGTTTGATAAAGTTAAGAATTTCAGCATGTGGTACAGCCGTTGCCCCTACTTTCAGGACAGTTGTCTGTTCTTTGCCGTTGTTGGCAGCAGCGGCAGACGTTGTACTGCCGGCTTGACTGCCACAACCCACCAGGCCGATCGCTATGAATAGAGTTGCCAAATAGGATGCCCATTGAAACGAACGAATCCTGTGAAACGCTTTTAACATTCTCTCCACTCCCTCTGTTTTTTTGTTTATAGTATTTATGTAAACGCGCATCTGTCTATTTGCGACGAGACACGCGAATGACAACGCGGTCACCGATCATTTGCAAAATTTGTACGATAATGACAAGAATGGCTGTAGCAATCAACATGACATTCAGCTCGAAACGTTGGTAGCCGTAACGAATTGCCAAGTCCCCAAGGCCGCCGCCGCCAATCACGCCAGAGATCGCCGAATAGGAAATCAAGGAAATCGTCGTAATCGTCAGACCTGCAATGATGCCTGCTTTTGCTTCCGGCAACAGCACTTTAAAAATGATTTGCCGAATATTCGCTCCCATCGACTGCGCCGCCTCAATCATTCCAAAATCTACTTCCCGTATCGAAGTTTCTACCAATCGTGCATAAAAAGGCGCAGCAGCGACTACAAGGGGCGGAATCGCAGCTTGGACGCCAATCGCTTGTCCGACCAATACTTCCGTTACAGGAATCATCAAAATCAAGAGGATGACAAACGGTATCGAACGCAAGATATTTACAATTACGCTGAGCATTTGATAGACAGCTTGATTTTGTATCAATCCTTTTGGCCCCGTAATCACGAGCAGAATCCCCAAGGGCAAGCCGATGATTGTTGTGAAAATGACTGACAGTCCCGTCATATACAACGTTTCCCAGGTCGCCTGCCAGATCTCCGGCCACACTAGATTTTGCAGCATCCTTGTATCACCTCCACAGCAATCCCTTTTTCTTGCAACTGTCGGATGCCCGCATGGATGTCATCGTTTTCGCCAGACAGCAATATGGCAATCCTGCCAAAGGGACGTTTTTTCATATGGCTTAACGTGCCTTGCAAAATACTGAAGTTGATTTTGCATCTTGGCAATATATCTGCCAAGATCGGTTCATATGCGATATCTCCAAAAAAGGAGCAGCGGATAAGTACTTGCCTCTCCTCTGCAATTGGGAAATCGGACAGTCCCGTTTCATCCCACACTTGTTCCAAAAACTCTTTTGTCACTTGATGTTCAGGATGTAAAAAAACTTCGTTGACATTTCCCTGCTCCACAATTATACCGTTGTCAATGACTGCGACCCTGTCGCAAATCGACCGGATCACTTGCATCTCATGTGTAATCAAAACGATGGTAATTCCTAATGACTGATTGATATCCGATAACAATTGCAAAATCGACTGTGTGGTTTTCGGATCCAGTGCAGATGTGGCTTCATCACAGAGCAAGACACTTGGCTGCAAAGCAAGCGCCCGGGCAATTCCAACCCGCTGTTTTTGGCCCCCGCTCAACTCTCCCGGATATTTTTGCAAATGGTCAGTAATCCCGACCAAATCCGCCAATTCCCGTACCCGCTGTTCCATCTTTTGTTTGCCCGCACCACTCAATCTCATGGGAAATGCAATATTCTCAAACACCGTTTTGGAAGACAATAAATGAAACTGTTGAAAAATCATTCCTATCTCCCGGCGTTTCTCCTGCAACTGCTTTTTCGACAATTGGCTTAATTGCGTATCGCCAATCCATACTTCTCCTGAATCAGGCGTTTCCAGAAAATTGATACAGCGCAGCAACGTACTCTTACCGGCGCCGCTATGCCCTACAATCCCAAAAATCTCACCTTTTTGAACCGTTAACGAAACATCCTTCAATGCCGTATGCTGCTGTTTGCCCGCTTGATAGATTTTTGTTACATGTTCTATCTTTATCAACTTTTATTCCGCCTCCTTTCTCTGAAGTACAAAAGAAAAACGCCTCTCCGTAAATGGAAAGGCGCACGATGAAACATCTATATACACCTCTCTCATCTGCCGGACGTCCATCCGCAGGAATTGGCACCGTGTTACAAAAATGTACCGGTTGCCGAGGTTTCATAGGGCCAGCCCCTCCACCTCTCTGGATAAGAGAATCACACTGCTATTCATTCAATTGTATGTACTCACGAATCACTGTGATGACTATTGAAGTATAACAATGAAACGCCATAAATGTCAATTAAATATCGTTAAATTTAATTTTTTAAAATATTCGATAATTATAGAAAATACACAAAAAGGTAGCAGCAAGATTGCAACGCATTTCCAATGATGTGACACACTACCCAGAATACATCATTGGAACTTAGGCAGCCAATCGCCATGTGCCTCGATCAAATCATCGCAAAGCGCTACAATGTCATCAATCGACAACTCGGCAGACGTATGCGGATCGAGCATGGCAGCATGGTAGATATGTTCCTTTTTGCCCGTGATGGCTGCTTCAATCGTCAACAATTGAGTGTTAATATTCGTACGGTTGAGTCCGGCCAACTGCTCCGGCAAATTCCCGACATATGTTGGTGTAATGCCGCTGCGGTCAACCAAACACGGCACCTCAACACATGCTTTTTCCGGAAGATTGCTGATCAACCGGCCTGTGTTCAATACATTGCCGCCGATTTTAAAGGGCCGGTCTGTTTCCATCGCTTCCAATATATAAGAAGCGTATTCATGTGTGCGTTTGTGTTCAAGGTTTTTATTGTTGACCAGATCCGCACGCATCGTCTTCCATCTTTCGATTTGATTTACACAACGGCGCGGATATTCATCCAATGGAATGTTAAATCGATCAATCAATTCCGGATAATTGTTTTTGATAAAATACGGCAGGTATTCAGCGTTATGTTCTGAGGATTCGGTCACATAATAGCCAAAACGGAACATCATTTCATAGCGAACCATGTCATCGTGTTTCTGTTTTTGCTTTTCAGCCGCCCGCCGTTTAATTTCCGGATACAAATCTTCCCCGTTGCGGGTGATTTCCAACAGCCATGCCATATGATTGATGCCGGCTATTTTCCATTGGATAGTATCGTCCGGAATATCCAGCCCCGCAAGCAGACGAGGCGCACATACCTGAACGCTGTGGCATAACCCGACTGTTTTGATGCCGCCATAGCGAAGCATCGTACCTGTCAACACAGCCATCGGATTGGTGTAGTTCAAAAACCAGGCGTCCGGGCAAACTTCCTGCATATCACGCGCAAAATCCAGCATCACAGGAATCGTGCGCAACGAGCGGAAAATCCCGCCGATCCCCAACGTATCCGCAATCGTTTGACGCAGACCGTATTTTTTCGGGATTTCAAAATCTGTCACTGTACACGGCTCATATCCGCCGACTTGAATGGCATTGATCACGTATTTTGCACCACGCAACGCCTCTTTGCGATCCGTATACGCTTTCACCCGTACGCCGCTTCCGGTGCTTTCCTTTAAATTCAACAGCATATTCTCGGAATCTTTCAGCCGCTCCAGATCAATATCATAAAGAGCAAACTCAGACTCCTGCAGACTCGGTGTCAACATGCAATCTCCCAACACATTCTTCGCAAAAACCGTGCTTCCAGCTCCCAAAAACGCAATTTTCGGCATACATATTGCTCCTCTCAAATTGAAATAAATGCTACTCATGACCGCCCCTCTGCACCCAAGCAACTTATCTCGAAATGCTCTTATGCTCCCTACCCTTTTACCGCTCCAGAAGATAACCCGCTGATAAAATACTTTTGCAAAAACAAATACAATGCGATAATCGGCAATGCGCCCATAAACGAACCGGCAGCGACCCAACCGATATTGTTCACATATTGTGAGAAGAAAGAAGACAACGCAACCGTAATCGTTTGCGAGTCGGAACTTTGCAGAAAAAACAGCGAAAATTGATAGTCGTTCCAAATCGTCACGCCCGTCAAAATAATGACGGTTGCGGTGATCGGTTTTAATAACGGCATGATAATGCGGAAAAACAAACCAATCCTGCTTGTGCCGTCAATCATTGCCGCTTCATCGAGTTCCTTCGGAATTGTGCTGATAAATCCGGTAAACAAGAAAATAGCCATCGGCAGGTTAAATGTGACGTGCAGCAAGATGATCGCCCAATATGTATTCATGCCGCCCATACCGGCAACAAATTTATATAATGGAACAAGGATTGTCAGCGGCGGCACAATCATCGTTGCTACAAATACGGTGTACATGAACTTGTTCAATCGTGTTTTAAAGCGCGCCAACGGATAGCTTGCCAAACAGCCGAGGAATACCACCAATGTAACCGCAATCCCGGTAATAATCACATTATTCACAATGGCTGTTCCTAAATGAGCATGCTTCCATGCGTTTGTGAAATTGCCGAAATACAAAGCATGCGGCCACAGCCACTTCGAACTTGTGTCGCTCTCCGGTTTAAACGAAGTAGTAAGCAACAAATAGAACGGAAGTATATGCACAACGGCAATTACAATCATGAGTAGAAACAAAGCATTCTTTTTCATTGCCCGATTATTCATTGCTCTACCTCCTTGCGGCGCAAATACATAAGTGCAGTGACGCTGATAACGGTGATCATTACGAACATGAGATTTCCAAGCGTCGCCGCGTATCCGGCATCCTGCTCTGCAAAGTACAGTTTATACATCATCGTGGACAAAGATTGGGATGCATATCCTGGACCGCCATTTGTCAAAGCGGTGATCACATCGAACAACTTCAGTCCGCCGATCAAATTTAGCACCACATTGATCGTGACAGATGGCATCAACAATGGCCATGTAACGTGAAAAAATTTCGCTAGCGGCGTGGCGCCATCCAATTCTGCCGCCTCATAATAATCTTTCGGAATCGACTGCAAGCCGGCCAGATAAATCACCATGGCAATTCCCAAATACTGATACGTATTGACAAACGTGATAATCCAGACATTTAATTGCGGATTTGCCAACAGATTTATTTTCGCATGGCCAAACAATCCAATCACATCATTGAGTGCACCGCTATTGTATTGGAAGAAAAAATACCAGATATAGCCCATGATCAACGGACTCACGATCACCGGCAAATACACGATCGTCCGCACAATTCCCCGTCCGCGGATGCTTTTGTTTAACAACAATGCGTACAGAAGACCGACAATATTTTGGAACAGTGTACTGCCAACTCCGTAAATCAGTGTATTTTTAACAACAATCCCGATGTTCGGATCATGCAACATCCGTATATAATTGCTTATGCCGACCCAATCAAATGTCGGCGAATATCCATCCCAGTTCGTAAAGGATAGGCGGATCCCTTTGAGAAAGGGATAAAAGATAAAAACACAAAACAGAAGCAAGACGGGGAGATACATCAAATTTAACCAGAAGGGCGACTGTATGCTTTTCTTTCGTTTTCTCTTCGTGTTCAGTACGGTGTCTTGATGTACCCCTTTGTCAGAAACAGCAGCGACATCTGCCATAGATTCACTTCCCTTCCTTGAGGCTGGAGGTTGCCTATTCTCAAGGCACCCCCCCTTTTCTTCTCTTGTGTTTTCCTATACACTCGATTATTTCTTCGCTTGTGCCCGCAGACGGTTGTATTCTTGTTTCATCTTGTCGGAAAATTGCTGTGGTGTAATTTGGTTGCCTAAAATCTCCTGACCTTGTGTACACATGACATCCCACATCCCGTTTGGCAGATAGACGCGGTCAAAGTACGAGAATACAGGCACATTTGCGTATTTTTGGTAATATTTTGTCATATCTCCCAAATTCGCTTGAATTCCTTTGATTCCAGGCGGGAGTTCGGTTGCTTCCGCCATTTTTTTCAGGTTTTCCGGTTGGGCAAAGAAATCAACCAGCTTAATGGCGGCTTTTTCATGCTTGGAGTCTTTCCAAACACCCAGCGTGTAGCGTTCACCGCCGGAGAAATCCGGCGTATCCCCTGGCGCAATGGCAGGAACCGGCATATAACCTGCATGAAGTTTCGGATTGATTTGTTTCGCTTGGTCGAGAAATGTCGGGCTGAAGAATACAAACGCCACCTTGTCTTTTGCGAACAATTGCGGCAGGTCGCTGTATTTGGCTGTCAGCGCGTCTTTATTGATCAAGCCGTCTTTGTACATTTCCTGAAATTTCTGCGGGAGATAGGTCCATTTTGACCAATCGAATGTACCGTTTAACAACGCGTCTTTCTGGTTGTCTTTGGGACTAACCAACAATGGCGTTGCCATATAGTCAAAAAATTGGCCGATTGTCCATTGGTCGATTCCCGAGAAGAAGAACGGTGACACTTGACCGTTGCTTTCTTGCTTGATTTTCTTGGCATCTGTCAATAATTCAGCAAACGTTGTCGGCGGTTGAATGTTATACTTTTTCAGGATATCGGCGTTATACGTAATTCCATCTTTTGCTTCGTTTAAAGGAAGTGCGTACACTTTTCCTTTTGCGTCTGTCAACAGCGGTTTCATGTTGTCATCCAGCTTGGAAGCCCATGGTTCCTTGTGCAAATCAGCCAAAAAGTTGCCGTACCGGATTTTCGCCCAACCGTGCGTATCAAATACATCCGGCATGTCGTTTGCAGCCATTTTGACCTTTAAAATATTTTCATACCCTTGACCTGGAAAATTCAATTCTACTTTAATATTCGGATTTTCTTTCTCGAACGCTTTCGTGATATCCTGGAACGCTTGTTTCCCCTTCTGATCACTTATGGTACTGTATACCGTTATTTTTTCTGTACCGGATGTGCCTCCATTGGCGTTTGTGCTGTTGCTTCCGCATCCGCTAATGATACCTATCGATGCAGATAGAAGTAATGTAGAAGCAGTTGCCAGGTATTTCTTCTTCATTTCCAAATCCCCCCATATCGTTCATTTTTGAACATACATTCGGATTCCTTACTCCTTCCATCGATTCTCACTTTAAAATATTCGATGAATGGTTGTATTTCCGGCTTGTTGCTGGTTACCATTGTACCATTTATGAATTCGTTTTCATGTGCTGTAAATCTACAATGAAAGCGCTTATTTCTATTATCTGAATTTTTCAATTGCTGTGCATACCGTTTCCTTGGTATGCTAGACATAGGAAAAGGGAGGTAAAGGGGATGAATTTTTCAAGCTCCTTGCGCCTGAAGTTGACCGTATTCTATGTATTGATTTTACTTGTACCGCTCCTGATTATCGCAATGGTCATGCCGACGTATTATCAATATCTGTTATCACGGGAAACGGAAAGCCTGACGGAAAATATTCTGGAGTCCCTCAGCAATAACATCGAGGTATATCTGGATGATTTGGGCAGATTGACGATTATACCGTATTTAAATAATGATATCATGTTTGCTGTCAATCAAATTACCAATCATCATTACAAAAACGCAGATCCATACACGCAATTTATGATCGATAAAGCGTTATACGATACATTGCCGAAGACACTCCAAAATACGCGAAAAGAGATTCTTGGCACGATTCTTGTCACAATGGACGGATCGGCGTTTATCAATACAACGAATGGCGGTGTCGCACGCAGCCATTACCCCTTTACGCGGCAAGATTGGTTTCAAAAGGCGCTTCAAGCAAATGGAAAGGTTGTGTTTATTCCGTCACATCCAGAAGATTACATAGACACTCCCGCCGCAAAAGAAGTATTTTCAGTGGCCCGCCTGATTAAGGATCCGACAACATTACAGCCTTTGGCCGTCATTATGGCAGATGCCGATGCTTCCGTTTTCGACAAATTAATCAGAAGAATTAATTTTAATACAAACTCGATCATCGCGATCATGGACGACAAAAACCATGTACTATATTCCAATACGCCAATGCCGGGGACGATTAAAAACCAACTGAACAAACATTTGACGACAGTGCGCGATACAAACGACACTTATTTGGTTGTTTCGAAAAAAATTATTCCTGCCAATTGGAAGATTGTCGTCCTATTATCGAATGCGGCATTGCGGGCAAAAGTTCGGTGGATGTATATTGCAGGAATTCTCTTTGCCTGCTGCGTATTGCTGATTACCGTTCTGCTATTCTTTTATCTGTCCCGCTGGATTACCCGACCGTATCGGAATATCTTGCATGTGATGCGGCAAGTACAGCAGGGAAATCTGCAGGTCCAAGTGCAAACGAGCGGAACTGACGAAATCGCTCAACTGGGCCATACATTCAATGCCATGCTCGAACGAATCAATGAGTTGATCGATCGGGAGTATCGTTCCGTATTAAATCAGCGGAATGCGGAGTATCGCGCTTTACAATCGCAGATTCATCCACATTTTCTCTACAATACGTTAAACGGATTGATCGGTCTGAATCGGCTTGGGTGTAAGGAAGAATTGGAGAAAGCCATTTTTTCATTAAGTTCCATGCTCCGCTATACATTAGAACAAGCGGAAACTTCCACAGTTGCTGAAGAATTCTCGTTTCTGAAACGGTATTGTGACCTGCAAAAAATGCGGTTTCAAGATCGCATGGAGTATCACATCCACATGGAAGGACAAGCCGCAAACTATGAGATTCCTAAATTGCTTCTTCAACCACTCGTTGAGAATTCTATTATTCACGGCATCGAACCGTCCGATCAACCATGTACTGTGTCGATAACCGCGGAAATCGAACAAATCGGTTCCGTGAACATGCTGCGGATTACGATTGCGGATGACGGAATCGGATTTGACTTGGAACCATCATCGAAATCTACACGAATCGGCATCTCCAATGTGCGGGAACGTTTGCACTTGTATCATTCAGAATCAACGTTTGCGATTCATAGCAAGTCAGGCGAAGGAACACAAGTAACCATTCAGATTCCGGTAGAGGATGTGAGCCAATGAGAATCTTGATTGCAGATGACGAAATGCTGGTCCGTCTAAGTCTGAAAAGTATGATTGAAGAGTTGTCCGGAGATTTTTCCGTGATCGGAGAAGCTGCCAACGGTGAAGAAACGATCGAACTTGTCAAAACATTGAAACCGGATATCGTATTTGTCGATGTCCGTATGCCCAAATACAACGGCCTCGAAGCGATGAAAGCGGCAAAACAATGCTCGCCGTCAACCAAATGGATCATACTGACGGGCTATTCGGAATTTGCTTATGCACAAGAGGCCATCCATCTGGGCGCATGCAATTACTTGTTAAAACCGGTTGGAATGGAAGAGTTGGGACACACCCTGGATCGATTGAGTGAGCAATATATACAGGAGTCAGAGTTTCAAAACAAACAATTTGAAAATACAATACATTCGCTCTTTCACGGACTGTCGATACATCAGGCCACAAACGGTTTCGGACAGAAAACAGGCAGAAGCGAACACGTTTTCCCGATTCTTTTCCTATTTGACAGCCATTACGGAAAGGAGCAAATGAAAGAACAGATATCTGCATTTGCAGATCAAATTCTCGGATCCATCCGCACGTATTGCGGCTATCGCATAAAGATTGCGCTGCTTCCATTCCAGGACAGGGAACTTGTTTTCGTTTGCTCCTTTGAAACATCACAGAAGGAAAGTGAAAAAATTAGTGAAAAAATCCGTACCATTACCGAACAGGTGCTGAGAATACTCGATTCCCATGCTGAACAAAACACAGGCTTCTCGATTACCGCAGTGAAAGATAAACCGGCTGCTTCATTGGATCAGTTCGTTACACAGTTTCATGATATAAAAAAAGTTGCGCCACTGCGAACCGTTTTTGGACAAAATAAAATGTGGGCATACCAAGAACTGAAGCCGTTCACGAAAGAACCGGATCTTCTGAATATCTGTGAAACATTCATACAATTGTCCGAATCGTTTTCGGAAAAATCATTTTTAAAGTATTCAAAAACCCTTGTAGAGTTAGAAAAAACAGTGCCCGGTTTTCGATTGCCGCCTAAGTTCAAAGACAATATCAATCGTTTTCTGCGATCGACGCTCGCCTGCCATCTGCCGGATGATCGGAACATTTCGGAATGGCTGAACCTGTTGCAAACACACGGTGAGCAATATTTGCTGCAGGATCGGCAGGATTCGCCGCAAACGGATATGATCAGCCAGATTTTGGATTATATTGACCAAAACTATATGCATGAGATTGGAATCGCCGACATTGCGGCAAAATTGCAATTGACTCCCAACTATTTAAGCACATTATTCCACAAAAAAACCGGTTCAACTTTCGTAAAATATATCACGCGGATCCGTTTGGCAAAAGCTAAAGAATTATTATGCAATACAAACATGCCGATTCAGCAAGTGGCAGAACAAGTAGGCTATTTCAGCACGCGACATTTTACGAAATTGTTTACAGAGAATGTTGGCTGCTATCCATCCGAATACCGGAAACAGCTGAAATGTGCTGATATATCGATACATTGAGGGCAGCAACTTAAAACATATGTACGGGTACGTGAATACGTGATGTCAATCACATGATAAAATGCTTGTATTGTGATACGCTTTTTAGAAGATGTTCTACGCATGTTTACAAAAAAATTTCCGGGAAGGGGCAACGTTATGATCACCAAGAATTGGTCAGCAAACTTGGAGACAGAAGAATATATTCAAAATCGGGATTTAATCGTTCAGGATTCGATTGCGTCGATTGAAGAAACTGCACCCGGTTATTTTGTGAATTTGGCTGTCGCAGATATACATGGCGATCCGGACCTATATTTGATTCCCGTTTTGGAACATCGTTTTGGCGATCAAATACGAGTGCAGTTCATCGATCAATGCGGATGCGGCGGATATGTATACCGGGTGTATCGCTTACAGGGTCAAGCGGTTTAAGTTTGCCTTTCCATGCTGGCAAAGAAAACTTGGCTTCCAGTGGGGCTTATACCACGTTCTGACTGTACACTTTTCGACAGTGCAAAAAGATCACGAGAAACTCGTGATCTTTTTATGTTGCTAACTATCATTCAACTCCAACTACTTTTAGAGGATGGTTAAAAAGTAGTCAAAACTCCACGGCGGATTGCCTTGCCGATTCCCAAAGAGATTTACTCATGTACCAAACACGTACACTCCGTCGCCTTTTCGTGCTTCGGCTTCGCACTCCTTGTGTCTTACTTAACCATTTTTTGAACACGCACTTTTTATTGCAAACGATCATCCGACTAATTTTTGCACAATTCGGTCACCCATCGCACTTGTAGAAAGTATTTTGGATGGGTCCGTATCATTGCCTGCAAGATCGGCTGTCCGATAGCCTTCCTCTAAAATCTCATTGACTGCTTGCTCAATTTTATCGGCGTATTCTGAAAGTCCGAGAGAATTGCGGAACATCATGGCAGTAGATAGAATGATTCCACAAGGATTGGCAATGCCTTTGCCGGCGATATCCGGTGCGGATCCATGGATCGGTTCATACAATCCTGCCTGATCGCCGAGGCTTGCAGACGGCAACATGCCGATCGACCCAGTCAGCATGGAAGCTTCATCACTGAGAATATCCCCAAACATATTTTCTGTTACCACGACATCAAATTGGCCGGGATTGCGAATCAATTGCATGGCACAGTTGTCCACAAGCATATGACTGACTGTTACATCCGGATAATCGACTTTCATCTCTTCAACGATTTCCCGCCACATTCTGGAAGAGTCCAAAACGTTTGCCTTATCGACGGATGTCAAGTGTTTACGGCGTTGCCGTGCAGTCTCAAAGCCGACTTTTACAATGCGGCGAACTTCTTCTTCACTGTAAATCAGCGTATCCAAGGCGAAACGCTGCTCTTCCGTCCAACGCTTCTTTTCGCCAAAATACACACCGCCGGTCAGTTCCCGGATAATCACCAAATCTACGTTATTGACAACTTCCGCACGTAAAGTAGAAGCGCCTACAAGGCTTGAAAAGCAGCGAACCGGGCGAATATTTGCATATGCATTTAATCCTTTTCGCAGTTCCAGCAAGCCTTTTTCCGGACGTTGATGCCCTGGCAGCGTATCCCACTTCGGTCCGCCGACTGCAGCCAACAACACAGCATCCGCTTTTTGTGCAGCCTCCAGTGTGTGTTGTGGAAGGGGAGCGCCAAATTCATCAAAAGCGCCTCCGCCAATCGGGTATTCCTGCATATCAATTTCTGCCTGACTTGCCTTTGCCACGGCATGGATGACTTTTTTGGCTTCTTGCAAAATTTCCGGACCAATTCCATCACCAGGCAGCAGTACAACTTTAGCCATTTGCAACCACTCTTTCTTTTGCGGCAGGCTCGATTTCTCCCACCGGTTCAATTTGTTGTTTTAAATCTTTTATAATCAAACGGTTTACCGCGTCCAAATACGCTTTTGCGCTTGCCTCCAGGATATCTGTGCTCGTACCGCGGCCGTTTTGGATAAAAAGATCGTGTTTCACTTGTACACGCGCTTCTCCAAGTGCATCCTGGCCGCCGGTGACAGCATGAATTTGATATTGCAGCAATTCCACAGGCACTTGCGTGATTCGGTCGATGGCACGGAAGATGGCATCGACTGCGCCATTGCCAACTGCCGCTTCCTGATATGCACTGCCGTCAATCGCGCGCAAACGTAGTGTTGCCGTTGGCACAGCTTGATTGCCGCAGCTGATATGAATGTACTCAATTTCGAAATATTCATGATCTTTATGTGCATGCTCATCATCCACAAGTGCGATCAAATCATCATCCGAGACTGTTTTTTTCTTGTCGCAAAGTTCCTTGAATTTGTTGAATGTCACAAGCAACTCTTCTTCCGACAATTCATAGCCAAGCGATTCCAGTTTCTCCCGGAATGCATGGCGGCCGGAATGTTTTCCAAGTACCAGATTGTTGTTGTCTGTGAGTCCAACCGTTTCCGGACGGATAATTTCATAGGTGGTCTTTTCTTTTAATACGCCGTCTTGATGAATCCCTGATTCATGTGCAAATGCGTTTGCACCCACGATCGCTTTATTTGGCGGCACGATCATGCCTGTCAGTTTGCTGACAAGCCGGCTGGCGCGGGTAATTTGCGACAAGTCGAGAACGGTTGTCGCTTGATAGTAGTCTTTGCGTGTCTCCAAAGCGAGTGCAATCTCTTCCAACGCCGCATTTCCTGCACGTTCGCCGATCCCGTTTACCGCTACTTCCACCTGATCGACACCCGCTTCTACCGCAGCAAGAGAGTTGATCACTGCCATGCCGAGGTCATCATGACAATGTGCGCTTAACTTCACATGTTCAATTCCACTGACCCGCTTGCGCAACTGCCGAAAAATTTCCGCATATTCAAATGGCGTCAAATAGCCAACCGTATCAGGTACATTGAAAACTTTCGCGCCATTGCGGATGGCAACCTCTGCCACTTGGCATAGAAAATCAATATCTGTTCGCCCCGCATCTTCGGCAGAAAATTGGACATCTGATACGAGCGACTTTGTATATTTGACCATACTCTCCACTTGTTCCAGGACTTGATCCCGTGACATGCGCAACTTGTGCTTCATATGAATGTCCGACGTTGCCAGAAATACGTGGATGCGCGGATGCTCCGATTCTTTTACAGCTTCATACGCCTGATCGATGTCGCGTTGTACAGAGCGGGCAAGGCTGCAAATGCTGACGCCTTTCACTTGTCTGGCAATTTCCCGTACTGCCGCAAAATCTCCTGGGGAAGCAGCAGCAAAACCAGCCTCAATCACTTGTACTCCTAACCGTGCAAGCTGTTTGGCAATATCCAATTTTTCGACGTGACTCAAATTCACACCTGGCGATTGTTCCCCATCACGTAATGTCGTGTCAAAAATATCGATTTTGCGCATGCATATCCCCCTATGTTTTCTTGTATTCCCTCTGTTTTTGCATTGTCTGCATAGTTAAGGGATTCGGGTATCCTTATGGATACCCGAATCGCCGCAAAGTCAATAATTTTGAAGGCATTGAAAAAGATTACACGCAAATGTTCATTGCTTGATCCCTGAATGTTCAGTACATGATCACTGGCTTCTCGATTCAGAGCCTTTAACTTCCCGGAACCTCTTACTTCTTGATCCAGGACATCATTTCACGCAAGCGTGCACCGACTTCTTCAATCGGATGATTGCGCTCACTTTGGCGAATGGCATTAAATACCGGACGGTTTGCCTGGTTTTCAATAATCCAGTTTTTAGCAAATTGACCTTGTTGGATTTCTTTCAAAATTTTTGCCATTTCCGCTTTTGTCGCATCCGTTACAACGCGCGGGCCAGACATGTAATCGCCATATTCTGCCGTGTCACTGATCGAATAACGCATGCGGGACAATCCGCCTTCATACATTAAGTCCACAATTAACTTTAATTCATGTAAGCATTCGAAATAGGCAATTTCCGGCTCATAGCCAGCATTGACCAGTGTTTCGAATCCCGCTTTCACCAATTCGGAAACACCGCCGCACAATACGGCCTGCTCACCGAACAAATCGGTTTCCGTTTCTTCACGGAACGATGTTTCGATTACACCGGCGCGTGTGCAGCCAATGCCTTTGGCATATGCAAGCGCAATGTTCTTGGCGTTTCCGGTCGCATCTTGGTGTACTGCCACCAGTCCCGGTACGCCGCCGCCTTCCGTATATACGCGACGAACGAGATGTCCTGGGCTTTTCGGAGCAACCATGGCAACATCCACATCTGCTGGGGGTACAATTTGACCGAAGTGAATGTTAAAGCCGTGCGAGAACAACAATACTTGGCCTGCACGCAAGTAAGGTGCAATCGAATCCTGATATACTTGCGCCTGTCTTTCATCCGGCAGAAGAATTTGAATCACGTCGGCACGTTGTGCAGCTTCATCCACATTTACAACTTCAAATCCATCTTCTTCCGCCTGTTTCCAGGATTTTCCTGGACGAAGACCGATAATTACTTTTACTCCGCTTTCCCGCAAGTTTTGCGCTTGTGCATGGCCTTGGCTGCCATATCCAACAACTGCAACTGTTTTCCCTTGTAAAAAGCTTAAATCTGCATCCTTGTCATAGTACATTGTTACCATTAATTTCTTCCCCTCTCCTTATTCAAACACATACCCAAGGCGATTCAAAACTTACGGATTTGAACACACGCCTGAAATGTAATGTTTGTGTCTGCATCACAGACGTTAAAGTTATAAAAGATTTGAATAGATTTATGCAAAAGAACGTCTGGATGACGTTTTTTCCATCTTGATCACGTTGCCGCGGACCATTGCGGTCGTCCCTGTACGGGCGAGTTCTTTAATGCCATACGGACGCAACAGTTCGATAAGCGCATCGATTTTATCAGAATCGCCGGTGATTTGGATCACCAGCGATGCCCTTCCAACATCGACAATGGCCGCACGGAACGGCTCAACCAAATGTGTAATCTCCGGTCTTGTCGATGCGCTGGCGTTGACTTTGATCAGCGCCAATTCGCGGCCAACCATCGGTTCACTGGAAATATCCTGAACTTTTATCACATCGATCAATTTGTGCAGATGCTTCATCACTTGTTCGAGTGTTTGATCATCACCGGTTGTAACAATCGTCATCCGGGACAGCCCTTCTTCTTCCGAAGGGCCGACTGTGATGCTGTCAATGTTATAGCCGCGGCGGGCGAACAATCCTGCCACCCGCGCCAGTACACCCGGTTGGTCATTTACGAGTACGAGCAGTGTATGTCTCATTCTTCCCATCCTCCAACCATTTCATCATTTCCTTTGCCTGGCGGAACCATCGGGAATACATTTTCTTCTTCTTCAACAACAAAATCGATAACGACAGGTCCGTTATATTCCATGGCGATTTTTATTGCCTGTTCCGCTTCCTCCGGCGTGCTTGCCCGCAATCCCATCGCGCCAAATGCTTCGGCAACTTTGACAAAATCAGGTGCGCTGATTTTCGATTCGGCGTAACGCCCTTCATAGAACAGCTCTTGCCACTGCCGAACCATTCCGAGAAACCGATTGTTGATAACGGCAATCTTGACAGGCAAGCGATTTTCGACAACTGTCTGCAGTTCTTGGATATTCATTTGGAAACTGGCATCACCTGCCACACAAACAACTGTGGAATCCGGGCGAGCCACTTGCACGCCCATGGCAGCCGGGAATCCGAATCCCATCGTTCCCAACCCACCCGAGGTGATAAAGCGGCGCGGCTTGGAAAACGGATAAAATAACGCTGTCCACATTTGATGCTGACCGACCTCTGTGGTGATATACGAGTCTTCATCACACGCTTCATGCAGCATTTCAATGACTTGCTGCGGTTTTAAAATCCCAGGTTCTTTTTTGTACCGCAAAGGAAATTCATCTTTCCAGGTTTGAATCAAGTTCAACCATGGCTTGGTATCAGGAACTTCAAAATCGATTTTCAGCAATGCTTCCAATACTTGCTTTGCATCTCCGACAACCGGAATATGCGCCATCACGTTTTTTCCGATTTCTGCCGGATCGATGTCAATATGAATCTTTTTGGAATGCGGTGAAAACCGTTCCAGCTTGCCTGTCACCCTGTCATCGAAGCGCACGCCGCATGCGATCAGCAAATCGCAGTTCTGAATGGATTTATTCGCGGAAAACGTGCCGTGCATTCCAAGCATGCCTGCAAACAACGGATGTCCGGTATCAAAAACACCCAACCCCATCAGCGTGCTTGTTACAGGCAGTTGATATTTTTCTGCAAATTGACGCAGCACGCCTGCTGCTTCTGAAGCTACCAGGCCGCCGCCGATATACAACAGCGGTCGTTCCGCTTGCGACAACGCTTGTGCGACTTTTTGAATCTGCGACGGATGCGGCTCCGTATTCGGATTGTAGCCGCGGATCTTCACTTCCGTTTGCTTTTCCACCGTCACCATCTGGTTGGAAACATTTTTCGGAATATCGATCAATACCGGCCCCGGTCTTCCCGAGTTCGCAATATAAAACGCTTCTTTAATAATTCTTGGAATATCCTTGGCGTCACGAACTTGATAATTGTGTTTCGTAATCGGCATGGTAATCCCGATAATATCCGCTTCCTGAAATCCATCCCGACCGATCATTTCGGCTGATACCTGGCCGGTAAAAATGACAAGCGGAGTGGAATCCATATAAGCGTCGGCAATTCCGGTCACCAAATTGGTGGCGCCCGGTCCCGAAGTGGCAAGCACGACTCCAGGCTTGCCTAAAGATCGCGCATATCCTTGCGCCGCATGGATAGCCCCTTGTTCATGACGGGTCAAAATATGCCGTATCGGCTGTCCGTATAACGCGTCGTAAATCGGCAACACTGCGCCGCCAGGATATCCAAATATGACATCTGCACCTTCGTCGATCAAACACTGGATCATGACTTGCGCACCTAAACCTGTGAATGCTTCAGCCTCTTGAATGGTTTCTGCAGCACTTGTCAACTTATTCATTGTCGGTTCACCTCTGGTCTGGCACAACATTTTGTCGTCATGCGTATCTCTCCCCTCTCTCACAACCCAATGGAACGATAATCATCCTCACTGGGACAACTCTATGAGTTTAAATGTATAATATATTTATAATAGTTTGACTATTCAGAATTAGTCAATACGTACACCGACTATTGGATTTTTGCATTCATCCATCGTTATATACAGATACAGTTGACTGACTCTTCGGAGCAAATTATCCATTCCTGTAAATGAGACTCTCGCTCATTCCTTCCACTCCCCTTTTTCAGCAAAACTCTATCTTATTGCTTGCCATTTCCAACGTAAAACAAAAATAAAAAACCTTTCACACCGAATACACGTATCGTGTTCCCGGGGCGAAAGGTTTATTCCGCGTTACCACCCAGATTCGCTGTTGGCGAATGGACAACAGCCTCATGCAGTGAGCGTTTCACTGTCACGGTATAACGGCCGTCGGCCGGATTCACCTACTAAAACCTCGATTCTTTCAGTGCATCACTCAGAGGTGAGTTCGAGCAAATGGATGTACGCCGCAGTCTCAGCAATTCCTTGGCTCTCTGTGTACAGCGCCAAATTCTCTACTTATCCTCGTCAATGTTTTCATTATTTCCTTTTCAAAAATTGAACATACTGAAATTACAAAGGACACTATATTTTCGAAATATTTAGTCTGATTATAAAAAGTTTTCGCGCATCTGTCAACCTATTCTGTTATCGAAATTTATTTTCCTCAAATTACCTGCAATACTTGATGCACCTGTGTAACCGTCGTATGGCTGCTTAACATGGCAAGAGCGTTTTGCAAATCTCCATAGCGCACATCATGTGTGACAAATACCAACTCAGCCGAGTTCCCATCATGTTTGCGCTGGACCATGGATTCAATGCTTACATGCGTTTCTCCAAAAATGGCGGCAATCGTGCCTAGTACGCCTGGTTTGTCATTGGCAACCAGACGGATATAATGTTTCCCTACGGATTCCGCTTCCGAACGAATCGGCTTTTCATGATAACTGGTAGCGAGTACCTTTCCGCGCACACCTGCATGAATGTTCCGGACCGCCTCTATGATATCGCCCACAACCGCACTCGCTGTAGGCAGGGACCCCGCCCCCAATCCATGGAACATCGCCTCTCCGACCGCATTTCCTTTCACAAATACCGCATTATACGCCCCCCCGACTGCTGCCAAAGGATGATCTTTCGGCACAAATGTAGGCCTTACAATCGCTTCGATCTCACCGTCAACTTCCCGCGCCCGGGCAATTAATTTCACTACATATCCCAGCTGATCCGCGTACATGACGTCACGGTCCGTCACGGAGGAGATGCCTTTGACCGTCACATCGGAAAACGTGACTTGGCTATTAAATGCCAATGATGCGAGAATCGCAATTTTCCTTGCAGCGTCCAACCCCTCCACATCGGAAGTTGGATCCGCTTCTGCATACCCCAATTCCTGGGCTTCTTGCAAAGCAGCCGCAAATGAAACTTTTTCGTTTGTCATTTTCGACAAGATAAAATTCGTGGTGCCGTTGATAATTCCCATGATTTCTTCGATTCGATTCCCGGCCAGGCAATGGATTAACGGCCGAATAATCGGAATCCCGCCGGCTACACTTGCTTCAAACAAAAAATCCACGCCTGCGTTGGCCGCTTTGTCCATCAATTCATGGCCATGAACGGCAATCAAATCTTTATTGGCGGTAACGACACTCTTTTTGCGTTCAATCGCTGCCAGCAAAATTTCCAATGTATTTTCAAAGCCGCCCATGACTTCCACGATCACATCAATCTCCGGATCGTTGACGAGTTCATACGGATCTGTTGTGAACAATTGTCCTGGAACACGGATCGCCCGCTCTTTCTCCATGTCTCTGACCAATATTTTTGCAATCTCAATCGGACCGCTCGCACGCAGCGCAATCTCTGATCCATTTTCATTCAACACTTGATAAACGCCGGAACCTACCGTCCCCAGCCCCATTAGGCCCACTTTAATGGTTTCTTGCATCTGCTCCACACCCTTCAATGATTGTCCGTACGGCTATCGGCTGTATTTTGTTGTATGAACCCGCAGCCTCTTATTTTTTATCAAAATTTGCATATGTCTACTTATCAAAGACACTTTTCTATCGTTAGTAGACATTATAACGAAAAACCATTCGAATGAAAAGATGCATTTCCACCAATTTCGTTAAAAAAAGAGTCGAAATCATCCGACCCTTTTGCGCTTTATTTTCCCATCGTCACTTTTATTTCACATGTAATTTCATGAATTTGCGTTTTCCGACTTGCAAAACCATCCCATCTTGCGGAGCCAATTGAAAATCCACATCTTCTATCTTTTCCTCGTTGATTTTGACAGCCCCTTGCTGAACCATGCGCCGGCCCTCGCCGTTGCTTAGCACGAGTCCCAATTCGACCAACAAGCGGACAATCCAGATTTCGTCAGCCGCAACGTCCGCTTCCGGAATATCTGTCGGCAGCGCACGCATCTGAAATACCGATTTAAAATGATTTTCCGCCTCGTCTGCCGCTTCCTTTCCATGATACATTCGAACAATTGTATGTGCCAGACGCATTTTTGCATCGCGCGGATGCAACGTGCCGCCAGCCACCCCTGCACGTATGCCATCAATTTCTTCCAATGATAAATCCGATACCAATTCGTAATATTTGATCATCAATTCATCGGGAATCGACATCGTCTTGCCAAACATATCGTTGGGCTGTTCGTCGATACCGATATAATTCCCTAAGCTTTTGGACATCTTTTTGACGCCGTCAAGACCTTCCAAGAGCGGCATCATCAATACGATTTGCGACTCTTGCCCATATTCCTTCTGCAGTTGGCGCCCCATGAGCAAATTGAATTTTTGATCGGTTCCGCCCAATTCAATATCACACTTTATGGCTACGGAATCATATCCTTGCATGAGCGGATAAAAAAATTCATGAATGCTGATCGGCTGATTTTCGTCAAATCGTTTTTTGAAATCGTCCCGTTCCAGCATTCTTGCAACAGTTGTTTTCGCAGCAAGCTCAATAACATTGGCAAAATTCAGTGCAGCAAGCCAACTGGAATTAAAAAGCAATTCCGTTTTCTCGGGGTCGATCACTTTAAACAGCTGTTTGGCATAGGTTTGGGCGTTTTCTTTGACCTGTTCTTCCGTCAACTGCTTGCGCGTTTCCGATTTTCCGGTAGGATCTCCAATCCGGCCGGTAAAATCTCCGATAATCAGCTGTACATGATGTCCAAGTTCCTGAAATTGGCGCAGCTTTTGCAGAACAACTGTGTGTCCGATATGGATGTCCGGGGCTGAAGGATCCAATCCAAGCTTTACTTTTAACGGTTTTCCTGCTTTTAACGATCGGATCAATTTGTTTTTTAGTTCTTCTTCCGGCAATATCTCTGCAACTCCCCGTCTGATCACCGCCATTTGCCGTTCGATCTCTTGTTGCACTGCCGGATCAAGGGAATTTCCTAATTCTTGCTGCGCTGTCATATGTTTTAAAACACTCCTTAATTCATATTGATTTGGAAATATTGTCTGAAAATCCTGTGAAATTCGGATAGCCTTTGCCGGTCGTATTTTTTCATGAAATCAAAATAAAAAACCCGTCCCAATGAAGGGACGAGCTGTATACCCGCGGTACCACCCTGCTTGAAGACATTCGTCTCGTCTTCCGCTTCCAAAGATAACGGGCATTTCACCGCCCGCTGACCGTCCAAAACCATTGGAAAGCCAGATGCTCCAAAGTGTAATTCAACCGCTGCAGGGGCTGGTTCACACCAAACACCAGCTCTCTGACATACCCTGACAACCGATCTACTAAGCTTGTTCATCGCAAAAATTATATAACTTGTCTTATTATAATATTCCAAATAATAACGAGTCAAATCATTTTCTCCGTTGTCCATGTTTTGCTTTGTTGGGTTATGTTATAATGGAAAACGTTAGGGGGAAAGCTGATCGTATGAGCAAACACCAAACCCAGTCAAATTCTGCAACACCGGGGAATCCTGTTACAAAAGATAAGAAAAATCGTAAACAACCGCAATCCAAACTTCGCAAATTTCTGAAAATTTCCATGATTACTGCAATTGTCCTTTTTGTTTTGGCCGGTGGAGCCGGTGCCGGTTATGTTGCAAAAATCATTCGTACAACCCCGAAATTCAACATTCATTCCTTTACCGATTTATCCGCCAGCAGCATTATGTATGACCGCAACGGGTCTGTCATCGGCACGATGGATCAAGAAGGAAATCGGGAATTGATCAAAAGTGTCAAAGATGTTTCGCCATACTTGAAAAACGCCTTTATCGCCGGTGAGGATAAAGATTTTTATCACCATATCGGCATTAATCCATTGGCCTTGGCAAGAGCCGCATTTCAAGATCTGATCGGCCATAAGATCATGAGCGGCGCCAGCACAATCACACAACAAACGGTAAAATTGGTCATGTTTCCATTGCAGCAACAGACGATCCAAAGAAAGATACAAGAAGTCGTCTTGGCTTTGCAACTGGAACGGGAAATGACCAAAGACGAGATTCTTACTACATATATGAATTGGATTTACTTTGGTCAATCCAGTTCGCTGACAAATCTATACGGCGTCAAAAGCGCATCCAAAGCGATCTTTGACGTAACACCGGATCACTTGAATTTGGCGCAAGCTGCATTTTTGGCTGCCATTCCAAACAATCCGTCTTATTACTCGCCATTTTTGCATCCGGATCACACGATCGAACGTCAACACTACATATTGGATCAAATGTTGGCAGACGGATTGATTACAAAGGCAGACTATTCTGCCGCGATGAATTTTGATGTAAAGGCCAGCATGAAGCATTCAAAACAGGTTGCGGCAATGAAGGATCCATTTGTGTTTGAACATGCAGTATCTGATGTGGTAGACATCCTTAAGCAAAAGGAACATTTGGATACGACGGATCAAGCGCGCCAATTGCTGGATCGCGGCGGCTTCAAGATTTACACGACAATCGACGGCAAATTGCAGCAAGATGTCGATCAGGTATTTAATAACGACAAAAACTTTTGGCCGCCCATTTCTTACAGCTATAAGGACGCCCAGGGAAAAACGCAAGAATTAAAAAATGTCCTGGAACAAGCCGGTGCGACACTCATCGACAATAAAACCGGCGAGATCTTGGCGATGGGCGGCGGAAGAGATTTTCAGCACGATCAGAATGATCATACAGTGCTTCCCCGCCAGCCTGGTTCATCGATCAAACCGCTCGGGGATTACGGGCCTGCCATTAACGAAAAAGTGTTGTCGCCCGCCAGTGTGATCGATGATGTGCCGATGCAGTGGAGCGACCCCAATTCGCCAAACGGAAAGTATTTCCCGATGAACTGGGATCATAAATTTCATGGACTGCTGACCGCTCGCGAGGCTCTTGTTCAATCGTATAACATACCGGCAATCAAAGTATTGCAAAAAATCACGCCGCAAGTCGGAATGGGCTATGTTGAAAAAATGGGGATTACAACTTTGACCAAATCGGATAAAGAAAACCTTTCTTCGGCGATCGGCGGCCTGTCCCAGGGTCTTGAGGTGCAACAGGAAACGGGCGCTTATACGACGTTTCCAAACAATGGAGTATGGCATAAACCGTACATGATTACGAAAATCGTCGATTTAAACGGACATACCATTTATGAAAACAAACCGGAAACGCGGGAGATTTTTTCACCCCAAGCGTCCTGGCTGACGACAAATATGATGCAGGATGTTGTAAAACGGGGGACTGCATCGATTGTCGGCAATCATTTTCCGGGCAAACCGATTGCCGGCAAAACAGGCACGACAGATGACGATAAAGATGCCTGGTTCGTCGGTTTTACTCCGAAATTTTCGCTCGGGATTTGGGTTGGATACGACATCCCCCATACTTTGACAAATCCCGCGGTCGGCATGTATGAGGGACATCGCCCCTTGAATTTATGGAATGATATTATGGACAAAGTCTTTGCCCAATATCCGAATCAAGGCACATTCAAGCGCCCGGACGGACTTGTGCAAATGGAAGTCAGCAATAAGTCCGGTCTTTTGCCGACGGCATTGGTCAAAGAGACGCATTCCGTGACAACCGATTGGTTCATCAAGGGCACTGAGCCGACAAAGCCGGACGATGTCTTGGTACAGGCAAAATACGTAAAAGTTGCCGGAAAATATTATTTGCCGACAGACCAGACGCCGGCGCAAGAGATAAAAACAGGGATTTTCATTAAAAGGAAAGTACCTTATGTGCTGCCAGACAACAACCCGGCATATCTGCCGCAGGATTCACTGCCGGAATTGCCGACACAGCCAGACCCCCGGGGCGGAAATATACTGTCCACCGCTGCCAACGTCCCGGATGGACTGCATGTGGACAAGTCCGGGGATCATCAGGTTGCATTATCCTGGGCAGCCGTGAATCAAGCGGACGGATATATCCTGATGCGGTCCCAATCGCCGACAGGACCTTTCCAAATGATTGGGCCAAAAGAAATTAAGGACACCACGTATACGGATTCGGATGTGCAACAAGGAAAAACGTACTATTATCAAATTTCATCTGTGGATGCGTCCGGGACTTCCTCGGATCCGTCAAAACCAATCCAAGTAACGATTGGCGCGGCCAGCTCTGCAAGCAATGGGAGTGCGGGCGATACAGGATCCGGCAGCAGTTCTCTAAGTGCTCCGAGCAATCTTGAAGTGACACCGGCCGGTGCGGGATTTAGTCTTTCCTGGTCAAACGTATCCGGCGCCACATCCTATGTCATTTATCGTGCCGCAGACGCAATCGGCCCATTTTCATCGATTGGCAGCGTGCAAGGAACGACATTTACAGATGGCAGCGCAAATGCGAATTTGAAATATTACTATCAAGTAACAGCAAAAAACGATTCCGGAGAATCCGGCCCATCGACAACAGTCGCTGCCTCAACTAGCGCAAGTTCGCAGACGACAACGAATACGAGCGCTGCAAATCTCGTACCGCCTGCAAACATACAGGCAAAAAATTTGCACAATGGTTCGAGTGTAACAATCTCATGGAGTTCCAACGGCGCTGCACATTACCTGATCGAACGGAGCCTGGATAATAAAGGCTGGGGGAAAGTTGCCGAAACATCTGCCAGTCCTTATACAGACACCGGTTTAACAAGCGGAACGACCTATTACTACCGGGTTTCCGCCATCGATAGCGCAGGAAATGTCTCTGATCCCGGAAATCCGGTTTCCGTCGTTCCCGGACCTTAATCGTTTGTTTTCAATTCCCTAAGACCACCTAACTCGTTTCGCATTAGGTGGTCTTTTTGTGTGGTGCAAAATAGTACATTTTTGTCATTACAATACACAGTTTATTTTCTATAGTTTTTAATAGAGATTCAAAATTAGAGATTCAAAAATCGTATAAAGCAGGTGATTGAAATGAATGATGCATTCGGTATGCTGTCTATGGTCTTGGTAGAGTTCATGGGTCCTTTGGTTTTATTTTGGGGTATTAAATCGGCCATTCAATTTGAAAAGCATTCGGTAAGCAAGTAGTTTAAGTGCGTGTTCAAAAAGCGGTTAAGTAAGACACAAGAAGTGCGAAGCCGGAGCACGAAAAGGCGACGGAATGTACGTGTTTGGTACATGAGTAAGCCTTTTTGGGATTCGGCAAAGCAATCCGCCGTGGAGTTTTGACTACTTTTTGAACATCCTCTTATAGACACTGCAATTACCGGCAATTACTTTAATTCCACGATACTGACACCGTCTCCACCCTCATTATACGATCCATATCGAAACGAAGATACATGCGGATGATGGCGAAGAAACTCCCGTACGCCTGTCCGCAGCGCTCCTGTTCCTTTTCCATGAATGATGCTGACTCGAGGGTATCCGTTCATTACTGCATTGTCCAGATATTTGTCAATTTCCGCTACCGCATCATCGACAATGCGGCCTCGTATATCCAGTTCCATCCCCACCATCAAGGTGGAACGCTTCATCATTCCAAGATTGCGCTTTTCTTGTGAGCCGCTGGCTGAACCTAAAAGTTCTACTTGGTCAAGCGTAGTTTTTGTCTTCATTGCACCAATTTGTATCGTGATATCTTTGCCGCTTACTTCCACTACTTGGGCTTTCTGGCCTAAAGACAGGAACATGACCGTATCTCCCGGCTTCACTGTTTTTTTCGCATTTGATTTGGAAACACGTATTCTGGGCTGTTTTACAAGTTCCGGTGACGCTTGTTTCAGTCGTGTTTGCAATTCGATCAGCCGATGCTCTTTGATATTCGCATGTTCCTGTTTTGCAACATCCCGCAATTCCTGCAGGATCGATTGAGCTTCCTGTTGTGCGCGTTTTACAGCTCTATGCGCTTCGTCTTGTGCCTTTTGCAAAAGTGCATCTCGTTCCTGATACCAGGATTGACGTTCTGAATCGAGTTGTTTGCGCAGTTGTTCCGTCTCTCTTTTTAAAATCGCTGACGCTTGCTCATCTCGTTCCGCATGCAACCTTGCTACTTCCAATTGCCGAATCAAGTCTTCAACTTTTGTGTCCTCTTGTGTCAGTTTGCTCTTTGCGAGCTCGATGATATCTTCGTGCAGCCCCAAACGTTTTGCAATGGCAAACGCATTGGAACGCCCGGGAATTCCAATCAATAAGCGATACGTAGGACGCAAGCTTTCCACATCAAATTCGACACTGGCATTCATTGCCCCCTCATGACCATAGGCATATGCTTTCAGTTCACTATAGTGGGTCGTAGCGACTGTACGAACACCTTGTTGATATAGACGATCGAGAATCGACATGGCAAGAGCGGCACCTTCCGTCGGGTCTGTACCTGCTCCCAATTCATCGAGTAAAACAAGGCTTTTCTGATCTACTTGGTTAAGAATTCTCACAATGTTGGACATATGACTTGAAAATGTAGACAAATTCTGCTCAATGCTTTGCTCATCTCCAATATCCGCAAACACATGATGAAAAATGGATATCTGCG
Organism: Fodinisporobacter ferrooxydans; assembly: GCF_022818495.1. Taxonomy (GTDB): domain Bacteria; phylum Bacillota; class Bacilli; order Tumebacillales; family MYW30-H2; genus Fodinisporobacter; species Fodinisporobacter ferrooxydans. The sequence continues at coordinate 2,382,577 of NZ_CP089291.1, read as the reverse complement.
TCCCGTCATCCGCCGGCACGAACAGACCGGACATCGCCATTAATGTCAACAATCCAATCGTCTTTAATGTAACGGTTTTTCCCCCTGTATTCGGTCCTGTAATCACAAGCAGTGTATAATCATCGCCAAAATGCAAGCTGATTGGCACCGCGCTTTCCTGATTTAAAAGAGGATGCCGTGCTTTTTTTAATACAATCTGTCCGGTATCGACGAGCTTCGGTTGGATAGCGCGCATTTGATGAGCGACTTTCGCTTTCGCAAAGACACAATCCAAATATCCAAGCGTTTCAAGATTTTTGGATACTTCATCCGCTTCCATGGCCATTCGGTTCGACAACTGCTGCAAGATGCGTTCAATTTCCCGCTGTTCTTCCAGAATTTTTTCCCGCAATTGATTATTCATTTGAACGATGGCCGCAGGTTCTATAAAATAGGTGGCGCCACTGGCAGACTGATCGTGGATAATTCCCGGAAACGCTCCGCGGTAATCGGCTTTGACAGGAATGCAATACCGTTCATTGCGCAATGTAACGATCGGATCCTGCAGCATTTTTTGGTAATGAGGGGAGCGTAAAATTTCGTCCAATTTGTCTTTCATGCGCCCTTGCTTTTCCTGAATTTCGTACCGTATATTGCGTAGAGTTGTAGACGCATCATTATTGACCGTACCGTTTTCGTCAATACAGCGGCGAATTTCATCTTCCAAATCTTTCAAATCATACATCGAGTCTGCAAATTCCAAAAGAAGAGGAATTTCCGCCTCTTCTGCCGACTTCCGGATCAAACGTTTTAAACGCCTGCCGTTGCCAATCGTATCAGCAACTTGCAGCAGTTCTTCAATCGTTAGGCGTCCGCCGACTCTGACGCGTTTCACACAGTTGCGAACATCATGAATTCCGCCTAATGGAATTGTACCTTTTATTCGATACAAAGTTGCCGCTTCTTCCGTCTCCTGCAGCCACTTTTGAATTTGAACCAGATCGGTCACAGGCTTGATGGATTGCGCAAGTTCCTTTCCTACGGCGTTTGTCGTTTGTTTTATTACATGTTCGAGCACTTTGTTATATTCCAATGTCCGTAATACATGATCATTCATTTTATAAAACTCTCCTCTTATGCCAATCCATGACAGGAAAAGATAAACAAACCAGCTATGTTTTTCAGCAATTCGGTAACAATAATGAGCACAGTGATCTCAACTTAGGAGGGTTCAAGATGAGTTTTCTTGGTACTATAGTACGATTCATCGTTTCGGCCCTGGTTCTAATGTTTGTAGGATTTATCGTACCAGGTTTTGGCCACCTGAATTTCTGGTCGGCCTTAGTTGCAGCGATCGTCATTGCAGCAATGGGTTGGGTAATTGAACGACTTTTTGGTCGCGGCATTTCCCCTTATGGCCGTGGAATTATCGGATTCATATCTGGAGCTGTCGTCATCTGGCTGGCGCAATTATTTGTTCCAGGCATGCGTGTCTCATTGCTTGGCGCACTGCTCGCCTCACTTGTAATCGGGATTATCGATCTGTTTATCCCAACAGAAATTCGCGGGACAGGTGACACACGAGACAGACATTAGAGTTTACTGCAAATCGACCCATTTGTGTCTGAAAAAGGCGACATAAATGGAATTGGAGAAAGCTGATCTGCGGCTTTCTCCTTTCCATTGAGCTTTCATTTCATTCGTCCTTCGTTTTACGCGCAAGATCATTACAAGTAAGATCTTTACATGCAAGATCAATAGGAAATGTGGAACGGGTTTGAACGGGACGGTATCCCCTGAATGGGTCCATGAATGGATGGCAAACCGCTCAAAAGTATGTGAGAAAACGATTGAGCAATATTTGATTGAGCGATTGCCTTGTTCAGGGTAGGGATTTGTACATAATTTGAAACCTGTACAACAATGGCGATAAGCAAAAAAGCAATACACGTGCCAAGCACAGTGCCTGCCATTCGATTGACAAAGGACAGCACAGGCAAGTCAAAAATGCCTTGAATGACAAAGGTGAGTAAAGAAACAAGAAGATGGCACAGTGCGAAAGTCAAAAGTATCGACACGCCCTGAACCGCCCATGTCCCAAATCCCGCAATGATTTTACCGCCCCATTGATCGTCAATTTTCAGAACCAGCGGTTCCAAAATCGAAGGATAGCGAATGGCGACCCAATACGAAATAACCGTACCGCCAATCCGCAAGACTTGTCGAATGGCGCCTGATCGGTATCCTGACCACGCGCCGGCAGCAATACAAACAACGATCAAAACATCTACGAGGTGCAATGCGATCCCCCTATGTCTTTGTTTTCGTCTTATCAATATCTTGTTGCAATGCATTTAGCAAATCTTTATATTCTTCAAGCAAGCGAATGTATTCATCTGCTATATTGACTGCGGATAACACTGCTACCTTTCCTAAGTCAAACCGGGAATTCACCTGCGCGATTTCCTTCATTTTCTCGTCGACCAATGCCGCGACTAACCGCATATGTGCAGAGGAGGCTTGTCCGCGCAAGGAATATTGATGACCGAAAATATCTACGTGAATTCGGTTTAAATCTTGCTGACTCATGAAAAGTCTCCCTTCAACTGCCCCGTATTTTCTCGATTATACGTTTTTCTATGCCAATTATACCAAGGATCGGAACGGAAATTCCAGATTGGCCGACCGGCGATAAAAAATGCAAAAAGGGAGAGTGCTTCTCCCTTCCATTATGCACGAAGTTGTGCCTGATATTCACGGAACAACGTATCCAGAATGGTTTGATGAACATTTTGCACTTCTTCATCTGTCAACGTCCGCTGATCGGAACGATATTCAATCGTAATCGCGACACTTTTCTTATGCTCTCCGATTTGTGCACTTTCGAAAACATCGAATATTTTTACCTGGCGAACCCATTCTCCTCCCGCGTTGCGAATCGTGTTCAACAGACTCGAAGCATGGATTTGACGATCGATCACAACTGCAATATCACGGACAATGGCAGGATATTTCGGCATTGGCACAAACGTTATGGCACCTTTGCAGGCCTTAAGCAACGATTCCAGATCCAGTTCGATATAGTATGCGCTTGGCACATCAAATGATTCTTCCACGGAAGGATGCAATGCGCCAATCACTCCAACGGAATGATTCTGCCAAAGAATTCTCGCCGTCCGCGCCGGATGCAAGTAGGAAATTTGCGATTCCGGTACAAACGTAATCTGTTCGATGCCAATCGATTCAAATACAGTCTCGACAACACCTTTTGCATCGTAAAAATCCACAATCCGCGCTTCACTTCCTACTGCTTCCGAAGTGATTTTCCCCGTCAGGACGGCAGCGATTTGATATCGTTCTTGCGGAAGTTCTGTCAGCGTTTCCGATTTGGATGTATACACTTTTCCGATCTCAAACAAGCGTAAATTTGCATGCTTTCGATTTGCGTTGTACTGTACAACTTCCAATAAGGATGGCAGCAGACTTGTTCTTAGCACAGAGCGCTCCTCTGACATCGGCAACGCCAAGCGTATGGGTTTGCCGAAGGATTCCAAAGACGATCCTAGCTTCTGCAGCGATTGTTCATTGACAAATACATACGTAAATACCTCTTGCAATCCCTCACTGATAAAACTTTCGCGAATTCTTCTCCTGATTTTCTGTTCTTCTGTAAGAAATCCCTGATTTGTCGGAGCGACAGGCATAGTCGTAGGGATTTCATCATATCCGTACATGCGGGCAACTTCTTCAATCAAATCGACCGGCAACGTGATATCCATACGGCGGGAAGGCACGTCTACGAAACATACACCCGCCCCTGCATCTTCCACACCGAATCCTAGCGCCTGCAAAATTCCATGGATTTGCAGCGGCGGCAAATTCGTCCCAAGGAAATCATTTGCCTTGTCCGCAGATAATTCGATTCGTTTCTCGAGTTTTGGCAGAATGCCGGCTGTTACCGCCTTTCCAATCGGAACAGCGCCTGCATAGCTTGCCATCAAAGCAGTGGCCCGTTGCAATGCTTCATTGACGATGGCAGGGTCAATGCCTTTTTCAAAACGGCTTTGGGCTTCCGAGCGAAGTCCTAATGCTTTTCCAGTTTTTCTCACGACGATCGAATCAAAAACGGCCGATTCAATCACAATTCGCTCCGTTGCGCTCGTAACCTCCGAATTTTCTCCCCCCATAACGCCTGCCAGTCCGATCGCTTTATGCGGATCTGCTATCACTAACATCGTGTCATCTAATGTTCGGTGCTGTCCGTCTAATGTCATCAAATTCTCTTCCTGTCTTGCTTGGCGTACAACAATGGTTTGATCCGCAATTGTTTGCCAATCAAACGCATGCAGCGGTTGGCCGTATTCGAACATGACATAGTTGGTAATATCAACAATATTGCTGATCGGTCGTACACCCACGCTCAACAACCGCATTTGCATCCAAATGGGAGACGGCCCGATCTTTACGCCATCTGCCACTTGCCCCGCATAATACCTGCAATTTTCCGAATCAATCCGGACATGCAAGGGAGACACCTGCTCATCCACATGACAAGAGATTTTTGGCATATGAATATTGCGATTCAAGATCGCTGCGACTTCATATGCCACTCCACGCATGCTTAAACAATCGGAACGATTGGGTGTAAGTTCCAAATCCAATATGCAGTCATCCAATTCAAGATACGTCACAATCGATTCGCCAATCGGCGCATCAACAGGCAGAATAAACAGGCCTTCCGTCTGTTCTTTGGGCAGCAATTTCGTTTCAAGGCCCAATTCTTTTGCCGAACATAACATTCCCTGTGACTCCACACCGCGCAATTTCGCCTTTTTGATCTCTAAACCCGGAAGTTTGGCGCCAACCAAAGCAACAGGAACTTTTTGCCCCGGCTTAACGTTTGGAGCGCCGCAAACAATTTGCAAATGTTCAGAATTGCCGACATTCACTTGGCATACTTTTAGACGATCCGCATTCGGATGCTGCTCTGTCGCCAATACTTCTCCTACAACAACCCCATCTACACCTTGATTCCGATATTCAATGGTTTCAACCGGTATTCCGCGGTTTGTCAATACATCAGCCAATTGCTCGGGCGATATATCCTCTAACGATACATACTCTTGCAGCCACTTATATGTGATTTTCACTCATCGTCCACTCCTTCAAAAAACTTATCTTCGCGCTGTAAATTGACGCAAGAATCGAACATCATTGACATAAAAATGCCGGATGTCATCAATTCCATATTTCAGCATGGCGATCCGTTCCACTCCCATGCCGAACGCAAACCCTGTATATACATCCGAATCATATCCGCCCATTTCCAACACTTTCGGATGCACCATTCCTGAACCCAAAATTTCCAGCCATCCGGTATGTTTGCAAACACGGCATCCTGCGCCTTTACAGATAATGCAAGAGACATCCACTTCCGCACTTGGTTCCGTAAATGGGAAAAAGCTTGGACGCAGCCGGATCTTTTGCTCTCCACCAAACATTTGTCTGGCAAATGTAAGCAATACGCCTTTCAAATCACTCATGCGTATGCCTTTGTCGACAACCAGTCCCTCCACTTGATTAAAGGCGTGGGAGTGTGTTGCATCGTCTTCATCTCTGCGATACACGCGTCCGGGACAAATGATCCGCAGCGGATCCGGTTTTTTTCGCTCAAGCGTCCGCGCCTGAACAGGCGATGTATGTGTTCGCATCAGCAATTCTTCCGTAATATAAAACGTATCCTGCATATCTCTTGCCGGATGATCTTTCGGAAGATTTAATGCTTCAAAATTATAATAATCGGTCTCCACTTCCGGTCCCTCTGCAATCTCAAAGCCAAGACCCACGAAAATATCTTCGATTTCCCGAATCACTTGCAAGAGCGGATGCTCTGTTCCAGGAAGCTGCCGTCTTCCCGGCAACGTTACGTCGATCCATTCCTGATTGAGACGATTGTTTAATTCCAGTTGCTTGATTTTTTGCTCACTGGCAGCTAATTCTTGCTCCAATGCTCCACGCACTTCATTTACCAATTGTCCCATAAGCGGTCGTTCATCTGCCGGCAATTCTCCCATACTCCGCAATACTTGAGTCAGCAATCCTTTTTTGCCGAGATAGCGGACTTTCCATTCTTGTAGATTCTGTAAATTCTTGATGGACTTGATTTCACGCAGCGCTTGTTGCCGCAATTCCTGCAGTTGTTGTTGCATGATAAAATCCTCCTTTGCAGATGTTTTCGTCTTTTGTTTATCTGTCTTTATCTGTTTTTATCTGTCCTTTGAATCACCGTGACATCAAATAAAAAAACCCTCGTCACTCATTAGGGACGAAGGTTCCGCGTTACCACCCTTTTTGAAAATGAATCCATCATTTTCCGCTTCATTCTGATAACGGTCAACACCGTTGCACCTTACACAATCGTCAGAAAAACAAAATTCAGGCACAAGACTCCAAAGCGAACTTCTGCGACATGTTTCAGCAAGCTGCTTTCAGTCAAAGGCAAGCTCTCCCTGGCGAAAAAACATGGGCATACTCTCTTTTTCAACGTCTGTCATGTATGCAAATTTTAAATTGGAGTATAATACATCCGGCAAAAAAATGCAATACCTCTTTTTACACCGTTTCATTCTTAATGCTTTTCTGCCTGACCACTTCATACATCATCACACTTGCCGCAATTGCCGCATTCAGCGATTCTGCTTTGCCAAGCATCGGCAAACACACCCATGAATCGACATACGCATCCAGTTCCGAAGAAATTCCATGTGCTTCACTGCCGACGATCAATGCCAACGGCCCTGTTAAATCTGCGCGAAAATAATCTTCCCCATTATGAGAAGATGAACCGATCATTTGAAATCCTCTTTCCTTCATTTGCTCAATGGCCTGCGTTACGGGCAGTTCCCTGACCGGAAGATGAAATAAAGACCCCATTGTCGCTCTTACTACTTTGGGATGGTATGGGTCAACCGTATTCTCGCTTACTATAACTGCACATGCATCTACTGCATCTGCCGTTCGTATGATTGTGCCCAAATTGCCCGGATCTTGCATTCCATCGACCAAAATCACAGGTTTTGCTCGATCCGCAGCGGCAAAATCGATGGATGTTTGTGATTTTTTCGCAATCGCAACGATTCCCTGCGGTGTTTTGGTATCGGCAACTTGCGCCAATACTTGTTCCGTGCATTCCACCAGATTCAGCCCGCGTGTTTCGATTTCTGCTACGAGATCATGTAACCGTTCGTTCATCCGGTCATTATTATATAGTATGTATTCCAGGTCACAATCCGATTGCAAGGCTTCTTCAACCAAACGTACGCCTTCAATCAAATACTGCCCGGTCTGATCACGGTATTTTTTTTGCTTTAATGCCGCCCATTCCCTTATTCGAGGGTTTTTTAAAGAATAGATGGGTTCTAATTGCACACGTCTTTCCTCCATCATCGATTGGACTTCTTTTCCCTGAGATTGTACTTTCTTTACCTGTGTAATTGTCTCCCTTGTTTCAAATGAATACCTGTTCCCATGTGTTATATGAAGAAAGACCTACAGCAAGTTCTGTAGGTCCATTTCAGATACTCTTTACGCGTTTAGCTTTGTTTTCGCTAAAGAAGCCAATTCGGAGAATGCTTTGCCGTCATTCACAGCGAGATCGGCAAGCATCTTGCGGTTTACTTCAATACCCGCAACTTTTAATCCATGCATTAATTTGCTGTATGACAAACCGTTGTTGCGAGCAGCCGCATTGATCCGTGCGATCCACAATTTGCGGAATTCACGTTTTTTGGTTCGACGGTCACGGTATGCATACATTAAGGACTTCATGACCTGCTGGTTGGCAGTACGGAATAAACGATGTTTGGAACCGCGATACCCGCGGGCTAATTTTAAAATTTTCTTATGACGGCGACGGGTAACCGTGCCACCTTTCACTCTTGGCATATGAAAACCTCCTCAAAATCAATAACTAAAGTATGTCTGGCTGCCTATAGATACGTAATGATTTGTGCAATACGTTTTTGGTCGCCTTTGGAAACAAGACCTGCATGGCGCAATTTGCGCTTGCGCTTTTGGGATTTGTTGGCGAACAAGTGACTTGTGAACGCATGACTGCGTTTGATTTTACCGGAACCCGTTTTCTTAAACCGTTTAGCAGCTCCGCGATGTGTTTTCATTTTTGGCATCGAAGTATCCTCCGTTTCAAGTCTAACTAGCTTTGTTTCGGTGACAAAATCATAATCATTTGGCGGCCTTCCAGCTTTGGCGAACGTTCCACCATACTGATCTCTTCAACAGCTTTCGCCATACGCTCCAATACGCTTTGCCCGATTGCCGTATGGGTAATCTCCCGGCCACGGAAACGGACAGCGATCTTCACTTTGTCACCCGCTTCTAAAAACTTCATGACATTCCGCAGTTTCGTTTCAAAATCGTGTTCTTCGATATTCGGCGTCATCCGTATTTCTTTAATGGATATCACTTTTTGATTTTTCCGTGACTCTTTTTCACGCTTGCTTTGCTCATACTTAAACTTCCCGTAATCCATAATCCGGCACACGGGTGGTTTTGCGGTCGGAGCGACATTCACCAGATCCAGATTTTTTTCACTGGCAATGCGCAAAGCTTCACGAAACGCAACAATTCCCAACTGATCCCCGTTCACGTCAATCAATCGAACTTCACGAGCACGAATCGCTTCATTAATCTGAACATCGTCTTTGCTAATAGCCTGTCACCTCCAGATAAATAAAAAATGGAAAATAAAAAACGGGCACATATGTACCCGCATATCAAACGTTATCTCACTACTAGCAACTATAACTAGTCAATTCAGATAACCCGAAAACAGTCATTCGACGTCGCGCGGGTGAGAAGCCCAAGCTTCTTCTTGCATTAAATTCAAAGAATACTATAACAAATTTCCAACTGAATTGTCAATAGACAAAAAACTGGAGGCGCCACCCAGATTCGAACTGGGGAGTACAGGTTTTGCAGACCTCTGCCTTACCACTTGGCTATGGCGCCGCTTAAATGGTGGCTCGGGACGGAATCGAACCGCCGACACGAGGATTTTCAGTCCTCTGCTCTACCGACTGAGCTACCGAGCCCGGAATCCATTGCTCCATATAGTCTGCAAAAGCTTCAACAATGCTTAATTATATCGGCGTTTCTAAATAATTGCAACTCATTTCCTTGATATTTGGCTTTATAATATTTCCAGTTTTTGCTCAGATACATCGATTTTCCCCAGACCTCTCGGCACTTCAATCGATTCGCGCCGTTTTGAGCCTAATTGCATCGTTATATAATCACATGCAACCTTTGGATCAATTCGTTGGCCGCAAGTGTAAACATCGATACTTGCATACCCATGTTCCGGAAAACTGTGGATTGTCAAATGGGATTCGGAAATAATAACAACACCGCTCACTCCATGGGGGGCAAATTTGTGGAAAGCGACTTCCCTTACTTCCGCGCCCGCTTCGAGAGCCGCATTCACCATAATTCTTTCGATTTTTTGCAAATCATCCAGTATTTCAATATCGCATTCCCATAATTCAGCAATGACATGACGCCCCATGGTATTCATGTAAAGATCCCCCTTTGAAAAATATTCATGCTCTTTCAAGCATGCGGGACCTGCGCCATCCACCACGGGGGAAAGTTAGTCCTATGAGGTCCTAACCCTTTAAGTGAATGCTGGTTCCTTTGCATGTGTACTGCTCCATACAATTCCAAAAGTTAGTATAATTCCTTCGTGTTTATTTTTCAATAGTTGATTTCCAGGTATGTTGATTTCCAGGTGATAGCAAATACGCAATCCATCCAATTCAATCCCTTGCTGTACATATCCGCATATACAGAGTAGACACTGATATCAAACATATGCGGTTTTTGCACATTTGGTGACACTTTATTTACGTCTTTCCAAATACGATCCGTGCATATGATTTGCAACGAATGCCATACTAATCCCTAAACGCATGAGCCATTTGTTCAAATGCAGCTACACGAACAACTTGTTTGCCCGATTTTATAATCGCTCCAAAAGAAGTGGACGAATATGCACAATTCCTCGTCTGCCAGATTTGCCTGAACGTGTGATCACATGCTGTGTTGTCAATTCGCCGCTGACCCGAATCCGGGTGCCTACATGCAAATCTGTCTCCTTTCCGGGAATATGGACGAAAACATCTAAAATTGGGTGTTTATCAAAAACGAACGGTTCATCTAGCATCATCCGAACCACGTAGGAAGATTTATCATTCTCTACATCCTTAAAAGGGACAGGATTGCCGATGATTGTGCCGCTGACTTGTTGTGGCTGGTTCATCGATCAGACCTCCTTTTCGGCAACCATCACAATTGTTTGAAAATTGAATACAGTCACTCAAAATCATTATTACTAGTATACATCCTGATACGCAATAAAGAAAACTTGGCTTCGCCAAGTTCCGAATCAATTTTAAACGTGTTCAAGGGGGAATGGACATGCGGAACTGGAAAACAACAAAGACGCTACGTTTGCTGTTTTTAACACTTCCCGCAATGATCAATTTACAGTCAACCGGATTCTGTGCAACATCTGTTTCAGCGAATGTCGCAGTTCCTGGTCCAACAGCCCCCATTCCAGCGTGGATTGAACAATTGTCGAAGCAAACGGGGCTGAACTGGTATGATATCGCAGCGATCCATCAGTATGAATTTAATATTCACAAAAAAAACAATTCTGACCAACAAACACATATTTATATTCCGGATCGTTGGTGGAGCGGTTTGTTAAATCCACATTCGGATGAGACAAATCCCGGCATCATACGGGTATTTGGCGGTATCGGCCAAGATGCCGACGGTGACGGACAAGCTCTCCGTACGTCTCGCAACGATGTCACCCAGTCCTTTTTTTCCTATTTGGCTAAAAACGGCACTTCTGAAAAAAAGCTTGAGCATACGTTATTGCAATTTTATGAGGATCCGAACATAGTCACGCGCATCGAAGAATATCGGGAAATATTCAAACATAGCAACTCGACATCTTTACAATCTTTCGTATTTCCGATTCCGGTAAAACGGGATTATTCATATAAGGATACCTGGGGGGACGGACGTTCTTGGGGGGGACGCAGAATTCACGAAGGAACCGATATTTTCGCCCCTTATGGCACACCTGTACTATCTGTTACGTATGGATATATCGAATCCTTAGGATGGAACAAATACGGCGGCTGGCGTGTGGGCATACGTACAGTCGACAATTTGTACTTTTATTATGCGCATTTATCGGGGTATGCGAAAGGGATCAAACAAGGAACGGTGGTTAAACCTGGAGAAGTTATCGGCTATGTAGGCAGTTCCGGATACGGAAAAATTGGCACGTCCGGCAAATTCCCGCCACATCTTCATTTTGGCATGTATAAAGATACCGGCAAGCATGAGTGGGCATTTGACCCGTATCCAAACTTGCGCCGTTGGGAACAAGCCGTGCGAAAAAGGCGCTGAGATCTTGGTGAGACATGTTGAAGCGTAGCTGGAAACGTGCGGTCCTGATTGTTGCCATACTTGCCTTTTGTTTCTTATTGGCATTTTATCTTCGCTTTCCCGACTGGTTTCACGCTCAACCGAGCCGTGAACCACCCGTATCCAATCAAACGTTTGGCGACCGTTTGCTGGTAATCGCGCCACATCCGGATGATGAAACATTAGGAGGCGCGGGGGCCATCCTCAAACAATTGGAACATCACAAGCAGGTAAAAGTGGTAATCATGACAACCGGAGACGGATATCGAAAAGCTGTGCGGGAACAATTTCATATCGCTGCCCCAAAACCAAGCGACTTCCGCAAACTTGGTTATGTTCGCCATGATGAATCCGTTCATGGTTTGGAAGCGCTCGGGGTTGCGCCTGCCGACATGATCTTCCTGGGCTATCCGGATGGCGGCGTAAATGGCCTGTGGCAAAACAATTGGGAGTATTCTCATCTGCATAAAGCGTTAAACGGCTGCACACATGCTCCTTACCCTTTTGCATACGAAAAGCAAGCCCCATATTGCGGAACGAATGTGGTAAAAAATCTGACGGCTATTATCAGAGAGTATCAACCCACCGATATCTTGTATCCCGACCCGAATGATGTTCACCATGATCACTGGGCTACACAAGCGTTTACAAAATATACAATTACACAAATGCAATACCATGCGAAAGAATGGACGTATTTGGTCCACAGATATGATTGGCCGGTTCCTTGGGCGTATGAACCGAATCTCGGATTGCAGCCGCCCATATCGCTGCTGCAGGTAGGAACCCGCTGGTTTGACCTGCCATTGACACAAGAAGAAGAAGGGCGAAAACGGACTGCGATACAACAATACCGCTCACAGGAACGAGTCATGGAACCTTTCCTCGAAGCATTTATCAGAAAGAACGATCTGCTTGGCACATATCCTCCCCAGCAGATCCCTGGTGTCGATACGTTTCCTGATTTTCAGAAACAGGAACATGTACCGCGTCCGTTGATTATCGATCCGATTGGCGATACGTTTACCCGCAAGCTGCATGGAGCAGGTGATATAAGATCTTTGTATGTATTTAAATGGCAGCAAAAATTATGGATCGTTTTGCAGATGCGGCAAGAAATTTCTGCAGATCTCTCGTATTTCATCCGATTTCGTGCATTTCATTCCAATCAATCGACAACCAGAGATGATATGAAGTTTTTATCCAATCATCTGATTGAATACTCACTGGCGGATAACAGCCGCCTCTACGCCCGACTGGAAAACGCCAGCATGACAATCGATGACAACCGGCTGATGATTGGTCTGCCCTTGACGAAAGATTGGGGTGATGTCTCAAATCTTATGATCAGTGCAGATACATATCAAGGACATACTCTCATCGATAAATCTGCTTGGGAAAATGGCCGTTTTTAATTTTCGAAATACCAATTTTCATTCGCGAAATATTGAAACAAATCTCTTCCTTATTTCGTCAATACATGTGTAAGAAAATTTTTCTAGCAGTTGCCTCCATGTATGGAACGCATGTTTATTGCGAAAATGGAGGCTTGACAAGTTTATGTATTGGAATGGGGGAGAATAGTTTGAACTATCGCAATGCTATTGTATCAATCGTTATGACGGGAACACTCACCATCTCTGCCATGCTGTCATCCGCCCCTGCATTTGCTGACACAGCAGCAGTATCCTCTGCAGGCATTGCTTCTTCATCAGCAAGCAGCGCCCAAGGATCGGCAACCGCACCATCAACTGCAAATGCAAAAATCAGCCAGGACGAAGCTGCTGCCATCGTCAAGGCTGTTTTGCCTGTTCCCAACAACGCTCCAAGTTATGCATCTTTGCAGTCCGACTTTGGCCCGATGTCGGAAAATCATCATCCGGTCTGGAATCTCGGTTGGCAACTGGGGCAGCCTGGCGAAAAAACGGTCGGCAATATCAATGCTACCGTCGACGCCGTCACGGGAACATTGTTGAACTTTAACCAATGGAGCCAGGCCGAACAACAAAGCACGTTTCCACCCAAAATATCGCAGGATCAAGCGGCTGCCATCGGATTGTCCCTGATTCGAAAACTGCAGCCGGAAACATCCCAATCCGTCCGCAAAATCGCCTATCCCGTTGTGACAAACCAAGGATCCTTGCGCGGGCCATTCCTCTATAACTTGACATTCCAAAGGGTCGTCAACGGAATACCCGTACCTTCCGATACGTTTCAGATCGGCGTAGACGGCAACGGCACAATCACCAGTTATAATTTTCACTGGTCAAATATTCCTTCGTCCGCATTTCCGGATGCCAAACAAGTGATTGATGTTTCCAAAGCCCAAAACACATATAACCACGACCTAAACATGCGCTTGGCATACCAGCCCTTTTATGAGCCGTTCAAGCAAAACGGGCCGGATATCCACTTGGTCTATCAACCCGGCATGTCGTACAATCAATTGCTGCAGCCTGGTCCATATGCCGGCAGCGCCGCTTCATATCCGCTTTGGATCGATGCGAAAACGGACGATTGGATCGACAATACCGGCAAGCCGGTCAATCCTGCTGCCGGCAGCCAAACGATTCAGGTGATTGATCCAAGCGGCCAGGATTCCAATCCGCCGACGCTGCAGCAACCTCTGACTGCCGATCAGGCATTGCAAATCGCCAAGAAATATGCAGGAGTTGACGACAGCTACAGCATGAACCAATCGATGAACGACTACAACGGTACGAAAACCTATTCCTTCAACTGGTACAAAAATTCGCAGCCGCCACAGGGTCCAAGCATGAATGTAAACGTCACGATCGATGCACAGACCGGACAACTGCTCAATTTCAATCGCTGGAATCCGGCATTCGGACCTGGTCAAAAGCCTCCCGCCACCGTCATTTCGGAAGATGCTGCAAGACAGAAAGCGGTCGACTTTATCAAGCAAGTGCTGCCAAATAAAACACGTGCCTTATACTTTATGCCTGCTCCCAAATTCATCGGGAAATTTATAGGGAAAGGCTCCAACAGCCAACATCCGGTTCAGTACAATTTCTCATTCGGAGAATTGGTAAACGGCATTCCAAGCGATATGAATACTGTCAATATCGCGGTCAACGCAGCGACCGGCGAAATCGAAAATTACTTTCACAATACGTTTGCAAATGCGGCAGGCGGCAAAGTCAGCTATCCGGATCCATCCCATGTCATCCCGGCGGATCAGGCAAAAGCCGAGTTTGCCAAGAGCAATCCATTGGAACTGGAGTATGTGCAGCCGATGAATGCGGATGGCACAGGCCCGTCTGACCACTTTATGCTCGTGTATGCCCCGCATGCAACGAAGCCAGGCGAGGTATTAGACGCTGTGAGCGGCGCATGGGTATCTCCGTATGGTCAATCTGTCAGTGATCAAACACAGCAAGCCACTGACATTCAGGGACACTGGGCGGAAAAACAGCTGCAAATGATGATCGATCGTGGAATTCTGCAGGTTGTGAACGGGAAAGTTCATCCGGATTCCGCTATAACAAAAGGAGATCTGATTCGCATGCTGATATTAGCCATTGGAGTGCCGCTGCAGATGAATCCCAATCAGGCTGCAACATTTAGCGATGTGCAATCAGGAAGCAAATATTTCCCATATGTAGAAGCGGCAGTTAACAATCATTGGATTAGCAAAGGGGCGCAATTCAATCCGAATGACAACGTCACGCGGGAAGAACTTGCAGAGTTGTTGACTCGTGCTCTTGGCTATGAGGATTTGGCAAAATATTCATCGATTTTTCAAGTGCCTTTTGCCGATAAAAATCAGATTGCAAATGATTTCATCGGAGATGTAGCAATTGTTGACGGTCTCGGCATTATGAAAGGTTCAGATAACGCTTTTCATCCGAAACAAGAAACAACAGTTGCGCAAGCAGTTGTAGCCATCGTGAAAACAGTAGAAATCATGAATCATAAAAGTGCCAGCGGACCCATCTACTACATAAAAAATTTACAAAAGAAAATAGAAAAAATGAAACGATAAATGAAAAGATAGCTGGTTGAACCTTTCAAAAAGAAGGTGGCCGTGCCGCCGGAACAGTACCGTATTCCGGCAGAAACGGCCACCCTATTTTTAACGATCTGACTATCTTCCCGTACCTTTTAATTCCCGATATTTTTCACAATAGCGCAAAATGGTAAGCACGTACGTCGAATGGGACCAAGTCAAAGGCGCTACGGATAACGGCTCGCCGGTGAGCGGATCGATCTGCTCCGGAAAAACGCCGCTCGGCAATGCATGCTGTTTGACCCAAAGAAGTTTGTCTTTTACATTTTGTAAATCCTGCAGCGACTCTGCTTTTTCGATGTCCCAGTCGATCGCCCATAATGTGCAAATAAACCATGGATTCCCGGGTATGTCTGGATTGCCTGCCGCGCGGCCAAAATATTGATCATTCGTATAGCGGGCAATTCCACCGATCGGCGTGCGAATTCGCAATCCGTCCCAAACCGCTTGCATCGTACGCGCGAGGCGGGAATCATCCGTCGGTACGATCTGGAATGCGAATATGCCATACAGGCTGCTTTCCAATGTCATATCTTTTTGTACGACGCCTTTCCCGTTGACGTAAATGCCTCTGGCAAATCTTCCTGTATTCGGATCATACAAATGCCTTAACATGCCCATACGCATTTCATCCGCAAATTGCTCCAACGCCATGGCGCGCTCATATTCTCCAAAGACGGCAGAGAATTTTGAAGCCGCCCTAAGGCCGGCAATGACAGTAGCGACAGTAAACCCGAAAATCCCTCTTCGTTCTTCCCAAAGATCATAGGAAGACTCCGGCAATTGCAAATCGGGCAGCACGTAGGTGGTCAAAAAATCGGTAGCTCGACGGATCAACGTCGGATAGAGCTCTTTTATAAACTCAATATCCCGATAGATTTGGTAATGCTCCCAGAGCGCATACAGAACCAATGCCGTTTCATCTTCCTGAATCGGCAATTGAGGTGCTCCGTCATGCACAAACGGATGCCAACTGGAGCCTACCGATCCGTCCGGATTGTATTTATGCAGAAGATACCCGCCTTTTGTCAATGCGTCTGCACAGAATTCAAAGAATTTGACCGCTTGTTGATAACACCCTGATTTGCTTAAGGAAAGAGCCACCAATGCACCGTCCCGCGGCCACATATAGCTGTAATGGTCCCGATTGTACTGCATGATGTCAGAATCATTGGCGGCCAAAATCGCTCCTTTATAATCACAATGTGTTTGAATGATCAACATGCTTCGCCGATACAATTGGACAAGTTCCGATGGCAGATCACAGAAATCTTCTTTCCCTTTGCGCACCCATTGCCGCCAATAGCCGTTGATTTCTTCCAACATCCGGCCAGCCGTATGTTTCTTGACAAGCTCATGCAAGCGTTTCACTTCCGGGAAGCTATGGCCAACAGCAAACCAATAGGATACCGAGTGCGGCACATTCGGTTCTGTTTGCAACCGGAAACTAATCGTGCTATCGACAGATCCCTGCGCAATCGTATGACCTTCCAAATGTCCGTCTTCCGCATCTTTCCAGGTTCCTTGAAGATTGTGAAATCGTTTTAAACCGACTGTATATTCAAAAATGCCGTTTTGATCGGTCTGTCCGCTTGTCAAAATATACCGATGGCGCTTATAGTGAAAAACCGCATCCAATTCCGGTTCATATGCTGCCGTATCACCTACTTCCGTTTCATCGATGGAGAAGTCATGTGTAAAGAAAAAGCGGACATCTCGATTTCCTACATGATCGATACAGTCGATGTTGCGCAGAAAAATATTTTCCCGGTAATGAACCGCATCGGAAATAAAACATGTCAGACCGAGCGCCTCATTGTTCGCAATCACATCTGTAACCAAACTATCTTCTTTGTAGCGCAAAGAAATCGACCAATCTTGTTCATCCAGCCAAGTAAATTGCCCATCTACCCAAACTCCCATACTGTTTCGGTTGCCGCCGATATGATTCAACTGTCCGACATGTGGATAATATAAGTCGCGAATATTTAATCCTTGATCGAGTCCTACGAAAATTCTGTGATTCCCTAAAACGAGAGATCTTGGCATATATTGAATCAGCTCCCATTCTTACTCTTAAACCCTCTTTTCCAAATTTCTTGCGCTCTTTGTGCCAAATTCATTACTCGGACATTGTGCGTATCGATCACGTATTTATCCTTCTGCCGGCGCTCCCCAGACAGCCGATGGAGAACTTGGCAAATCCAAGCGGAAAATTTCGGACGGATATGTATTCGTTGACGCCATCCATTCCAGCATACGGGTCATAATCCAAATTCCGTCCATTTCCAATGAATGCGGCAATACAGTTTCCATATGTTTCGAATGTTGTTTGAAAAAATGTTTTAACAATACATCGTGAATCTCTTTGTGCCCTTCCAAAAAATCCCCTTGTTCCGAACTGAAACATTTTACATTCAAACAATCATCAAAGACAATTCCGCAAACCGCTTGATGTGCCAAAACCATTCTGGATAATTCTTGCCCGGAAGATGTATGATACAAATATGGAATCACTTTGCATCCCAACGAATTAAAGTGCTGAATGACAAAACGGGAATAACAAGGATCGTCAAACCCTGCCACAATCCGATAGCGTGAGCGCCGGATCTGATATGGAGGAATCTGGTCCGATATCAGAGACAGGAAATACTGTTTCATCACAGTTGGTTCATGTTTGTACTGTGCAAGCATGCATTCGCCATTTTCCATATCACGGAATATTCGCGATCGAATCGTTGGCTGCATCATCCACTCCCCTTGTTCAACATTCTCAAATACATCCATTGTATGTCTGCTTCCATCATTGAAATAGATCTCCATGGAACCATTGAATCCTCCGATAACAGGAGCAACATGTATCCGGAATCCACAATCTGTTGCCAATTCATACATCCCATATTGACAAATGGCAGGCGTCGCCAAGTCAATATAATAAAGAGAATGTATGGATTCATATAAATGTTCCATCCACAATCGGGCAAAAATCCCTGCAATGGTTTGACTGTTATGACCAATCACTGCAGATTTGCAACCATGTGACCTGCAGTCTTTCGCTATTTTCCGCATCATTCCATATAATTGTTTCGATTCCATAACAAGCGCCACCTCCAAACAAACTCTGATGGCTTTTATTATGAAATTTGGACATTAGATATGACAAAACAAGCATAGTTGTCTGCAAATCTTCATAGGCATGTACCAAACGAAACCATGAGAACGAATCAAAAATATAAGAGAAGAGGGATCGATGTACATGAAACAGTATGCCCGAATCATTGGCTGGATTTTCCTGCTTCTAGGCATTCTAAGTGCATTTACCAATCAAATTTTTGGCATCATTCAATTTGATTTGATCCAAAACTTGTTTCGATTTGCCATTGGGCTTTTTGCTCTTGCAGTATCCCGGCCAACCGTTGACTTGATCTATGCAAAAACGTTTTGCATCGTAACGGCGCCGACATTTCTCATAATGGGCATTGCCTCATTCATCTTCCCGCAATGGGGATCGATGCACTTCGAAGCAGCCGAGAATTTATTGCATGTACTGTTTGGCATCTATGGTCTTTACCTGATTTGGAACTATATCAAAGAGAAAACAAATTGGGGCACACGTGAATCTTCATCATAATCTTCATAATTCCTTTTTGTTCGGCTCATACTATCCGTGTACGGATCATAACTTGCGTTGACTTTGATCCGTTCATCAATCTGTTCACTTGATTCTGCAAGAAAACAGACAAATGCGGAAAACTATGGAGGCGATCAAATGAAGTTACGTGAACTCATGACAAGTCAAGTGACTACTGTTACAGAAAATGATACATGTGTAGCAGCTGCAAAGAAAATGCAACAGATCAATGCAGGTTCCATGCCAGTGGTCAATGGGGATCGGATTGTCGGGATGATTACAGACCGGGATATTGTCATTCAATGTATTGCAAAGGAAATGGACCCGAAAAGCTGCCCGGTCAGCCATTGCATGAGCAAACAAATCGTAACAGGCACACCTGAAATGGATGCGCACGAGGCAGCCAATCTGATGGCGGAACATCAGATACGCCGTTTGCCTGTTTGTGATAACCAGGGAAAACTTGTGGGAATCGTAGCGATCGGCGACTTGGCAACTGTCAGCATCCACGTAAATGAAGCCGGCGAAGCTTTAAGCGACATTTCCGAGTCTTCCTACCGTACGCATTAATTTCTCTTTGTAAAGAAAACTTGGGCCACGGCTGTTCCGTGGCCCTTTTATTTTATCATCTTCGGTTACATGTGCCTGACTTTTCCATCGGCAATTTGTTGGCGTATCATTATTTTAGGCGGAACACATTGGACAGACTTGTCCACACATCTGCAGTTTCGCCGCCCATATACCAATAGGCGAATCCGGCGATTCCCTTTGTCAAGGCCAAATGTGCTTTCAAAGACAGGGAACGGCTGTCTTCTACCCATACCGTTTGCGAGGTTCCGCCGGTTGCAAATTGAGTCACATATTGACCGAGAGAATCGTTCCAGATCAAACTTGCATTCGCTTGTTTGACAACATTTTCTTCTTGAGCGATCGAATATTCTGTAGAACTCGACTGCCCGTTTGTTTGATACCAGCCTCTTGTATAAAACGGCAATCCCACTATCACTTTCTGTGCAGGAACGTGCACCAATAAAGTAGTCAGTCCTTTATCAAGCCACGGCAAAGACGATACGGAACCGGCCGTCGGATCGTTGGCCCAATGCTCATCATATCCCATCATGACCAGATAGTCGGCGCTTTGGCCAAGTGCCTGATCGTTAAACGGCTGACTCCAGTCCGTTCCCGAATCAGGAGGAATATCCACAGAAAGCAGTACATTCTGTCGGTGCAATACACTTGCCAGCTCCTGTATGAATGTGGAAAAATCAGACGCATGATTGGGGTCCAGATTTTCAAAATCGATATTGATTCCGTCCAGGTTGTATTGTTTCGCATAACCGGCCAATTGCTGAATCAATTGCTGCCTTTGATTCTCCTGAGAAAGCACTTGCCTTGTCGTATCCATATCGAATCGGTTTCCCACCAGCGCCCAGACATGCTTTCCATTTTGATGAGCCCATGTGACAAGGGAGGAATCCAACGTGCCGGATACCTGTATTTGTCCATTTTTCCCGAGATAAAACCATCTTGGCGCAAGTGTATTGATTGTGTTTGACGCTTGCACACTCGCTTCAAAATCGGCAGTGGATTGATTGTATTGCCATCCCAACTGTATGAGAGAAGCGCTCGTTCCGTTGCCGTTTGTTGCGGTCGCAGCAGCAGCGGAAGTGTTGCTTTGCAACGCAGGCAGCTTTTGCAGCACATTTTCGAACATAACTGCAACTTCTTCCCGCGTCAACGGGTCCATCGGCCGAAAATCGTTTTGTTCATCGCCGTGTATGATGCCCCATGCCTGCATTTGCTGAACGTACGTTGATGCGAAGGAATGCACCAGATTCATATCAGCAAAAGGTGCCGGACCTGCGCCTGTGGCAGATTGCAAATTCCCTGCCAGCGGTTGGATCGCTCTTGCCAGCATGGCAGCCGCTTCTTCCCGTGTAACCGGACTGTTGGGAGCAAATGTATGGCTGTCCACTCCATACGCCAACTGCAAATTGATGCCCGCTTGTACCCACGGATACTCCCAGGAATCTGGCGAAACATCTGAAAACGCCGGAATTGACGCCTGCACAGGCTGGATATGTAATAAACGGTCGAGCATGGTCAAAAATTCCGCTCGTGTTACAGGACGTGCCGGTTCGAACAAACCATTGCCAACGCCTGATAGAATTTGTTTATTGTATAAATCGCTAATTTGCGATTTGGCGTAACTTTGCCCAATGTCTTGAAAAGGAGCCAGTATTGCCTGGGTTGTATCCGCATTTGCATGTGTATCCCGAGAGATGCAACTCGAAACAGATACTCCGATAACCAAGCTCATAGCCATCATGCCTAGTGTACGGAAGGTTCGATTCACTTTCAACACTATCAAAAATTCCTCCTATGATTCTTCTACATTCACTATGGACGAAGTTGCTAGATTGGGCAACCAGCATATTTTGCAATCGAAGAAATAATTTTACTATTCTTCCAGCTGCGGCAGTTCGATGGAGTGCAGTTTGATGAAATACAATTTGATGGGAAATCGTGTAATGCGGTTTTCAGGAATTGTTGCGGTTATGTTTCGAAAACTTTTTGAACATCCTCTATAGGAGGAGAACCCAGAAGAATGCCCAACAAACCCAATCACTCAAAGAATGTAATAAACACAGTACAGTGAAAATCGTACAGTGAAAATCCAATTTAAAATGAAAAGCTGCGGCAGCATTACATTTACGGCCTTATGACAGGAAGGTGAAGAAACATGATCCGGGAAGTAAACGTATATCCGCTATATTATCAGCCGGAAAAATTGTACGGGGATGCCAATGGCATAAAGCCATATCGCTCTACCGTTCTGATACAGATCCTGACAAATAGCGGAATCGACGGATGGGGGGAATGTACGGGCCCCCTGCCGATGATCGTCCATGAAGCGGAAGTATTGCACACGAAATTATGCGGTCAAGATGAACTGCAAAGACAACAGATTTTACGGATGTTGCAGGAAGCAACGCCAAGAATTCGGGCTGCTGTAGATATTGCTCTATGGGACATTCTTGGAAAACATGCTGGTCTTCCCATTTCTACATTATTGGGCGGAGCGGTGCGGGAACGGGTGCCCGTCTATGCATCACTTCAATCCTATAGCGGGGGACAACCGCACGATCAATGGCTGCAGCAATTGCTCAACCGTATCTATTCGAATCATTCCATGGTAAAAATCAAAATTGGCGCTTTGCCTTTCGCAGAAGACATGCAATTGATTCAAAAAGCGATCGACATGCTTCCCAAAGGTTTTGGGATCGCAGTGGATGGAAATCAATCCTATGATGAAACGTCAACCAGACGATTGCTGTTTGCATTGCGCTCGTATCCAACGATCCAATGGTTGGAAGAACCGATGCCGTTATCATTGACTCAATCCTATACACGTCTCAAACAGATGGCGCCTTTTGCAATTGCGGGCGGTGAGAATTTGGCCGATGTCCGCAGTTGTATCGAATGGATGCAGAACGACGCAGCCGATCTGATTCAGCCGGATATCCTGCACATCGGAGGAATTTCCGAATTGCATTTGCTCTATCAATACGCGGCACGTTTTTCGATTCGATGTTCGCCGCATACGTTTGACAGCGGATTGGCACGTCTTGCAACATTGCATGTTGCAAGCACCGCCAAATCCTACACAAAAGCAAACATTCCCTGGGACATCGATCCGATCGAATGGGATGAAATGGAAAACCCTTTTACCAACCTTTTTGAACACACTATGAAAGTTGAGCAAGGATATGTGGCATTGCCACAAGCACCTGGGCTTGGCGTATCCATTCGCAAAGAGGCGCTTCGGGAATACATTTGGGACAAAACCAGCCCTATCCCGCCGATTCAAAAGGTTCCGTCAGGTGCTGACGGATCGAGGGGATCCGGGGATTTTGATCGGTGCAATTGATACTGAAGAACGTAATGTAAAAAGGACTGATGAAAGAGCTATTTTTCCCGTTTAAAAACCACTTAGTAAGCCTTCTCGTATGATTAAATGGTAAACTAACGAATTGAAAAAATACCACATAACAAAACAACATTATATAAAAAAGACTAAATTCGTGACAGTGGGCACCAGGTGCCATCCCCCTGCAATCGGTGACTATCGTCGCGAATTCAGGAAACAATTTACACACATACAGCATAGTGACATGAATGGATTGTTACCCCCATAGGATGTACAGAGGTGACAAATTCCCATGAAACGGATGCGCATGAAGCCTACGCGTCAACAAACACATACGAACCGGATGCCAAAAACCAGATACACAAGACCGGGAAATCCAAAAGGATTCCCCGGTTCACTTATTCCAACATTCGTGATTGTTTGTATCGCTATCATTCTCTGTATTGGATTTCTTTCGCTTTTTAAAATTTTCAATCCTTATTATACGATCAGTCCATTTGCAACAGATATTACCATCGGAGAAGCGGTGATTGGGCCCTGGAATTACGGCGGCACAGACCCCGTCGGCAATTTGCGATTTTATCATGCAAAAAACGGGTTTCAAACCGTTGTGCTGCCGCCTCAGTCCGGAAAATTTGCGGCAGAAGGAACGTATGTGGTCTTGCTCAATCATTCTCCGGTCAGTCTGGAATTCGAAACACGGACACAGTATATCATTCAGTTGCTGACAGAAGCCGGCACATTTTTTTCCCTGCTCCTTATCCTTCCATTTGCCTTGATTACAGGACTTAGAAAATCAGCAAAAAGAAAATCTGCTTTCCGTCTGCGCAGCCGCAAGCGATGAGAGTGCCGGCGGCATCCCGCTTCATAGTTCCGCCAGCACAAGCCGCATGCGGTCCGGATGATTCGTAATGACTGCATCGACTCCCATGGCGGCCATTGCTTTCATCACTTTTATATCATCAATCAGGTACGGGCTTACCATCACCCGATTGGCATGACACCCCGCCATAAGCTCCGGAATGACGTTCGGATAATACGGTTGTATGGCGCTTGCCCCCATTCGGTTCGCGTACAGCCAGGGCTCCACCATTCCGCACATATACAAGAGACCGATTCGAAAGCGGGGATCAATGCGTTTTACCGTTCGCAAACTATAATGGTTAAAAGAGGAAAGCAAGACCCGTTCCGTCATTTGCTGTGACCGAATCAATTCTACGACTTTTTGTTCAAGCCGGGGATATTGCACAACTCCGGTTTTCAACTCAATGTTTAACAGCAGCCGGTGCTGTTTTGCCCACTGCAAAACAGCAATGAAGCGGGGAACGGTTTGCCCTCGATATGTGTTATGGAACCAACTCCCGGCATCCAAACCCTGCAACTCCTGATAGGTAAAATCTTTCACCCATCCCCGGCCGTTTGTCGTGCGGTCTACCCGTTCATCGTGTATCACAACAACTTCCCCGTCTTTCGTACATTGAACATCCAACTCGATGCCATCGGCACCGGCCAGACGGGCCGCTTCAAACGCAGCCAGCGTATTTTCCGGTGCTTTTGCGCTAAATCCCCGATGTGCCAATATCAGCGGTCGATGTGTCGGCATAGGCTCCCCTCCCTTTCTTTACAAAATCTTATATTATCAAGGGAGCCAAAATATGATAGATTTTCATTAGGACAGATGGTTCTTCCAACAGTATAAACATAGCGGATATTATAAATATTTCATGCATTGCAAACATTTAAAACATTATAAACATTTCATCCTTTATAGTCTTTATAGTCATATTGAAAAAAAGAAGGAGACACACGATGCTGAGTTATTTTATCATCGCATGTATTGTTGCCATATGGGCTTGGTGGGAATGGCCATGGTTTAAAAAACAGGACAAATAGCAGATTTGCCATGTTTGAAAACGGATACGTCGATTATTGTTCGCGGATGGAACGCAGATGGAACACTACTTCTCTATATTTCCCGGCGGACGGTCTTGGTTTTAATTGCATCTGCTGTTCTTGCGGCGATGGCCATAACGGTATGCGTCGGATTGCCGCCGCCGGATGTCGGGAATACACTGGCATCACAGATGAACAGATTCGGTATATCATGTGTCTGACAATCCCTGTTGACCACAGATGTTGCAGGATCCTTTCCCATGCGGCAACCGCCCATCAAATGTGCCGTATCATGTGTGCGTACAACCGGTTTGCCGCCGGCTGCCGCTAAAATTTCTTCCGCTTTTTTTACCGCATGTTCCAATAAACGTTTATCATTGTCTCCATATGTAAATGTTACGTGTGCTTTCGGAACGCCATGCGCATCCGTTTCTTCCGCATGCAAAGCCACCCGATTCCAGGGAGCAGGCAAAACTTCCCCGACAACAGTAACCCTCCCGTAAAAATTGTAGTTCAACATCAATTCCCGCAATTGCCTGCCCCAGATGCCGGCTGTTGTCGCAATGCCTTTTGCCATCGACATCGGGCGGCTGCCATGCGCATGCAGCGTATAGCCCCGTACAAACCCCCGATTGGGATTTGTTTCATAAAAGGCCTGTGTGCTTGCCATTACGGGAGAACCTTTGTAAAATCGAATTTCCTCCGGAAATTTGGCATACACATCATCCGAAGAATGCACCATAATGCCTTTTCCAACCCACCCGCTGGAATTTGCCAGGCCATTCGGAAATTGCGCATTGGCGGAATGCAGGAGCAACCGGGGGTTTTCTACGACAAAAGCGGACAAAATTACAATTTTCGCCTTTTGCCGATATGTCATGCCATCATGAACGAACACCACGCCTTTTGCCTTTCCGTCTTTGCCCATCTCGATTTCCACGACAGTCGCATCCGCATATACAACCGCACCCGCTTGGATCGCTTTCGGTATGTGTACAATCAACGTGGAGAATTTTGCGTTGGGCATACAGCCCTGGTTGCAAAAACCGCGATTTGTACAAGGCGCCCGTCCTTCAAAGGGGCCGGTCAAAATTACCAACGGTGTCACACACCAATCAATTCCTAGCTTTTGGCAGCCCATTTGGAAAATTTCCGCATTGCTTGATAACGGGTTGCGCTCCGGCCATGGATAGGGGCCGTGAAACGCTCCCCAGGGAAAATGCTTCGGCCCGGACACGGCCAATTCCCGCTCATGCCGAGCGTAGTAGGGTTCCAAATCTTCATACGCAAGCGGCCAATCCACACCCACTCCATCTTCACTGTATGTGCGAAAATCACTTGGATGAAACCGCAAGCAGACGGCTGTCCAGTGTTGCGTGCCGCCCCCGACGCCTTTTCCGCAGTTGTTGGAACCCAGGCGCAAAGGATCTCCTCCATCGACAATCCGGGTTTCTTCCCATGATAAAGTCTCCATGGCCAGTTCATCACTGGCGAAATGTTTTTGCGGATCGCGGAAAGGACCTGCTTCTATCACGACTACCCGCATCCCTGCTTCTGCCAGCTCTTTTGCCAATACACCACCTGCCGCGCCTGCTCCGACAATGCAAATATCCGCTTCTTCCTGCAGATACCGGGTATCAAACATCCATTATCGCCTCCCATGGATCGATATCATGCAGACCAACCCGAACATAGCCCCGTGGATACGCAGGTCCGGCGTATCCGATCTCCGACCATACGACCGGATGTGAATACACAGCTTCCGTAAAAATTCCTAAAAGCTTTTGAAACCACACGTTTGGGGAAATATTGCGTTCCAACCAACAGGAATGACGATCATAATGACCCTGCCGTATTTTTTGCACGATCTCCAGTTGTTTGCCTGCTTCCAACTCTAAAAACGATACGATACATTCCCCGCGAACAGACAGCTCGAAGGCCTGCAATCCGTTTGCAATCAATTTGCCAAGAGGAGGTGTACCTGCTTTTCGTTGACTTTCCCCTTTTGCCGCAGCCGACTGCTGATCGAGATGAGTCACCGCATACTGTATGACATCCGGTCTTTCTTCACCGGTCATATGCTGACAAAGGGATTTAAGGATTTCGGCTTCGATGATTGTGAGATTGGCGTACGTATCCGATCCATGCAAACGCTGCTGAACGATTTCCCTTGTATGGGAATCCCACTCGGGCAAAGATTGCATCACATCAAATTTTGTATAATATCCTTCTTTTACAGGCAATTCTCTCACCCCCAGTATTCGGCAAGCAGTCCGAGAATGCTGATTGCAAAAATCATGAACGGCAATACGACAGGCGGACCTGTCAAAAAATTGCGCATTTCATATCCTCCTACCCGCACACCCACACCTCTTGCATGCATATATACGCCGAATAAGCCGCCAAACGCTTCAAGCCACAACAGGACGGTATCCACCGCATGCAGGAAAGGTGTATTCAGAAAGGAAGCCAGCAAACCTGCAACACCTAATACGGGCAATGTAATAACCGGAATATACATGCTCCAATGCCGAAAGTTTTCCCGATAATGATACATTGTCACTTGGATTGCTATCATGAAAAAAGCGAACGCCGTAAATAAAACCAAAACACGCGATAATGTCCATGCCGCTCCACCCATGGCAGAAGCATCGACCTCCTTTTTCAACTTGTCCTGAAAATCTTTTTACAGGATTTGCATGATTTGCTTTTGTTATACTGCCCTTTTTCCTTCAAGAAATAGCATCCCCCATAAACCGGCGTATACTGATTAAATAACATGAAAGAAGGAGCTTGCGATGTCTACCTTTTTATTACGGAAACATCTGATTCGCAACTATTCCATTCGACCTGGCTCCATCGAAGGGATTGGCACGATCTATAAGCCGGTCGCCGTGTATCGAGTCAGTGCAGGCAAAAAAACCTACTGTGTCAAGCCTTTTGCCAATACAGGGAAAAAGCTTCGATTGCTGATACGAGGTCTCCGTTTTTTGCATGCGAAACGATATCGGCATGCGCCTGTATTATATCTGACAAGATCGGGTGCGTATTATTTTCGAATGAATCAAACGATTTATTATGTAAGCGATTGGTATACTGGCGCAGCGTGCAATTTTCAAACATATCGGCACATTCATAAAGTCGTATCCGCCATTGCCAAACTTCATGCCATAACGCGCCAGTTTCCCGCCAGATATCCTGTCTATCGCGGACAGTCCAAGGAGTATTTGCAAACAGTCATCAAGCGCCATCACCAGTTTCTAAAAGACTTGTCCTTTCTCAAACAAACACATCCAACCGCTTCACTGACAAAACAATTGCTTGCACACCGCGACGCATTTGTGAAAGACGGCGAAACAGCGACAGGCATTCTCGCAACATACCTTTCCTCCCGCTTGTATCAAAAACATGAATGCCTCTGCCACAATGATTTGACGCGATTCAATTGCTTGCTTGATGATAAAGGAATTGTGCGATTGATTGATTTTGATAATTGCATCATCGGCAACTCCCTTCACGATCTTTCCTTGCTGCTGGCAAATACACTCGATTGGTCATGGCATAAAATGCGTTATGGAATCGAGGTATATGGAAGAAAGCTTGCCTGGTCGGGGGAATCCCTGCACACATTATACGCTTGCTTGCTATTGCCAAGAGAAGTGTGGTATGTGGCATCTGCGTATGTACGTCTGCTCAAGAAACATCAGCAGGAACCCGATGACTCTCTGCAGCAATCGTTGGATTTGGCAATCGCAAATCTGCCGCGCAAACAGCGCTGCCTAACCCGATTGCTTGCGTATCAAAAACAAACATATCAAACGTGAAGAAATAGATGTTTTTTCTCCTTCTATCGTCTATACGCTGAAATGACTCCACGAATATTCTAATTCAAATGGAATGTTGAAATAAAAAAGGATGGGAATCAATAAGGAGACTTCTTATGACTGGCAAAGCAAAAAATCGACAATGGAAAAAAAGAATCCGTCCTGCGATCAGCGTAATCATACCGGCCAGAAATGAAGCATCCACAATCCGTCAAGTCATTCAGGCAAGCAAGCAAATCGGCAAACGAGTGGAAATTTTAGTCATTGCAAACGGATGTAAAGATGCAACTGTTGCGATTGCAAAACATACAGGAGCTAAAGTCATCGAATTTCCAGAACCCCTTGGTCACGATGTCGGCCGGGCCGTCGGTGCAGCATACGCAAAAGGAAAAATTTTGTTGTTTCTCGATGCGGATATGGTGATTGACCCGAATCTCCTATTGCCATTTATCCAAAAAATACGAAATGGTTTTGATATTGCCTTAAATTCTTATCCACGCAAACACACCCGCTATCCACCGCATGCAACGGTCACAGCAAAACATGCATTGAATCTGCTATTGGGAAGAAATGACTTAAAAGCTGCATCCATGACCACGGTTCCTTTTGCAATAACCAAAAAAGCGGCTCGATCCATCGGGTATTTTCATCTGGCCATACCACCGCTTGCACATGCCATTGCAATCGACAGCGGATTGCGTGTAGGAATCGGCGGTTTTGTAAATGTAGGGTTCAAAAATCCCGTGCGTTGGCGAAAAAAGAAACGGGGAGAGACGCATCCGATCCGCGACTTAATCGTAGGCGATCATCTGGAAGCCATCAGTTACCTGATTCGGCAGAGAGGAGAACGGGGCGGATTCCATGATTTCAAACGAGATCGGGAACAACTCATACGCCCCTTCCCGCCCGATTGGCCAAGTGCTGTTGAACAAATGTTTGAAGCAATCGATCAAGAACCGGTCGATCCGGAACTGCAAGAGGAAAATGAATATCAAACCGTTACGATCATACCCGCTTATAATGAAAGCAAATCGATCGCAAAAGCGCTCAAATATGTCAAAAAAGCAGGATGTGATTCGATTCTTGTCGTTGATAACGGATCTACGGATAAAACGAAGAGGATTGCCCAACACTTCGGTGCAGATGTCTTGTTTTTTCCCACTCCCCTCGGACATGATGTCGGGCGTGCCGTAGGTGCACAGGCACTGCAATACGCCCATGCCATTTTTACAGACGCTGATATCAAAGTATCGGCCGCAGATCTTAGTCCATATGTAAAATCCATACAAAGCGGCACAGATGTGGCATTAAATAACCTGAATCGAATCATCCCCAAAAATAAACAGTTCGACAGTGTGTGTGTAATGAAGCGTTTTTTAAATATCGTCATCAAACGGCCGGAACTCGGAATCTGCTCCTTAACGGCAGTACCTAATGGCTTGAGCTGGAATGCCATCCAGACAATCGGCGCAGAGAATCTGGCCATTCCGCCGCTTGCCTACGCCATTGCGGCACAGAAACATCTGAAGATCCGGCCGGTTTCCGGAGTCGATGTGGTGAAACGGAATAAGTTGCGCCCCGACTTGCACCGTTCACGAAACAGACCACTGGAAAAATTAATCTTGGGTGATCATGTAGAGGCCATTTCCTATCTGCAATCGGAATTGGGGGTTAGAGGAGATTTTCCTGATGACATCCGCAAGCGCGAATGGCTTGAGTGCTTTCTCGCCAATCGCAAACGGCATAAAAACAAATACACAGCCACATGCCGGATGCTGCTATGACATCCGGCGCCAGCTATTCGAATACTTACGCGAAAGATATTTTTTTCCCCACTGTGTCAAGACAAGATCGGTAACTTGTTTCCTATGATAGCGCTGCAAATGAATCATACGCCAAAATTGATAGGGAAATGCCAATAATGCTGCCAACACTGCCCGCTCCTCCTTGGAAAGCGGGCGTTTTTTTTCATACATGCGCACCAATTGTTTCGCAGCTTCCGGATCTTTGTGTACATTTCTTTGAATAATATGAGCCAAATCGCGAATACGAATGTCATGTGCGGCATTTTCAAAATCGATTACGGTCAATTGCCCGTTCGGTCGGCGAATTAAATTGGGATAGTTGTAATCCCCATGTACGCAAGCGTTCCCATCTTTTTCTCGCCCGCTTACATCTCGCACAGGACTTTTCCGCAAGCGCTCAATACTTGCCTCCCCGATATCTGCCGCTTTTTTTAACGCAGCGTGATTATATTCATCGCTCCATTGTTGCAAATCCGTCAGCCGTTGCTCCCACTGTTCCAAAAGATTCCCATACCGTTGATGTTTCTTGCTTTCCTGCAGCGGAACATCAACTGCATGCCGATGAAATTCTGCCAACAGCAGAACAGCTTGTCGCAACTGTGCAGGTTTTTGAAAGTCGGGATGGTCTCCTTGCACCCATCGTGTCAACTGCCAGCCGCCAGGATCCCCATTTTGATGAAAATACGGAATGTCACTTCTTGTTTTGATGATCTGATAACACCCTTTGAATCCTTTGTTCTGGACATGTTTGACGACAGTTGTCATCTGATCCAACTGGGTTGTGGAAGGATAATACTTCAAACAGAAGATCCGGTCTTTTTCCTGCAATTGATACAAATTGGATTTTATGCGTTTTACTTTTTTCACATGTATGGGAAACGCTGCGATCGCTGCCTGCATGGATGAATCTATTCGCTTTTCCATCCACTCACCTCTTTTCGGAGCCGATCAAAAATTTGCTGAATTGTGCCGTATACTTCATCGCCTGATCAATTTGTTTGCGTTTCATAATATCTCGCCCGGGGCGGGGATTAAAGTCTAACATCCATGGATTTCCGTAAATGTCCACACCAACATCAATTCCTATTAATCCGAGATTCGGTATAGCATCGCTAATTGCCTTGGCTCCTTTTTTTGCACACTCGATCATTCGCTCCGGCGCCGGAAATACAAATCCGGACTCTTTGTGGAATGCCACGACTTGTGAGAACGGAATGATGGTGCCGCCAGAATGAAAATTGGTTACAGGCATTCCTTTCTTCCCTAGTTTGCAGATAATTCCTATACTTTGCCAATCTCCATGATTGTCGCGATATAATGGAACGCGAAAATCGATTTTTTGTTCCTGATAGGAAATCAAAGGAACCCCTATTTGTGCGAGAAACCCGGATTTGCGCAGCAGATTGCGCAAAGAATGCCTTAATTCGTCTGCATGTACGACACGGTGTATCCTTTTTTGCGATTTCGTTTCAAAACAGATTTGAAAGGATTCATCCGCTTGTTTGCGTACCTCGATAATCCCCCGTCCGCCGCTTCCGCGAACAGGTTTTAAAAAAACCCAATGATGCTTTTGGATAAAATTGATACAACTTTTTACAGAATAAATTTTGGTGGTTGTGGGAATGTATGGTCCTGCATCTGTCTGCACAAGAAGCTCATGCAAGCGATATTTATTGGGGAGCGCCGGATTGAATAATGGAACATGCAATGTGCGAAGTTTTCTGCGGGCTTGCAGATATTCCGGTTGCTTGCGGATGTCGTAGAGAAACGCGCCATCATAAATGACACGCGGAAATTTATGCCTTTTCCATTGCCACACAAGCGCATCATCGGCAATTTTTACAAACTCCCAACCGGAAATTTTCTTGTGATTCCAATCGATGTAATGTGGATGAAAAACGACAATTCGCAATCCTTCTGCCATTGCGTGTCTGGCCAAGCGATCCCAAGTCAATCCCAAGGATTTTCGCCGATCCTTTTTTGCTGCCAGGCGCGCGGTCATAACACCCATCAAACGTCTCGCCACTGCCATTGCCCCCACTTCTAAAACCTCAATACGTAGCATATGGGAAATCGCTTAAAATGGTGTCCGCTGCAGCAGTCATGTCATAGTTTATACGTAAAGGGAGGAAAAGGGAGGAGTCTGCATGGGAGAACCGGTGCGCGTCGGGATTGTAGCTCCGGAAGGTATGGTCATTCCGCCCGCTTATGGGGGATCTGTGCAAATTTATTTGTTTCATTTATTGAAAAATTTAACAAATTATCATCTTTCCACTGTACTGCCAACGTTATTCAGTCCAACCGCCCAGAATGGAAAACATGTATCTTTCCCCTTAATAAAGATTCACCATAGGAAAAAGGGCCTTTATTTGCGGGAAGTTCTGCAAAAACTTGCAGCATGCAAACTCGATCTGATCCAGATTGACAATCGGCCGGCCTGGGTAACGGCTATCAAGCGCAAGTTCCCCAAGATTCCCGTCGTTTTAAATTTACACTCTGTTACATTCTTGGGGGACTCTCACATCTCATCCGCGCATCTTAGGCAAGTGTGGCGGGAAATTTCCGCTGTCGTCGTCAATAGCCAGGCTTTGGCAGGTGTTTTAAAGCATCGGTATGGTGTCCCAAGCAGAAAAATTTACGTCATTCAACCAGGTGTGGATCTATCCGCATTTCCATCCAGGTGGTCGAATCATGGTATGGATCGGCGCAAAGCGTTTCGCAAAGCAAACAATTGTGAAACATCTTTCGTCTTTCTGTATGCAGGCCGAGTCATTCGCAGCAAAGGCATCCATACGATTATTCAGGCATTTCAATCGATCCATAAAACCTATCCGTCCACTTGTCTGTTTATCGTAGGCAATACACACCCATGGGAAAAAGCGTATCGAAAATTCCTGGAGAAAAAAGCGAGGAATCGATCCATTCGCATCATTCGCCATCTCCCACACCATACACTTGTAAACTACTATTTGGGAGCTGACGCATTCCTGTGTCCATCGCAACAATTTGAGGCGTTCGGTTTGGTAAATATAGAAGCATTGGCTACCGGTCTGCCCGTCATTGCCAGCAAGCAAGGGGGAATCAAAGAGATCGTGGCGCCTGGCTGCGGTATACTTGTCACATCCTTTCACTCCGAAAAAGCGTTTCGCAATGCGATGCTGAAAGCGATTCGAAATCAAAGCCATTGGCGAACCAGTATGTCGGAATCTTCGAGAATACGGGCGGAAACTGCATTTTCATGGAAAAAAACTGCCGATTCCTTTGCAAACCTGTATCGCTTACTTGCTTATAGGAGTTTGTAAAGGAAGCGGCGATGAAGTTGGAAAAGAACTTTCATCCTCTTTATTTTCTGACATCATCATGCTGCCAATCCATCCAACTAAAGCAAAACATGCAGGCACCGTAAATGCAAATTGATACGCTGTCGATTGCAGCGCATGCAGTGCGTGCATATGATCGAGAATCGCCCCTAATACAAAAGGCAATGTCACAGCACTTAAAAATCCGCCGGTATTTGCAAAGCCGGAAGCAACGCCGACTTCCGTAATCGAAAATGTTTCCCGAACATACGCAAACGTCAACATGCTGCCTCCATTGCCGACTCCAATCAATATAAACAACGGGATTAAAACGGCTAATGGAGGTTTTCCGCCAAGAATAATGAATAGCAGCCAACTCAAAAATGTGATGGCGTGAAGGATAAAATACGGCCGTTTGCGCGACTGCATTCGATCTGATACGAAGCCCGTCAGCGGGCCGCCGATAATTGCACCAAGCAATCCCAGAGATACAAGTTCACTGGCATTCATGCGGGACATTCCATAAACATCCATACTGAAAGGAACTGCCCAGGATCCGATAAAACCAATATATGTGCCCACCAGCCCAAAATGACACAAAAATGTTGCCCACGCTTGCCGTCTTTTCACAATTCGACTTAAAACAGAACGTCCTTTTTCGGAGGGATGTGCCTTAAGAATCAGTTCGTTGGATGATTTCGCCGTCCCTGCCGGCGATTGTTTCGGTCCTTTGACCAACACAAAATATAGGAGGATCGAACAACACATGAGCAGGATTCCTAACGATAGAAACGGCAGTCTCCAACCGGCTGAAGCAATCCACAACGACAATGGCACCGTTGTAAGAACTGCGCCCAAACTTCCCGACATCCCTGTCCACCCCAATAAACTTGCAAACTCCGCAGGGCGAAACCATTGGCTTAGCACCAATACGATATTAATCCATATCATGGCATCCCCTATTCCGACAAATAAGCGGGATGCCAGCAACACGACCGCATTTGGCGCCATGCTGTAAAAAATCGTCCCGATGCCGTCAAGTGCTGTTCCCAATATTAAAAACCGGGCGGGCCCGAAACGATCCGCCCACATCCCCAATGGAATCTGCAAACTCATATACGCCAGATATTGAATTCCTGTAAGAATACCTAATGCAGATGCAGTTATATGAAATTGCCGCATCAACGTATCTGTGATCAAACCAGGTGCTGTCCGTTGGCTGAACACCATAAAATACGAAATGGCAATCGTGAAAAAAACAACCCAACGATACCGGCCACGCTGTGTATATTCCAATGTTTTCTTTCTCCCTATACTCTATTTTTTAAAGGATGTTTGAAAAGTAGCCAAAACTCTTACTTCACCGCTTTTGAACACATACTATTAAAGAAAACTTGACGTTTTGCGCCTAATGAGACGCAGCCCCTTGCAGGGCTTCTGCGATCGACATTTAACATTTATAGGTCCTGACAGCACAATAAAATTCATATTAGTCATTAAAGTTCGATTCTGCAACCTTCATTTATCTCCGGAAACTTGCATAACAGGCGAATGGAATGGAAGAGGCAAGAATTTTAAGATTTTCCGTTATAGAAATAGCAAAGACAGGGATGTCTGGCAAATCTCCCTGTCTTTTGTACACATGTCTGTTTTAAAATCTTGTGCCAATCGCCATTCTGCCATTGATCACTTTGTAGACTTTGGCAGCCCCGACAAAACGTCCCGGCAATCTATGTTATTTGTAAATTTTTTTGTAGATATTGTAATTATACGTGACTCGCTGGACAAAATGTCGGGTCTCTCCAACAGGTACGTGGTCAAGTCCGGCGAGTGTTCCATCCCAGCGGCCGGATTGCAGCCATTCCTTTACCCGGTTCGGCCCACTGTTGTATGCCGCAATCGCCGCATATTCGTTGCCTTTAAACATTTTGACCAGATAGTTTATATACCAGCTTCCAAGCCGGATATTGACTTCCCGCTGCGCCAGTGATTGTACATGGTAATCGGAAAAACCCGCTTGTTTGGCGATCCAATCTGCAGTTTTCGGCATCAACTGCATAAGCCCTACAGCACCTGCATGTGAAACGTCATGTTCATCAAATTTACTTTCCGTGCGGATGATCGCAGCAACCAATAAAGGGTCTGCATGCATTTCTTTTGCTACTGTCGTGATTTCATTGTAGTATTCAATGGGATACATCCATTTCCAAAATGTCTGGGAACTGGTGACAATCAATAATAGAATCAGTAAAAGAATGGAAATCCACGATTTGCCTGGAATTCGCTTTAACCATCCGACCCTGCTGTGATTTGTCTGTACTGTCTGGTTCATGAACGCCTTCCTTGCTTTTGTAAAAGATTCCATATTTGGTTGGCTTGCCGTTCTGTCTGTTCCAATGTGCCTTCATTGTCAATCTTATAATCCGCCCGCTGAACTTTTTCTCGCAAAGGCATTTGCGCAGCGATTCGCCGATTCGCTTCCTCGGCTGTCAGATTGTTTCGTTCCATCAGCCGCTTGCGTTGAACTTCTTCCGACACATATACGACAATAACGGCTTGTACCGTATGTTCCAACTTGCTTTCAAACAACAACGGGATATCGTGTATGACAATTCCGTCGGGATGGGACTGCAAAAATGTTGTGGTATCTGCCTGCACCTCTTCACGGACCCTGGGATGCACAATTTCATTCAAGCGTTTGCGGGACTGTTCCTCGCGAAATACGATTTCCCCCAACTTCGTCCGGTTTAGGGTACCGTCTTCCAAGAGGATTCCCGGCCCAAATGCATGTACAATTTCCTGTAGAGCTGGCCTGCCTTTTTCTACGACGCGGCGCGCCATCACATCTGCGTCCACAATATGCGCGCCAAGCTTGCGAAACATATGGGAAACTGTGCTTTTGCCTGACGCAATGCCGCCGGTAAGACCAACGATCATCTGCTCCCCTCCCCGCTTGCTGCCATATCATCGATCATACGAACATGATCAGAAATTTGTTTCACCATTTCCTATCCTTCCATGGGCGTCTGCTTTTGTCTGGACTTTTTTCTGACATTCGATCCATAGTTTCGCGGCTTTGGCTGACAGTTCGGACATATATGGGTTCCGCGCCCGGCAACACGCAACTTTTCAATCACGTGTCCACAGTGCGGACATGCCGTTCCTTGTTTTCCATATACCAGCAATTGATGTTGAAATTGGCCGCTCGTCCCATATCCATTCACATAGGATTTTACCGAGGAACCACCCGCAGCAACCGCATTTGCCAAAATGGTGCGGACACTTGTGTACAAATCTGCAAACTGCTTCGCCTTCAATGTGGAGACTTGCCGCTCCGGATGAATTCCGGACAGAAACAGCGATTCATCTACATATATATTGCCAAGCCCAGCAATGCATGACTGATCCAGCAAAGCTGCTTTAATCGTCGTATGTTTGCGTATGAGAGCATTTCGGAATTGACGCACGGTCAAAGCATCGTCTAAAGGTTCCACCCCTATCCCGTGCAATCCGGGGATGGCTCGATAATCACCTGTGGATACGAAGTCCATTGTACCAAATTGACGTACATCCCGATAGCGCAATTCCATGCCGTCTGTAAAGAAAAATCGCACATGTGTGTGCAACTCCACCGGTTCACTGCTCTGGTACAATCCATATTTGCCTTCCATTCGCAGATGAGAAACCAATGTCTGGCCTTCGTCGAAATGAATCAGCAGATACTTGCCGCGACGATCGACCTTTTGAACGGTACGCCCCTTTAACAACTGGATAAATTGTTGTATATCATCAGGTGTTCGGATGATACGCGGAAGCAGTACGGATACATCTTGTATCGTTTTACCGACAATCAGTGCATGTAAACTTCTGCGAACGGTCTCCACTTCCGGCAATTCCGGCATCTGTCCCACCTCCATCCAAACTGTCGCAGCATCGATTCCGGCTATGCCGCGACAGCGCTTGTTTACTTCGCTTCATACCATGTAGGGCCATAATGAATATCGACTTTCAGGGGAACGCGCAACGTCAGCGCATGTTCCATCTGTTCCCGCACGACCTCTTGCAAAGATTCCAGTTCTTCCGGCGGACACTCAAATATCAGTTCATCATGCACCTGCAGAAGCATGCGCGCATGAAAGGACTGCTCTTTCAATACTTTATCAATATTGACCATCGCTTTCTTGATGATATCCGCAGCAGTGCCCTGAATCGGCGTGTTCATGGCCGTCCGTTCGGCAAAACTGCGCAAGTTGAAATTCTTGCTGTGAATATCCGGCAAATAGCGGCGTCTGT
The DNA here is from genome assembly GCF_022818495.1 of Fodinisporobacter ferrooxydans. GTDB lineage: Bacteria > Bacillota > Bacilli > Tumebacillales > MYW30-H2 > Fodinisporobacter > Fodinisporobacter ferrooxydans. The sequence continues at coordinate 2,344,372 of NZ_CP089291.1, read as the reverse complement.
TCAACATTGTCGTAACATAGCCATCTTCTCTTGCTTTTGCCACAATCTCATCCATGAACCGTTTCACGCCTTTGAATTTTGCAAAATAATTTTCGATGAATTCACCCGCTTGTGCACGGGTAATATTCAGATTTTGCGACAAGCCATAATCGCTGATTCCGTATATAATTCCGAAGTTGACCGCTTTTGCCGTCCTCCGCATCAGCGAAGTCACTGCTTCGATCGGCACTTCAAACACATCACTGGCCGTCCGTGTATGAATGTCCATATCCTGCTGAAATGCTTCGATCATCGATGCATCTTGTGACAAATGTGCCATAATTCGCAGTTCCACTTGCGAATAGTCGGCTGAGAGAATCAACCAGCCGCTTTCCGACGGGATAAATGCCTGCCGCAGTTTCCGTCCTTCTTCCATCCGAATCGGAATATTCTGCAGATTGGGGTCTTGGCTGGAAAGACGTCCCGTTGCCGTCAATGCCTGATTAAAACGTGTATGCACTTTTCCAGTCTCTGTCTCAACGACCTTTAACAGCCCTTCCACATATGTGGACAGCAATTTGCCCAATTGGCGGAAATCGAGAATTTTCTGGACGATTTCATGATAAGGCGCCAATTTTTCCAACACATCCGCACTTGTGGAATAACCCGTCTTTGTTTTTTTCATCGTCGGCAGCCCCAGCTTATCAAATAAAATCTCTCCCATTTGCTTGGGCGAGTTAATATTAAACTCCGTTCCTGCCATCTGGTAAATGTCCTTCGTCAATTGGGCGATTCGTTCCTGCAGATGTTCTCCGATTTCCTGCAGACGTGCCCGATCAACAGCAACACCTAGCGCTTCCATTTGACCCAAGACAAATGTCAAGGGGAGTTCCAGTTCTTGATACAGTTCCTGCAAAGACTGTGCCTCTAGTGCTTCTGCAAGCTTGGAACGATTCAAATACAGCCCGCAGGCAATTTGCCCCAACCATTGTGCACGATCCTCATCGGCAGGACCTTCCTGTTTTGCCTTTTTGCCAAACCAATCAGGCGCAGACAGCTGCCAGCCCAAATCCCGATTCAAAATCTCGTAAATGTCCGGTTGTCCTTCCGAAGGGTTTAGCAAATAGGAACTTAACAAGACGTCAAACCAATGTGTATCGATCCCTTGTCCATGCTGCAACATTCGCACCATCAAAGTTTTCACATCATAGGATATCTTTATTTTTTGCTCATCTTGCAGCAACCGGATCAATGGTTCCGGAATTTGAAAATCGGCGATGGGTATATACAGCACGGAATGCTCCCTGGCAACTGCAATTCCTGCAAAATTCCCCGCGTATTCCGGTATTTGAACATCCGCAATGATGGCTGCGTCTGCTTGAATAGTTTGTAAAAATTGCCGAATCTCCTGATCATCGCGAGCAATTCGAATATCGACGTGCAAACCGGCCGTTTGCCCTGCAGAATTTGCAGAAGGATCCGCATCCCCGTCAAATCCACATCCGTTTTCGGATCCCGCTTCATTGGCGGAAGCCGCTTGCGGCACCGGCAATTTATCAAGCAATGATTTAAATTCTAACGTACGGAATACATCCCGAACTTTTTTCACGTCAAATGCCTGATATTCGAAATCGGCAAAATCCACAGTCAACGGGATGCTGCGATGAATCGTCGCGAGTTCTTTGGATAATCGAGCCTGATCTGCAAACTCCCGCAGTTTTTCTTGCAGTTTTTTGCCTGATACTTGATCTGCCCGCTCCAGCACTTGTTCTACAGACCCAAACTCATGCAGCAATTTTAAAGCCGTTTTTTCTCCGACACCCGGAATCCCCGGAATGTTATCGGAAGTATCCCCCATCAATCCCTTTAAATCGATGATTTGCTCCGGTGTCAGGCCGTATCGTTCTTGTACTTTCGCAATCGTATATCGTTCCACTTCCGTAATGCCTTTTCGCGTCAAAAGGGTATGTACATGTTCCGATACCAATTGCAATAAATCTTTATCGCCGGAAACGACGAGGGAGGGAATGTGTTGTTCTTCCGCAAAGCGCGTGATCGTACCGATAATATCGTCTGCTTCATAACCGGACAGTTCCAGATGACGGATCCCAAAAGCAGTTACTATATCGCGAACCAACGGGAATTGTCCGGATAATTCTCCCGGCGTTTTTTCCCTTGTTCCTTTGTATTCCTTATACAATTCATGCCGAAAATTCGCTTTCCCTGCGTCAAACGCCACAACGATATGTGTCGGCTTCTCATCTTCCAACAGTTTCATCAGCATCATCGTAAAGCCATATACGGCATTTGTAAACTGGCCTTTGCCATTAGACAGCAAAGGCAGTGCAAAGAACGCCCGATATGCAATGCTGTTCCCATCTATAATGATCAATTTTTGTCTTGTATCGTTTTCATTCAACAGAATTTCACCCCGTCCTAAAACCATCTCAGGCTATTGTACCATACTTGGACAAGGAACCGCCAAAACTCTCCGGTCGTTTATAAAGAAAACTGGCTTAAACTTGGCTTCACAAACATGCATACGTTTTAATTGTAAAATAAGCGCAAAATAAAAACGTGCAGGTTCGAGACAAAGTCCACGAACCTGCACGCAAGGAAAGCAAGAAAATACAATCAACTATGAAACTGCAAGAAAATCCGAACCAAATTCCCGCAATCGAAATTCGTTGACAGAAATTACCCGCGGAATCCTAATGTGTTCAGAAGCGTATCGACTGCTTTTGCAGATTTATCCATTGCTGCTCTTTCATCTGCCGTCAATTCGACTTCAAGAATTTTTTCAACGCCATCGCCGCCGAGAATCACCGGTACGCCAAAATACATGTCTTTATAGCCGTATTCGCCGTCCAGATATGCGATTGCCGGCAATACGCGTTTTTTGTCTTTCAAAATCGCTTCTGCCATCTGTACCAACGATGCTGCCGGCGCATAGTATGCGCTGCCGGTGCCGAGCAGATTGACGATTTCTCCGCCGCCTTTGCGCGTACGTTCCACGATTGCATCAATGCGGTCTTTTGCCACCAGTGTTTCCACCGGAATGCCGCCAGCATATGTATAGCGTGTCAAAGGCACCATATCGTCGCCATGGCCGCCGAGTACAAAGCCTGTAATATCTTCTACAGATACGCCGATTTCTTGTGCGAGGAATGTACGATAACGGGCTGTGTCGAGTACACCGGATTGGCCGATGACGCGGTTTGCCGGGAATCCGGATGTTTTATACGCAACGTATGTCATCGCGTCAACCGGATTTGACAGCACGAGAATGTATGCATTCGGAGAATATTTGGCAATCTGTTCTGTAACCGCGCGCACGACGCCGGCGTTTGTATTCACCAAATCGTCGCGGCTCATGCCCGGTTTGCGTGGAAGACCAGCCGTAATGATGACAAGATCGGAATCTTTGGTATCTTCGTAGTTGCTTGTACCGATAATGTTCGCGTCAAAGCCTTCAACAGGAGAAGCTTCCAACATATCGAGAGCCTTTCCTTTGGTCGGATTCTCCGCTTGCGGGATATCTACGATTACAACATCGCCAAGTTCTTTCAAGCCAAGCAAAAATGCTGTTGTTGCACCTGTAAAACCACCGCCGACAACCGTTACTTTGTTTCGTTTTAAAGCCATTGTATTCTCCTCCTTTATCCTGTCTATTGTATCGATTGCATCTTACATATTTTCAATCATGGCTGAAGCAAACTCGGATGTTTTCACTTCACGAGCGCCTTCCATCAGACGGGCAAAGTCATATGTTACGACTTTTTGATCAATTGTTTTTGTCAATGCATTTGTAATCATATCGGCCGCTTCTTGCCAACCGAGATGTTCAAGCATCATGACGCCGGACAAAATGACAGATCCTGGATTTACTTTGTCCAAATCTGCGTATTTGGGGGCTGTTCCGTGTGTTGCTTCAAATACGGCATGTCCGGTCAAGTAGTTAATATTTGCACCCGGAGCAATTCCGATACCGCCGACTTGTGCGGCAAGCGCATCGGATGCATAGTCGCCGTTGAGATTCAACGTTGCGATGACATCGAATTCGGCCGGACGTGTCAAAATTTGCTGCAGGAAGATATCCGCAATTGCGTCTTTTACGATAATTTTGCCGGCAGCGACCGCTTCTTTTTGTGCCTGATTCGCTGCGTCTTCCCCTTGCTCCGCCTTGATGCGGTCGTATTGCGCCCATGTGAATACGCGGTCGCCATACTCTCGTTCCGCCAACTCATAGCCCCAATTTTTAAACGCGCCTTCCGTGAACTTCATGATATTGCCTTTGTGAACAATCGTTACACTTTTCCGATTGTGCTTGAGCGCATATTCGATTGCAGCGCGAATCAAACGATCGGAACCTTCTTTGGAAACCGGTTTGATACCGATCCCCGATGTTTCCGGAAAACGAATTTTCTTGACGCCCATTTCTTCTTTCAGGAATTTGATGACTTTTTCTACTTCAGGGGTACCTTCCGCCCACTCGATCCCTGCATAAATATCTTCCGAATTTTCGCGGAAAATCACCATGTCCACGAGCTCAGGATGCTTGACTGGAGAAGGTACGCCGCTAAAATGACGCACGGGACGCAAGCACACATACAAATCAAGTTCCTGGCGGAGAGCAACGTTTAACGAGCGGATCCCGCCGCCCACAGGTGTTGTCAAAGGACCCTTGATGCTGACGATATATTCGCGCAAAGCAGTCAGTGTATCGTTTGGCAGCCATTCGCCGAACGTATTATACGCCTTCTCCCCCGCATACACTTCGTACCAGGCAATTTTGCGTTTGCCGCCATACGCCTTTTCAACTGCGGCATCAAATACGCGTACAGAAGCCTTCCAGATATCACGACCGGTTCCGTCACCCTCGATAAACGGAATAATCGGCTGGTCAGGAACGGCTAATTTTCCATTTTGCAGCGTAATTTTTTCCCCGGCTGCAGGTAACTCATACTTGTCAAACAACCCCATACGAACGCCTCCTGGTTATGTAATTCTGTAATTTATATTGGAACAGGCGACTGACGATTGTCCCCTTATCCCTAGCGTTATGTAGTAAATAAAAAAACGTAATTGCCATAAAAATGATACCACATTTTACACGTTTGCAACAGAAGAAATTGCGTCTATTGAACCAATGTTTCAATACGTGCAACAAAAATACCCTCCATTCACATTGATGGCCGTTCCATCACATTGACGATTCTGCAATGATTTGCGCGATCTGTGGCGCAGCTTTTTGCAAACGGACGATTTTTCCCTCTTTCGTTAGAAAACAATGTTCAGTATGCCCTTCCGCCAATAATTTACCGTCGCTTTTTCGAAGGATTTGATAAAAAAATTTCATTCTCGCCGGCGTAAATGATTCGACTGTGGTCGAGATGATACATTCATCGTCATACCGGGCACTTGCGTGATATTTGCAGTCCACATTTGTGACGGGCAGCAATACTCCTAAATTCTCCAACTCCTTATAAGTGGCTCCCGATTGCCGCAACCATTCCGTTCTGCCGATTTCAAACCAAACGATGTAATTGGTATGGTATACAATTCCCATTTGATCGGTTTCCTGATAGCGCACACGTATCGTTGTTGTGGCTTCCATTCTCACCAAACCTCCTTTGTTTTGAAAGAGGATGTTCAAAAAGCAGTCAAAACTCCACGGCGGATTGCTTAACCACTTTTTGAACTCGCACTGAAAGGCATTTACTGAAATTGTACAACATTGCAAGCAATTCGTAAAAAATGTGCAAAATGCCACAAAAACACACTTCATCTCCATAAAATCAAGATGCGTGTGCCTGTGGCATACAGAAAATCCGATTCCAATCCCGTCAAGATATTCCCGTTATTCGGCAAGACGGGAATTGAACATGTATCGGATTGGGCATAGTCTTGCAATACTTGGCATACCCTTGCAAAACCCGGAAAAGCCTTACAATACTTGTGCAATTCCTTTATAGATCAGTCCGCGAGCCGGGTCAACAGTGATCGTTTCCTCATCTTTTAACAATGAAGTTGCATTGTCCACACCTACAATGACCGGAATGCCCAAAGAAAGTGCGACGACAGCCGCATGTGAAGTAAGACCGCCTTCTTCCGTAATAACGGCGCTGCATTTCTCCATAATGGAAACAAACGCTTCATCTGTCGATTTCGTCACCAATATATCCCCTGGTTGCACCAAGTTCTTTAATGCAGTCGGATCCGTACCGACAAGGACACGGCCGCTCGCCGGGTTTTTACCGATTCCCGTCCCTTTTGCCAGTATGTCCCCCAGTGTATGAACTTTGATCAGATTTGTCGTACCTGGTTGTCCGACTGGAACACCGGCGGTAATAACGACAAGATCTCCACGTTTTACCAAGCCGGAAGTCAAAGCCGCATCAACTGCCGTTTCCAATAAATCGTCAGTTGTGGTTGTCGGTTTCACCACGATTGGATAGACTCCCCAAGTCACACACAACTTGCGTGCCACCCGTTCTTCTGATGTGACAGCAACGATCGGACTGCCCGGACGGTGTTTGGAAATCATGCGCGCTGTGTGTCCGCCGTGTGTAGGTGTAATGATCGCTTTCGCATCCAATTCATCGGCGATCCGCTCGACTGCATGACTGATTGCGTTTGTAATCGATCCCGACTGTTTTTCTCTGGCTGCACGTTGTACTTCTTTTGTAAAAATCGCGCGCTCTGCACGTTCTGCGATCTGTGCCATTGTCTGTACAGCTTCAACCGGGTATCTGCCTGCCGCTGTTTCTCCTGACAACATAATCGCATCTGTACCGTCGAAAATCGCGTTTGCCACGTCGCTGGCCTCCGCACGTGTAGGGCGCGGATTGCGCTGCATGGAATCCAGCATTTGTGTTGCAGTAATGACCGGTTTGCCAACGCGGTTGCATTTTTCAATCATCAACTTTTGCGCCAATGGCACTTCTTCTGTCGGGATCTCGACACCGAGATCACCCCTTGCAACCATCAGTCCATCCGATACAGCCAAAATTTCATCAAGCATATCAAGTCCTTCTTGCGCTTCAATTTTGGAAATAATATCAAGCTCGACGCCAGCTTCTTCAAAAAGCTTTCGAATTTCCAATACGTCAGCCGCTTTCCGGACAAAAGACGCAGCAATCATATCGACACCCTGCTCGATGCCGAACCTGATGTCTGCAATATCTTTCTCGGTGACGCCAGGCAAGCGCAGTTTTACTCCTGGCGCATTGATTCCTTTGCGGTTTTTCAACGTTCCGCCGTTTGTAATGCGGCAATAAATATCATTGCCGACAACCTTTTCGACCAAGAGTCCGATCAATCCGTCATCAATGCGGATGATCGACCCTTCCGCGACATCTTCAGGCAATCCTTCATAGCTGATGGATACGCGCTCTGCCGTTCCTGTGACTTCATCTGTCGTTAAAATGAGCGTATTTCCATCCAATAACTCGACTTCGCCATTCTCAACAAGTCCTGTGCGAATTTTTGGACCCTTGATGTCCAGCATAATCGCAACTGTCTTGCCGACTTCGGCCGCAGCCTGGCGGATATTGCGAATCCGGGCGCTGTGTTCCTCATAGGAACCGTGGCTAAAATTTAAACGGGCAACATCCATGCCGCTTTCCATGATTTTTTTCAGCGTTTCCACCGACTCGCTTGCCGGTCCGATCGTACAGACAATCTTTGTTCTTCTCAAGAAAACCCCTCCTCCGAATCCTTCCCCTCGCTAGTATGGGGAGCTAAATGGATAAAATTCCAGCTAAATCATAGATCTCAGAATTGAATGCGCGCGGTGTGGCAAGTGCTGTTTCGATATCATGCGCCTGTATGGCATTGCCATTGATACCGACCATTTTTTTGCCTTCTCCTTGCAGCAGCAATTCAACCGCAAATGCTCCCATGCGACTTGCCAGCGTACGGTCAAAAGCCGTCGGGGATCCGCCTCTCTGGATATGTCCCAAAACGGTTACACGTGTTTCCCAACCGGTCATTTCCTGGATTTGTTCACCGATTTCCATACCCTTGCCGATGCCTTCCGCCACGAGAATGATACTGTGGCGTTTGCCCCTTGCTGCGCCGCGCTTTAATTTTTCTACCGTCTGTTGAATATTATAGGGAGCTTCCGGGATCAGAATCGATTCCGCCCCGCCTGCAACTCCGGCAATCATGGCAATATCTCCCGCATTGCGCCCCATCACTTCAATGACATATGTACGCTCGTGGGAAGTAGCCGTATCACGAATCTTGTCGATTGCTTCAATGACTGTATTCACTGCCGTATCAAAGCCGATGGTATAATCGGTACAGGGAATGTCATTGTCAATCGTTCCAGGAATTCCAATTGTAGGAACGCCCATCTGTGTCAATTTTTCGGCACCGCGGAATGAGCCGTCGCCACCGATCACGACCAATCCTGTAATCCCGTGCTTGCGAATCATGCCCAACGCTTTTTGCCGGCCTTCCGGTGTTTTAAATTCTTCGCAGCGAGCGGTGTATAAAACCGTTCCGCCCCGATGTATAATATCGGCAACAGACCCGAGGTCCATCGCTTCGATTTCACCGTTGATCAAACCGCTGTAGCCGCGTTTGACGCCTACTACATCCAATCCATGATAAATCGCTTTCCTGACGACTGCACGAATCGCAGCATTCATTCCCGGTGCATCTCCGCCGCTTGTCAAAACGCCAATCTTTTGCATACGCCCACTTCCTCTCCGGCAGTTAATAACTTTTTGTCCCGACGGGACATTGAAAGTCCCGCATGATGTAAAGAAATATGGTATTCACGCTATCGTATATCTTTCCACATGTGAATACCAGACATTCCAACAATGCTTATTCCAAAAACTGCCCCATACTTTTGTACTTATCGTAGCGGTTTGCAAGCAATTCCTCAATAGACAATTTGCACAATTCTTTTAAGGAATCCACAATCACTTGCTTTGTTGCCTGAATCGTTTGTTCCGGATCTTTATGCGCACCACCCAAAGGCTCCGGTACGATTCCATCAATTATGCCGAACTGCTTCAAATCCTGTGCGGTAATTCGCATCGAATCTGCCGCCCGTTGACTTTGGCTGGCATCTTTCCAAAGAATCGCAGCTGCACTTTCCGGAGCAATCACACAATACCAGGCATGCTCCAACATATACACCCGATCGGCAATTCCCAAAGCGAGTGCGCCGCCGCTTGCCCCTTCTCCCGTGACAACAGATACGACCGGCACTCGCAAATTCGCCATGGCAAGCAAATTCCGCGCAATCGCTTCACTTTGATTGCGTTCCTCTGCCGAAATTCCCGGATAAGCACCCGGAGTATCAATAAGACAAACAACGGGGCGCTGAAATTTTTCCGCCTGTTTCATTAAACGCAACGCTTTTCGGTATCCTTCCGGATGTACCATGCCAAAGTTGCGGTACAAATTTTCTTTTGTATCGTGTCCTTTTTGGATACCGATCACCGTAACGGGCATACCGTCAAGTTTGCCGACGCCGCCTACAAGAGCCGGATCATCACGGAACGAACGATCCCCATGCAATTCGATAAAATCACTGCACATGCCATTTATGTAGTTAAGAGCAGTCGGTCTCGCATTGCTTCTGGCAATTTGCAACTTTTGATACGGTGTTAAATTGCCATAAATTTGCTGTTCCAACTCATGCGCTCGTTGTTCCAGCTTTTGCACTTCATCGGAGAAGTCTATGCCTTTTTCCAACGTGAATTTCTTTAATTCTTCAATTTTTTGCCGCAATTCCAATAATGGTTTTTCAAACAGCAACTCACCCGCCATATACTCCACTGCCTTTCGTGTGTAATTCGAGAATTTTCGCGAGCGTTGCTTTCATTTCTTTTCTATGAACTACTTTATCAAGTCCGCCATGCTTCAATAGAAACTCGGCAGACTGAAAATCATCCGGGAGTTTTTGGCGAATCGTTTGTTCAATCACACGTCTGCCGGCAAACCCGATCAAAGCGCCCGGTTCTGCAATATTCAAGTCGCCAAGACTGGCAAAACTCGCAGATACGCCGCCAGTCGTCGGATTGGTAAGAACCGAAATATACAGCAGTCCGGCATCATCCAGACGAGCCAGTGCACTGCTTGTTTTTGCCATTTGCATCAGGGAAAAAATGCCTTCCTGCATACGGGCGCCGCCGGACGCCGAAAATATGATCAACGGATATTTTTTGACAATCGCCTTCTCAATGGCGCGCGTCAATTTTTCGCCGACGACAGATCCCATGCTCGCCATGATAAATCGCTGATCCATAATTCCGGCCACGACGGGAAATCCTCCGATCGTACCTTCTCCTGTCACGACAGCTTCATGCAACCCCGTCAGTGTTTGGGCTTTTGCAATTTTATCTTCATACCCTGGAAAATCCAGGGGATTTACAGTTGTCAAGCCTGTATCAAATTCAAACATACGTCCATCGTCAAACGTCCATTGAATCCGCTCATATGCGGTTACAGGAAAATGATATCCGCATTTCGGACATGTCTTCAGGTTTTTTTCCAATTCCTTGGTAAATAAAATCTCTCCGCAAGATTTGCATTTTGTCATGAGCCCTTCCGGTATTTGTTCACGGGCCTGCTGGGCTGAATTTACCCGGTCTTGCGCAGAACGGGCGATTTCATTCGATTGAATGGTCGCATACTTTGTTTTTTTATGAAACAAGTCCTTAAGCACACTTTCACCTCTCGCTTACCGGTGTGAGGAATGCAAAATGTCTTTGAGAACTTCTTGCACCTCATCCAACTCAGTTTCGGGGACTAATATCTCATATTGCTGTTTAGCTAAATTCGAGGCACGCATTTTGACCAAGAAACCTTCAGATGTCAGTCGATCCTGAATTCGTTCTGCCGATTTTGCGTTCGGTGCGATGTAGATCACTGTCCACATGCTATGGTCCCCCCTTCTTACGAACAGATTGACCCAAATTCGAGCTTTATCATACCATAGATGTAAAACCAGGCGCAACAAAGCTCTCTTACGGCCGTTTGGCATATGCAACATTGCCTGCTCCCACAATCTTCCCGATGTGCAACACCATTTCCTCTGACCTGCAAACTTGAAATTCATCTGGCAGTTGAATCACCCGCCGCGGATTGGAATGCACGAGAATCACCGGATGGTTTCCGGGATATTTGCGCAAAAGCTCCCGCAGCTTTTGGGCAAGCGGAACCGAGTCATTTTCCATGCGGATAAAAAGAGATTCCTCGGGCTTATGAGTGCCCCGTTCATTCTCCGAATGCTGTCTGTCCATGTGAATGCGTTCGTCAGAAACAAGATGTGTTGCACCCGAAGAATTGGCGTCAATACACGCAATCGATGATACATGTACTTTATATTCACCGTCTTGGCCTTGTACCCTTCCTTTGCATGCACAAAAAGAACCTCGGGCTAATACATCCTGGTTTTTCAGCATGGAGTCTGGAAACAAAATACATTCGATTTGTCCTGTCCGATCTTCCAACTGAAAGAAGCACATTTTTTGTTGCTTTTTTGTCATAACAAATTTAACCGAAGTGATTCGTCCGCCAATCGCCACAGTTTGTCCATAACATCCGGATACATCGCGAATCAGGTGTGTACAATGTTGTGCCAATTGTTCCTGCACCGAATCTAACGGATGTCCTGTGATATACAGACCGGTCGTTTCATATTCCATCGCTATACGTTCCGCTTCTGAAAATTCCTCGCTATGCAAATAGGGAAAATCCCTTTCCAAAGTTGACTGCTGCGGTGCTTCCCATGCGAATAAATCCATCTGTCCACGGCCTTTCCGCCGTTTTTGAACAGCTTCCAGCAAATCATCCAAGATGCCGATTGCCGCCTTCCGCGATGGTATGATCGCGTCCATCGTCCCCGACTGGATCAATACTTCTAAAACGCGTTTGTTCAAATGGCGCGTTTCCATACGCTCGACAAAATCATATAGGGATGCGAAAGGCCGTTCCTCTCTGACTTTCAGGATTGCCTGAATCGTCTGTGAACCAATATGCTTGATGACAGCCAAAGCGATCCGGATCCCGTCCGGTTCAGGTGTGAATCCCTCTTCACTGCGGTTGATATCAGGAGGCAAAACGGCAATGCCTCGCTGTTTGCAATCATCGATGTACTGGCTCGTCTTTGATTGCGACTGCAATACGTTTGTCAATAATGCAGCCATGAATTCCTTTGCGTGATTTGCTTTTAAATATGCGGTTCGATATGCCAAAACCGCATATGCTGCTGCATGAGAACGGTTGAATCCGTAATCGGCAAAACGTACGATCAGATCATATACCATCTGGGATGTTGCCTCATCATATCCCTGCAGCAAACATCCTTCCACAAACTTTTGCCGCTGCTCATCGAGAATCTCCCGTTTTTTCTTGCCGACCGCCCGCCGCAACAAATCCGCCTGCCCAAGGGAAAATCCTGCCATATGTGCTGCGATTTGCATGATTTGTTCCTGATATATCAGAATTCCATACGTATCTTTCAAGATCGGTTCCAAGCTCGGATGCGGAAATCGAATGGGGATTTGACCGTGTTTGGCTTTTATGAATGTTTCGATGTTTTCCATCGGCCCCGGACGATAGAGAGAAATGACTGCGATAATATCTTCCAGACAATTTGGTTTCAGCTCACGCAGTACGTGTTTTACACCAAATGATTCCAATTGAAAACAACCATCCGTGTCGCCTTTGCCCAAAAGATCGAAAGCCAATGGATCATCATCCGGGATTTGCTGTTCTCGCAAAGGAATGCCTGTTCTCTTTTCAACCCAGCGCAATGTTTGCTGAATCACCGACAATGTCTTGAGACCGAGAAAATCCATTTTTAACAAACCGATGTTTTCGATCGACTCCATGGCGTATTGAGTCAGAAATCCAGCTTCTGCACCCGGCTGTAATGGAGTGTAATCTGTCAGAGGATGATCGGAAATGACAACACCTGCTGCATGTGTCGATGTATGCCGTGGAAGACCTTCCACCCGCTTTGCCACTTCCAGCAATTGACGCACAGAGGCATCTTGTTCATATAATTCCTTAAGCCTATGTTCCTGCACCATTGCCTGCTGAATGGTGATCCCCAAAGCTTGCGGCACCAATTTTGCTACCCGATCCACAAGCTGCGGCTGCATTCCCAGCACTCTGCCAATATCACGAATCGCGGCGCGTGCGGCAAGAGTTCCGAATGTGACAATCTGGGCAACCCGGTCACTTCCATAACGATCCACTACGTATTGAATTACTTCATGTCGACGCTCGTACTCAAAATCGATATCGATATCCGGCCAACTAATTCGTTCCGGATTGAGAAACCTTTGGAACAAGAGACCATACCGAAGCGGGTCAACGTCTGTAATCTGCAGGACATACGCAACCAGACTGCCGGCGGCCGATCCTCTGCCCGGGCCAGTAACAATCCCGTTTTCATGTGCAAAACGCATGAAATCAAACACAACGAGAAAATAATCGGCAAATCCCATTCTCTCAATAATTTCAAGTTCGTATTTTAAACGCTCGATCACGTGTTCTTGCAGCTCGTTGCCATACCGATTTTGCGCGCCAAGCAAGCACAGCCGCTTTAAATAATCAATCGCAGGCAAATCTTTGGGAACCGGGAATTTAGGGAAAATCGTCTGCCCGATTGGCAGCGCGAATGCTTTGCAGCGCTCGGCAATTTCCATTGTCGCGGCAATCGCAGTCGGTATCCAGGCAAACCGCTCAGTCATCGATTCTGCACTTTTTAAATACGCCTGATCCGTCTCCAGCACATGTGGCGCTGCATGAGATGGCAATGTCTCGCCGGTGCGAATCGCATGTACTACATCGTGCAAATATGCATCCTCTTGCGCTAAATAATGGACGTCATTTGTCGCTGCTACAGATAAACCGAACTCCTTTGCAAGAGCGACCGCTTGCAAAACCCAATCAACTTCCCCCTGCACCCCAAAATCTTCGATTTGTACATATACATTTTTTGTTCCTGCAGCTTGCACGATTTTTCCCAACCACTCTTTTGCTTCCTGTACGTGATTGCTTGCGAGCAGTTGTGCCAAACGTCCGCGTCTTCCGCCCGTAAGAACTATGCATCCTTTTGCACAAGCAGCAAAATCGTCGAAAGAAAGTTGCGGGATCCCGAATTTGGCCGAGCATTGGCTTTTGCTTACCAGACGCAACAGATTCTGATACCCTTGATACGTCTCTGCAAGCACTACAAGTGCATGCAAGTGTTTGGATGACGATACGCTTGCATCTGCCGTTTGCAGTTCACATCCAAGAATCGGCTGCAATCCAGCCTCTTTTGCCTGTATATAAAATTCAACCGCACCGTACATCACGGACGTGTCCGTCAATGCGACCGCCTGCATCCCCAGCCGCTTTGTTTCAGCAATTAACTCTGGTATTCGTATTGTGCTATTCAATAAACTATAGGCGGAATGCACATGCAAATGCGTAAACACGGATTCATCTCCCAATTTTAAAGTGCGTGTTCAAAAGTGCGTGTTCAAAACTTACGTGGCCTTTCAGCCACCGCATCACATGAAAATATTATTTTCGTACAAAAAGTGGTGAATAAAAAAGGCCATTCCATGAACAGCCTTTGCTACTTTTATTATAAAGATTTGTTTCAAAATTCCAAGATCCGTGAAAGCTCGTGAAATCAAGACACTCAAGCGTCTATTCATGCATGAGCAATTTTCTCTGATGTTCCGTCTGCGAACGTTGTGCCGGCTCTGCCTCATGTTTTGCTTCTTTGTCTACACCATATACGTAATATAAATTTGCCCCAATAAACAAAAATGAAAACAGCAGCCATACGACTGTAAATATACCGCTTACGGATAAAGAAATTGCAGGCAGCTTTGGAATTGCATATAGAACCATTGCCAAGCCAAGAATTACATACAAGACGGATTTTAACGGGTATGCCCTGCGGTTTCCGATCATTTTGCGCATACTTCTGTCCTCCCATCATTTTTGGTAACATCCGTTTCTGTTGTATTATCTAAACTTCGTCATCAGGACATGTATATGCATACAACGTAAAAAAAGGACAAGTGCAAGAAGAATCTCTGAAAACTTGCATATGATTACACACCGATTGGAACATTAAAAAAGGGTAACTGATAAGCAAGTGATACAACCCGATAATACAAAGGAGGAATTAGCAATGGCACACGTACTTGAGAATTTTGATAAATGGAAAGAATTCTTGGGAAATCGTGTTGAAGCTGCCCAAAGTGCGGGCATGAATACCGATAAAATCGCCGATGTAGCATACCAGATTGGCGGTTTCTTATCGGACAAAGTGGATCCGAAAAATAGCCAGGAGCGCCTGCTCAAGCAAATGTGGGAAGTAAGCTCTCCGGAAGATCGGCATGCATTGGCCCGCACAATGGTAAATCTTGTGAGTCGTGATCATTAAAAATCACCCGTTCCATAGAAGAAATTCAAAGAAAACATTTTGAAGTGGTTTGCCAAATTCAAAAAGCATCCCATTCCACACAGAAAAGGTGGATGAGGGTGCTTTTGTTTTGTTTTCGGGACAACCGTCATATTTTTTTAAAACAACTTCCGCAACTTCGAAGGGTTTGCAAAGTTTTCTGTCGAATATAGTAAAAAATTATTAAGAAAAAGGAGTCACGCTATGTCAAGCAGTCATATTACGGCAGTACTAAATGGTGCGATTGAATCCTTATCAACAATCATTCCTATTCCTGTTTCAAGCGGCAACCCGATCGTTTTATCTGCCCCTATCTTGCAGCCGGAAATGGGTGTGTTAATCGGAATTACCGGAGATGTACGCGGTCGGATGGTGTTGGAAGGTAAAATGAAGGCGATTGGCAGTATTGGCGAAGTCATGTTCGGGATGGCTCTCGAAGGCGAAATGCTTGAATCTTTTGCAGGTGAACTCGGCAACATGATTGCCGGAAATATGGCTACAAATGTCTCGCAAAAAGGCCTTCGAGTCGATATTACTCCACCCACGGTGCTTGTCGGACAGACAAAGCTTTACGGATTTGACAAAGCGATTAGCGTACCAATCAGCCTTGGCGATAAAGGGGAGCTTCAAATTATTTTCATGTTGGAAGAATAATTCGAATTTTTAAAGATCAAACAGCTAACAAGTAATTGTCTCACCCAATTTCAATTTTTTTAAACGATCGATACCTAGACCTAACCGTCTCCATTCCCTATCCAGCCGCTCAAGCGCCTCAATCGGAGTATCATCTGCCAAACGAAACGTCCCGTAATGCATCGGGATAAAATATTTCGCTTGTGTATCGAGAAATGCTTGAACGGCCTGCTCGGGATTGACATGTTGGGGTGCCATAAACCATTCCGGCTCATAAGCACCGATCGGCACTAACGCATAATCAATGGAAAAACGCTTGCCTATTTCTTTAAAACCGCGAAAATAGCCGGTGTCCCCCACAAAATAAATCACTTGCTTTTCCGTATTTGCCTGTTTTGCAAATGCGGCATTATCAATCAGCCAGCCGCCCCAATGAGATGTATTGGTATCGCGAATGGTTCGCTTCGTCCAATGTTGTGCAGGTACAATGGTGAATTCCACATCGCCGATCCTGTGAGAAGACCACCAGTTCAGCTCCATGACTGACGGAAACCCTTTTTTGATCATTTTTTGTTTTAACCCTTCCGGAACCAGGTATAACGGATTCCCTTTGAGTTTTCGCAATGTAGTAAAATTCAAATGATCATAGTGGCTGTGGGAAATGACCACAACATCAATCGCAGGCATTTGGCCTAACGGAATCCCCGGATCTGTCAAGCGCTTGTCAAGTCCCATTCGCCTTGCCCATACTGGATCTGTCAAGATATTCAATCCGCCGGATTGAATAAAAAACGTAGAATGGCCAATCCAAGTAATCGTAGTATCCTTCTTATTCGAATACAGATATTCCAATGCCACACGATCTGTATGGGGAACGGAAAAGGAGAAATCTTTCTGTTTTTGCCGCCGCTCCTTCCGCCAGCGCTGAAAATGTTTGATGGACTTTGTATGCGGCACGTCGTCAAGATTAAAATATCGTTTGCGGGCCAAAAGAAATGACCTCCTCACGCTTGCTTTGCTTTATATTCATTAATGAGATTCATTTTCATGTTCCATACGTCTTGACTTAGATCTACTGGAAATACTTCCGGATTCAAGATCCGTAAATATTCCGGCCAAAACAGCTTCAACTGTGCTTTATGGTAATCGCGAACCGAATCTAAATCCGGCAACCGGTATACTTGCCTTCCTTTCAGAAAAATCGGCTGAAGCAACTCGATCGGTTGATAATTGGATACATGCTTCTGGATATATGTATGTATCGGGTCAAACAGTCGGATTTGTTCTCCGTTTTTCACATCCGTTTCTTCAACAAGTGCAATATAATCCGCTTCCACCTTATTGGTTTGCTTATTAACGATTCGATATACTGTTTTTAAGCCAGGCGTTGTGATTTTTTCCGGATTTCCTGAAATTTTTATAGTAGGCAACAACTCGCCGTTTTTTTCTTTTGCCACAAGTTTATAGACGCCGCCTAGCGCAGGGTTGTCCGCAGCCGTAATCAATTGTGTTCCGACTCCCCAGATATCGATTTTGGCGCCTTGTGCTTTTAAATTTAAAATCGTATTTTCATCCAAATCATTGGAAGCCACAATTTTTACATATTCCAGATTTGCTTGATCCAGCATCTTCCGGGCTTCAATGGATAAATACGCCAAATCCCCGCTGTCCAAACGGATGGATTGCAATCGAACCCCTTTATTTTCCAGTTTTTTGGCTACTTTTATTGCATTCGGGACGCCGCTTTTTAGTGAATTGTACGTATCCACCAATAGTGATATCTGATTCGGCAGTGCTTCTGCAAATTTTTCAAATGCTTCTTCCTCGTTCTCATGATCCTGGACCCATGAGTGGGCATGTGTGCCTTTCGTCGGAATGCCGAACATTTGGCCTGCTTTCATGTTGGACGTGGCGTCGAATCCTGAAATATAAGCGGCCCTTGCCCCCCAGATCGCAGCATCCGCTTCCTGTGCACGGCGACTGCCGAATTCCAGCAAAATATCGTTCGGCGCCACTTGTCTGATCCGTGCCGCCTTTGTCGCAATCAGTGTCTGATAGTTCATGAAATTCAGCAACGCCGTTTCAATCAACTGCGCTTCAAACACTCGCGCCTCCACTCGTATGAGCGGTTCGTTCGGAAACACAATCGTACCTTCAGGAACGGCATAAATATCACCAGTAAAACGAAACTCCCGTAATTCTTGCAAAAAACGGGGATCGTAATTTTCTTCCTGTTGCGCCAGATAGTCAAGCGTTTCTTCATCGAATTGCAGTTGATTTAAATAATGCACAATTCGCTCCAATCCTGCAAATACGGCAAACCCGTTGCCAAAGGGAATTTTTCGAAAATAACAATCAAAAACGGTTTTTCGATTTTGTGTGCCATGAAACCAATGCGCATACATCATATTGATTTCATATTTATCCGTATGTAAAACCATATTGCGTTCATTCAATTCATTCAGCCTCAATTCTACCAAATTCATAAATCGGGATTACACATATTATATCCGATTCCAAAGGTCCGTCCATTGTATTTCTGACATATTTCTTGCTCTTCTAAAGAAAAAAAGCGAGAATAGGAGTATTCGCACAGGAAATCTTGTGCAAATGCTGTATATTTAATATCTGGAGACTTCCTGCCCGGCAATGCAGAATTACAAATGAAACCTGACACACGTTACAAATGAGGGATTCCTATTGAGTGACGCACTCTATGAAAAACGCGTACAATGTCTATATTGTCATACATCCTTTGGATCCATGCGGGTTCGTATAAGCAAAATAAAAGCAAGCAAACGGGACACCGATTTTTGCACATATTTTATTGGAGAAAATCCGATGTTTTACGAATTTTATAATTGTCCACACTGCGGCCTTGCATTTACTGACAGCTTCTCTCCGATCAAAGGGCAAGCGAGAGAACGAATCAAATATGAATATATCGACAAAATCGAAGTAACCAATTGTTGCGGATCCCGTACTCTAAAAGAAGCAATTCGCGGCTACAAGCTCACATTATTATGTGCAAATATTTTAAATGAAAAAACACTGACAATCGCAAATCTTTGCATGCGTATTGCATGGCTGCAACGATATGCAGGAAATCATGAAGAAGAGCGCAGGTTTCTTCAAAATGCTGTCAACTTTTATGAGCAGATCTATCAAACACAGTCCCTTGCCACACTTCCGATGGAAGAAGGCAAGCTACTCTATCTCATTGGCGAAATTCATGGAAGGCTTGATCATTACGACAAAACCCGCTCCTGGTTTAGTTACGTGCTCACTGCGAAACACATAGATTCCAAATGGAAATCATTGGTTCGCGATCGCTGGTTTGATATCAAAAGCACACATTCCACTCAAACCGATGATCCGGATGGGTATAACGAACTTTCAACAGGCCGGAAGGGGTAAACACGGAAAATGAACGAACCGATAAAAAATACGATTGCTCTTCCGCAGATTGCAGATCGATTCCGGGGAAGAGTTGCTTCCATTCTCGGGAATGAACAATTTCGAAAAAATGCCGTTTTGGTTCCGTTGCTTCAACAAAATGGTCAATTATGTGTTTTATTCGAACAGCGGGCCAAAACTTTGCGCCGTCAACCGGGGGAAATCTGTTTTCCCGGCGGACGCGTGGAACCACAAGATAAAAATCCGCAAACAGCAGCACTTCGCGAGACAAGCGAAGAACTGAATCTGCCCCTTCACTCCATTCAATATATGGGAGATTTGGATATCTTGGTGACATATTCCCAAATGATTGTCTATCCATTTGTCGGTTGTTTGCCGAACGTAGCATCCATACAGCCAAATCCGGATGAAGTGGAAAAAGTGATAATCCTTCCCTTGGAACGTTTGCTTGCGATTCATCCGGAACGCCATGATGTAGCGATTTCCGTGCATCCCGACGAGAATTTCCCCTATCATTGGATCCCGCAAGGAAAACAATACCCCTGGCGTACGGGAACGGTTTCCCAATTTTTTTATCGAGTGGATGAAGAGCTTATCATATGGGGATTAACAGCCCGAATTTTATATCATTTTTTGCGTGTCATTCAGCCGTGATCATTGAGATACGTTTCATGATTACATTCCTGCAACTTTATGCATACATATAGGTTCTGATTTGGTTTCCTTTTGTGCATACTAAAATTGACGAAATTGCGACAACTCTGATATGCTACTGTAGGTTTAAGCAATAATTGGAAACATTCACTTAATCCGTGAAAAAGCATGTAGAGGGGACGAGAGGTAAATGAAAAGCCGAATTTCTGTAATGGTCAGCATTGTCTTGGCTATGCTCGTTTCATCCATGGATTCTACGATTATGAACACGACCATGCCGATTATCGCCAAAGATTTGGGACGCTTCGATTTATACGCCTGGAGTTTTGCATCCTATATGATTGTAAGCACCGTTTTATCGCCGGTAGCCGGACGAATTTCTGATTTATTCGGACGGAAACATGTGTTCGGATTTGGCATTGTGTTGTTTTTGATCGGTTCTTTTCTATGCGGAATTTCAAATTCCATGATTCAATTGGTTCTGTTTCGGGCACTGCAAGGGATTGGCGCCGGATGCATGATACCCTTCCCTGCCATTATTGCAGGCGATTTGTTCTCCATTGAACAAAGAGGAAAAATCCAGGCGTTTTTCACCGGCATGTGGGGGTTGTCTGCCGTTTTGGCGCCCATGTTGGGTGCTTTCTTCGTGCAATATATGACATGGCGCTGGATTTTTTATGTCAATATTCCGATTTGCATCCTTTCGTTTTTACTGTTGCTTCCATATAAAGAAGTATATACACCGAAAAAATCCGCCATCGATTATTTCGGGGCAGTGTTGTTCGGCACAGGGATCAGCATGGTCCTGTTGGATACCGTTATAAAGTCAAACCAGATCCTGTTCGGACTATTGGGCATCCTGTTCTTGCTGGCCTTTTATTTCTACGAACGCCGCCAACAATCGCCGCTTGTACCCCTTGCATTATTTCATAACAAAACGGTGAAATGGCTCAATCTTACAGGCTTCTTATCCAGTGCCGCACTATTCGGTACCGGCAGTTATATTCCGTTGTTTTTGCAAAGAGTATCTGGCGAGTCTTTGTTTATAAGTGGAGTTGCTTTATTGGGAACATCCGTCGGGTGGATGGCAGTAGCCGTTCCCGCCGGAAAATGGATTTTGCGTTTTGGCTATCGGCCGCTGCTGATTATCGGCAATACGCTGCTTGTTCTTTCCGGTATTCTGCTCAATTTTTTAAACCAGCAAACCGGGTTCTGGTATGTTTTTTTCGCCATGATGATCCAGGGGCTTTCCTTTGGTCTGACATCGACCGTATCGATCATCGGTTCCCAGCAGTTGGTGGAAGCAAATCAAAAGGGAATCTCTACATCTTTTCAATTGTTTTCCCGCAATATCGGCACAGCAATTGGCGTAACGATCATGGGAGCGTTTTTGACAAAAGCGCCAGACTTTTTGACGGGAATCCACCACTTGTTCCTGTATGGATTGATTGTCAGTATCGTGGCGTTTGTTAGTACATTTTTCATCAAAGATTCAACGCAACAGCAGACGAATCCCGTTGCCCGACCTCAGCCGTCTTCCTGATTCTGCATCAGGGAGATGGAAACAGTAAATCATCCATTAGTCACCTGGGCCAATACAGGTGCGTGCCATGTCGAATTTCATCTTGGCGTTTGTATTTCAGCATCCACTGTAAACTATATAAAACCCACGTTAGTGCAATTTATGGAATAACAAAGCCGATGCTTTTTATTCTAAAGAAATCGGCTTTGTTAAGTATCGTTTCGTCCGTTTTATAACTATTTCGAAGCTAAAGCCTCTCGATCCGCCGCTTGCGGAGGTTGTTCCAACCATCCATGCTCAATCAGGATATTTGCACCATCTTCGACGTAATTCCCTACCTCCAAGAGAAACCGCCCATATTTTGCTGCTATATCATGCCTTGCACTTACAGCTAAGGCGTTTCCGTATGTTCGTATTCTCATTGAAAACATATCCAGTTTATGGAACATCATCAATTTGTCAGAAAATGGCGGAACTGTTGAAGTCGTCACTAAGGTGTCTAGAATGGGTGGTGATGATACATCCTCTTTTTGAAGGACTTGGCTACAGATATCGTAATGTTTGGCGACAATTTCTTTTCCTCTGAGAAAATAGGCTCTTACTTGTTCTGATTGAGCTACTTGACTGAATCCAATTAAAACAGCTCTACTTGTCGCATTATTTTCAATGTTATCGTACAAATGAGTAATCTCCAAAGCTTGTAACGGTCGAACCTCCCCAAAAAAGCCATTCAAATACGTTTGTTTTTTTATAAAGTCCACATGACTCGGATAAGGAGTAAAGGCAGGCTTTGCGATGAGCCCTTTTGCAATCGACACTTCATTCACTTGGTTCACCAATTTCATTGTGGAGTCAACACACTTAGTAAAAAATGTTTGAATATCCGATCGAATCATTAGGGGAACTGCGATTCCATAAAGACTTATACCTGCTTTAGAAACATATTTTAAATAATGGAGATAAAATGGGTCTTCAAATAATCTTGGTGCCCCTACATTTACATCTTCTTCTGTAAATCCCTGTGGAATGGGATAATTCTCCTGGACGAAAATTTCTTTTATTGTCTTAACGAATTGTTCCGACAGGCTTAGAGCATTCTCCACGACTATCTTAATTTCTTGATCCTCAACGTGATGGAGCATGTAACTCAAAACACATATGGCCATAGTATTCCCCATATAAGTTGACCAAAGTTTTGCTTGCTCCGCCGAATTTAATTTTTCATTGGAATCCATTTTGTTTATTTTTGCATGATTGAATGAAAATGGTTGAATCGGTTTTTTTATTTCCATACTCAATCCCCCTTTTAAAACTTTTTTATTTTTATACGAGCATAAATTATTTATTCATCGCAATAATAAAATTATTGAATTTTCAACTCATTGTTGATGGTTAATTGAATAAACATAAAAAGAAGAGTAATGAATATTATGGAAAAATGTCAACGTATAGAAGTATTTCTTTGGAGTATTGCACTGCCTGGTTTTGGACAACTTCTAAATGGCAAATTTTTTAAAGGCATTGTACTAATTGGCTTAGAATTGTTGGTTAATAACCAATCCAACTTAAATGAAATTATTATTTCCAGCTTCCATGGGGAAATTGAGAAAACTATACATCAAACAAATTACCAATGGCTAATGTTTTATCCATGTATTTATATTTTCGGGATTTGGGACGCCTATAAAGATGCAAGTGTTGTTATAGAACCATATGCGGTTCTCCCTTTCGCTTTCGGCGCTTTCTCAGGAACGGTCGGGATAATATTCTCCCGAGACTTTCTTGGCCCGGTTTGGTTAGGTATGATCGGTTTATTTTTTGGTGTGGTTATTGGATTACTACTCAAAAATACCATTGAGAAACGGAATATTAAGCGAAGAAGCGATGATGCATAATCATCGCTTTTTTAAGAGCATTATTGGGAGACATTTTTAATATTATCCGATGAAAATAGTTCAAAGGGACGATTTCAAACCTCTGTAAACTTGTTACAATATTTTTGATGAGAACAAGATTACGATTTTTCTCATATAAAATTCCCCTCTGCCGATGAATTTGTGTGTATGATTGTATGTTGCGAAGCACTATCGAAAATCAACACCGAATAATCGATTAAAAAGTGATTGGATTTCGGCTTCCGAAAACACTACGATTGGGTGAAATCATGAATCAGGAAATGCAGCAATTTAAAGCTAACTTTTTCAAGGCTTTGGCACATCCATTGCGAATTCAAATTCTTGAAATCCTATCCGATCAAAAATTAAGCGTGAATCAATTGCAAGCCATCATTGGCATTGACGGCTCGGCAATCTCTCAACAATTAAAAGTTTTGCGAATGTACAATATGGTCTTGGGAATAAAGGAAGGGAATCGAGTCATATACTCATTGCGCGATCCGATGATTGCCGATTTATTGGATATTGCGCGAAAGATTTTTAATAATCAATTGATCACTACAATCTCAATCCTGGATCAATTAAAGGAAAAGCCACAACATGAAGAGTGAGCCCCTGAATATAAAACAAAAATATAAAACAAAACAACGCAGGCCGCAAAAAATACGGCTGCGTTGTTCCTGCTTTTATTTTCCGGATCTGCCCAAATTTTAAAACGCACCAAGAACCATAAACGTAAAAAGAACAGGCAAATACATCAATGAGCTAAAAAATGTGCGTTTTGCCCAAACAAATTCATCGTCATTTTCAAAAAATAAAAACACATTATATACGAGAAACGCTATGCCTAAGGCAAGTGCTGCAATCAGATAGATCGCCCCGACTGCGCCAGTAAAATAAAGGGCTACCGAACAAAGAAGCAGCAACACTGCGTACATGACACTTTGGCGTTTTGTTGCACGCGGTCCTTTAACGACAGGCATCATGGGAATGCCGGCCCGCGTATAATCTTCGTTTTTATATAAAGCGAGTGCCCAAAAGTGCGGAGGCGTCCATAAAAAGACGATCAAGAACATCAGGATCGGCGCAATGCTTAATTGTCCCGTAACGGCTGACCAACCGATCAAAGCTGGCATGGCACCTGCTCCACCACCGATTACGATGTTCTGTGGTGTGCTTCTTTTGAGCCACATCGTATAGATGACAGCGTAATAGATATAACCGAGTAACGATAAACAAGCCGTTAAAAGATTTACAAATGCATAGAGTTCAATAAAAGACAATACACCCAATAAAATTCCAAACCAAAATGCAGGTAGCGGTTCTACAAGGCCCAAAGGAATCGGGCGATTTTTCGTACGTTTCATCATCGCGTCAATATCCCGATCATACCACATGTTGATTGCGGCAGAACCGCCGGATGACAACCAAAGGCCGATCAGCATGGCGAGAGTTTTGCCGATATTGGGCAAACCTCTCTGTGCGACAAACGCCGCACAGAGAGAAGTAAATACCAACATCACCAATATCCTTGGCTTTGTCAATGCAATATACGCTTGCATGGTTTGAAGCATCGAGCTGGAAGAAGGAATACTGCGTTCAATCGGCTGCAGCAACTCTTGTTGTGAAACTGACATTGCCCGACACTCCTTTCTAATTAAGTGTAAAACCCGTATATATCGTATCACTGCTTCGTACATGTGTCCAACTACGAAACGGAAGCATTAAATGTCATAATCCATGCGGAACCGGCCACTATGGTAAATACCATGATGACGCCCAGTGCCAATGTCATGACATGGTACGCCGGTTTTTCTCCTTCAGTAATATGCATGAAGAAGAACAACTGAATCAAAAACTGCAGAATTGCCATGATCGTAATCGTCGCAACCAATGGCACACCGCTCATCACATGGTTTAAAACAAGCACCAACGGAATAATCGTCAGGACAATCGATAAAATATAACCAATAATATAGAGTTTCGGTGATCCATGATCTCCATGATTCTCATGGTCCGAATTTGCAGTATGCTGTTGTCCGCCTGCCATTCTTACATCACCCCAATCAGATAAACAACTGTGAACAGGAAAATCCAGACTGCATCAAGGAAGTGCCAGTACAAACCAACGATATAAATCTTCCGTTTGGTAACGGCAGTAAAACCGTAACGGCCTACCTGAATCATCAATGCCAACATCCAGATCAGACCGACGGATACGTGCAGACCGTGAGTTCCTACCAATGTAAAGAATCCGGAGAGAAACGCACTGCGGGAAATCGTTGCGCCATCAAGCGCCAAATGGGTAAATTCCTTGATTTCCAAGCCAACGAACGCAGCACCGAGAATCCATGTAACGATTAGCCATCCGATCAACCGCTGTACGCTGCCGTTGTTTTTGCGCATTTCCAATGTAGCAAGACCACTTGTAAAGCTGCTTGTCAAAAGGATAAACGTTTCTGCAATAAACGTTGGGATATCAAAAATTTCTTTGCCTGTCGGTCCGCCGTCCGTATGTGTTCGAAGGACGATAAACGTTGCAAACAATGTTCCAAACAGCAAGCAGTCCGTCACAAGGAAGATCCAGAATCCCAATATTTTCAGGGATTCCTGGTCTACATGTCCATGTGCGTGATCATGTCCGTGTTGATGTCCGACAGGCTGGGATATAACCTCTGCCATTTTATAACCTCCCCAGTGCTGCTTCGGTGCGTTCGATTTCATCGACCGGAACATAGTAATCGGTATCGTACTCAAAGGAACGGGCAAGCAATGTAATTCCTACGCCAATCGCTCCGATTACACCCATCCAAATCCAGTCAAATGTCAAGCCAAATCCTGCAATAAAGAAAAATACCGACATGATAAATGGACGTCCGGAACTTTTCGGCATATGAATCGGCTCAATATGAACAGGCTCTTTCTTGTATCCGGGCTGTTTCATTTCTTCCTTCATTGTCCACCAAGCGTCTCTGCCTTTAATTTGCGGAATTGTCGCAAAGTTGTAATGCGGCGCCGGAGATGGCAATGACCACTCAAGAGTACGTCCGTCCCACGGGTCACCTGTGGTATCCCGTTTGCCAAATTTGATTCCATGCAAGATTTGCGCACCTTGGAAAAGGAATCCGATTCCCATCATGAATGCTCCGATTGTCGAAACAAGGTTCAAGGATGACCATCCTAAACCATGCGGATATGTGTAAAGGCGACGTGTCATTCCCATAAAACCTAACGCGTACTGAGGCATGAAACATACATAGAAACCGATGTTCCAGAACCAGAACGACCATCTTCCCAATTTTTCATTCAATACATGCCCGAACATTTTGGGCCACCAATAATAAAGACCGGCAAAATATCCGAATACGACGCCACCGATTAACACTTGGTGGAAGTGTGCGATCAAGAAATAGCTGTTGTGATATTGGTAGTCTGCCGGAGCAACTGCCAACATGACACCGGTAGCCCCCCCGATTGCAAAACACGGAACAAACGCAATCGTCCATAGCATCGGCAGTGTCAATCGAATTCGCCCGCGATACATGGTAAACAACCAGTTAAACACTTTCACACCTGTTGGTACTCCGATCGCCATCGTCGATATGGCAAAGAACGTATTGACATCGGCGCCCGATCCCATGGTAAAGAAGTGGTGTGTCCACGTAAAATAACTGATGATACTAATCAACATCATCGAAGCAACCATCGATTTATATCCAAAGATTCTTTTCTTTGCGAATGTACTTACAACTTCCGAGTAAATTCCGAACGCAGGAAGTACCACGATATATACTTCCGGGTGTCCCCACATCCAGAACAAGTTGATAAACATCATCGGGTTCCCGCCATGCAACATCGTAAAGAAATGTGCTCCGGCCAATCGGTCGATGAACAATAACGCAAGAGCGATTGTCAATACAGGAAACGCAAAAATGATAATGATGCATGTAGCAAGGATCGACCATGTAAACAACGGCATATCCATCAATTTCATGCCTGGTGCGCGCATTTTCAAAATCGTCACCATAAAGTTGATCCCTGTCGCAAGACTTCCGATACCGGAAATCGAAATCGACAACAGATAAAAGTTTTCTCCAGGCCCTTTGTCAAACGCCAGTTCCGAGAGCGGCGGATAACTGACCCAGCCTGCATCCGGAGAACCTCCGATGACAAATGACAAGTTCAATAGCATCGCACCAAAGAAGAACAACCAGAAACTGACTGCATTCAGGTATGGATACGCAACGTCGCGCGCCCCGATCTGCAATGGTACAACAATGTTAAAAAAGGCAAACATCAACGGCATCGCCATAAAGAGAATCATAATCGTGCCGTGTGTCGTGAAAATCTGGTTATAGTGCTCCGCTTGCAAAAAATGCATATTTGGAAACGCCAACTGTGTACGCATCAATAATGCATCGACACCGCCTCGGAACAACATCAAAATTGCGGCGAGGGCATACATGATGCCGATTTTTTTATGATCGACCGTTGTCAGCCACTCATCCCACAACCAGCGCCATTTTTTAAAGTAAGTCAGTACAAATAAAATCGCAACCGTTACCAAAACAATCGAGGCATCGGCGCCGTAAATCATCGGATCTCCCGTCACGAAAAAGTGTGACGCAAAGGTTTTTATGCTTTCAAGCATGGATAGTCCCCCTTCCTCTTATTATTGACCCATCTTCATATTCTTCATCGCGTTGTTATCAGCAGGCGTATCTTCTTTCTTCATATTGCCTTGTTGCATCGGCATATAGATTCCGCCGTTTTTGTTGACCGTCGCTTCGAACAAACCATCCGGATACGATGAGAACGACATCTGATCCGTTACGCTCGGCTGAGTCAAGTTTTGGTATCCTGCTTTTGTCAACGCAGGAGCGGTCTGTTTCACGTGGTTAACCCAAGCATTAAAGTCAGACTGCGGTTTTGCGATCACATGGAAACGCATATGAGCAAATCCTTCACCCGTAAAGTT
The DNA here is from genome assembly GCF_022818495.1 of Fodinisporobacter ferrooxydans. Taxonomy (GTDB): domain Bacteria; phylum Bacillota; class Bacilli; order Tumebacillales; family MYW30-H2; genus Fodinisporobacter; species Fodinisporobacter ferrooxydans. The sequence continues at coordinate 2,315,852 of NZ_CP089291.1, read as the reverse complement.
CGCACCCATGCCCAGATAGCTTCCCGGTTTGTCTGCTTGCAGCCATAAGGTAAGTGCCATACCTGGCATCGTATACTCCTGTCCGCCCAATTGCGGTACCCAGAATGAGTTTACCGGCGCATCTGAAGTCAAAACAAAATTGACCGGCACTCCTGCAGGAATTTCAACATAATTGACTGTAGCGATTTTCTGGCCCGGATACTGAAACAACCATTTCCAGTCAAGGCTAGTCACCTGTATGGTAATCGGCGCTACATTTTGAACAGGCGGTTTTGTCAATGCAAATGTCGTCTTGGCAGTATAGACGCCTAGAATGCCAATAATAACAATCGGAATCCCCCACCAGATGATTTCAAGTGTCTTGTTGTCCTCCCACTCTGGTTTGTAAGGAGCTTTGTTACCTGGCTTGTCGCGATATTTCGCAACAAAAATCCAAAGCATGATCAATACAGGTATGATGACGATCAAAGTGAGTACAGTTGACAGAATAATCAAATCCAATTCTTGCTTTCCGACAGGACCTTTTGGATCCAAAACAACAAATTGCCCATTGCAACCTGTCAACATCACTGTCGCCAATGCTACTGTAAAAAACCATTTCATACGACTCAGTAGCGTACGCAGTTTCAAAGTTGCTCTCTCCTTTCAATAAACTTTCCATCATAATAATGGTTTCAATCAGTTCACAAAGTGAAATGTATCACACTAAAGTCCCATATTCAATTATTTGTCACAGAACTTTCACATGTTTATCCGTTTTTGTCAAAAATAATTCACATAGTAGGTATTTTTTACCTGCTGTTCATCATTTATACATCGATTTCATTGCTTCATTGGGTGGATTCTAGGGTGGTTGATTCAGGGAGAAAGCAGGCAAAAATACCTACTGCAAGTTGAATAGGATGAAAATGGATGAAAATCGTTTTATAGAACAGTATACATCGTTATGTGTCACTTGATATTTTCTGAACTTTTTTTGAACATTGCAATCCCGACGCTTATTTACCAAACCATGCATGAAATACATTTGTCGTGGGACCCGGTGGAAATATCACATACAACATAAGGAAAACAGCTAACCCGCTGATTGTTGTTATAAACCAGATCACAACGGTCCAAGGGCCGATTTTTTTATGTTTTCCAAATGCAGCAGTAAACGCGAACCGCAGTGTGACGATTCCCAAAACGGCGGCGACCGTAGCGAGAATGGAGTGCATTTGCAAAAAGATTTGATAAGGCGTGCGCAAGGGAGCAGGTCCGCCAAACATCGTATCACCGATTACAACGGTCTTTACTGCATAACCGATAAAAAATAACGCTGCCAAAACTGTACCAAGCAGCATAAAAAATTTATGTGCTTGCATTCGTTTGGCGCGGATTTGTCTCCAGCCAATCGCCATGGAAACTGCACTTAACAGGATACATGCTTCGTTTATGTAAGGAATGGCATTCACCGTCTGCTACCTTCTTTTCCACATAGAATTTAATGCAAATCCAAATACATTTATGTAATAAAGATTTTCACATTGTTATTTATACTATCAAATCATTCTTTGAATAAGCAAGCAAAAACTATAGATTTAACTATAGTTTTTAAGCGGTTGACACAAATTTTTCATAATTAAACAAGCGCATCATTCACATCTGCTGTGACAAGAGGCTTGTTGTGTATTTCTAAACGACATCTGATTTTGATTATCTGTTTTCAGTTCAAAAGGCATATCCTCTGGATATGCCCCATATTTTACTCTTCAATTTCTCCATATTTCATGGCATCCCAATAGATAACTTTAAACGGTGCACAGTGTTTCCTGGAAGCCTGCGCCACATCTTCATATTCCGGAGCCTGATTTACAATTCGGCCATTCCATAATGCCTGCTTGATTCGAATTTCTCCAAAGGATGTTGCAACAGTCACAATGCGCCTGTCCAATTTCCTGCGCTTCCAGATGCTACGCCTGACACCTATTGTCGTTGTTTCCATCAATAGGATCTCTTCACAGCGATTCGCATGATCTTCCAGCACAAGAACAGAAATCAACACACCTGGACGATTTTTTTTCATATAGACAGGTGTGTAATATACATCGAGGGCTCCGGCCGCAAACAGCCGCTCCATTGCATACCCCATCATCTCACCGCTGCTGTCGTCAATCTGTGCTTCTAAAATGCAAATCGACTCCATTCCAGTGCTGGAATCCAAATGATTCTGTGGTTGTTCTTGATGATCGGGATAGTGTACTGTCTGACTTTGATGATCGGGATTGTATACTGTCTGACCTTGATCCTCTAGTTTTTTTTTTCTATCAACATCGCCCGCAAAACATTGGGATGATCAAATTCTTTCATACCCGCTCCATATCCGATTTTTTGAATGACCATGGAACCGATTGGCACAAAGTCTGTCACGAGTGCTTTCAAAACGCCGGCGCCTGTTGGAGTCGTCAATTCTCCCATTACATCCAAATCAGCCAAGGGGATGCCAATCAATAATTCTGCCGTTGCCGGTGCCGGAATCGGATACAATCCATGTGCCATGCGAACCTTTCCTTTGCCAGTCGGTACAGGAGATGCGTAGATTGTATCGATCTCCAAATGTTCCAGCGCCAGGCAAATGCCGATAACGTCAATAATGGAATCCATTGCCCCAACCTCATGAAAATGAACGTCTTTCGGATCCATTCCGTGAATTTTACCCTCAGCTTCTGCTATTGCCCGGAAAATATTCAGACTCCGCTCTTTTACACGCTGCGGCAAGTCGCTTGTCTCGATCATGGACAGGATATCCGCCGCCCGCCGGTGGTGATCATGGTGATGATCATGGTGATGATCATGGTTGTGATCATGGTGATGGTCATGGTGATGGTCATGGTGATGGTCATGGTGATGGTCATGGTGATGATCATGGTTGTGATCATGGTGATGATCATGATGGTGGTCATGATGGTGGTCATTTTCCTCTAATTCAATGATTAATTGATTTGCCGAAATGCCCCGTTTATTTACTGTTTCAATCGATAACGCGAAAGGATCGATAGGGAGCGATTTTAAATAGTTATCGATATAAGCAAGATCTGCACCCAAATCAATCAGTGCAGCGAGCAGCATATCACCGCTAACCCCGGATATGCAATCCAAATATAATGTTCTCATCGGTTCAACACCTCCAAAATCGTTTGTTGAATCATCGATGCCGCAACTGCCGCGCCAAAACCGTTATCGATGTTCACTACCGTTATGCCGGATGCACATGAGGACAACATGGAGAGTAACGGTGTCATGCCAAAAAAGTGGGCGCCATATCCAACACTTGTCGGCACTGCAATTACAGGATGACGAACAAGCCCACCCACGACACTGGCAAGAGCACCTTCCATGCCTGCTACGACAATGATTATTGTAGCGTTCTGAATTCGCTCGCGGTTCGCCAAAAGCCGATCAATGCCCGCAACACCGACATCATAGATTCGATCAACTTCGCTGCCCATCCATTCGGCCACTTGTGCCGCCTCTTCTGCAACAGGCATATCAGCAGTTCCGGCAGACACAACGGCAACAGTACCGGGAAAACGAACTACACTGCTGCCTGCCGTAAGCAGGCGGGACATGTGGTCATATGTTGCTTCCGGCGCTATTTTTTTTACCAGGTCCGCCATCTGTTCTGTTGCTCTTGTAACCATAACTTTCCCATGTTTTTTATATAAGCGTTCAAAAATGATTTGCACTTGTTCCGGTGTCTTATTGAGCCCAAATATGACTTCCGGATGCCCCGTGCGCGATTCTCTTGCATAATCGATTTTACTAAATCCAATATCTTCGAAACCGTGAATTTCCGTCTCTGCTTGTTCAATGGAAAGTTGCCCGTTTTGGAAACGGTTCAAAATGTCTTTTATATCCATGATTGATTCCCCCTGTGATGGAATATCTCGCTGACGTATCGAATGAAATCGAATATTCGGGGTTAACGATTCCGTTCAATTCCATATTTTCTCATTTTCTTTATGATCGTGGTATGTGAAACTCCCAATGCTTGTCCTGCTTTACGAACGGAACCATGTTGCGTAAGCGTCCGAATCAACAAATCGCGTTCCATTGCGCCGAATGCGTTCATGTTTTCCTTCGGTTCCCTTTCGCTTATTGTTGGCTCGGGATTGGAAGCCGCCGTATTTGTTGCCTGGCGTTCAGAATGTACCGAATGATCTGCCGCTGAAATGTCCTGTATATAATCTTCAGGCAAATGCATTTGCTGAATGTAGGAATCAGGTATTGTTACGATCATCCGTTCAACAAGATTGGATAACTGACGAACGTTTCCGTGCCAGGAATAATTTTTAAGAATTTGTATGACTTCAGGCTGCAACGTTTTCTGCGTTCCGTATTTCTGGTTATATTTATTTAAAAAATATTGCAGCAACGCCGGAATATCTTCTTGCCTTTCCCGTAATGGCGGGATATGAATCGGCACAACATACAAACGATAAAACAAATCTTCACGAAATTGTCCTTTTTTTATTTGTTCCTTTAAATCTCGATGAGTGGCAGCAATGACGCGACAGTTTACCTGAATCGGAGAGATGCCGCCAACACGGGTAAATTCTTGCTCTTGCAGCACTCGTAAAACTTTCACTTGCAACGCAGGCGACATTTCTCCGATTTCATCGAGAAAGATCACGCCACCCTCGGCAGCTTGAAACAACCCGATCTTTCCACCTTTTTTTGCACCCGTAAACGCCCCCGCCTCATATCCAAACAATTCCGACTCAAGCAATTCTTCCGGAAGTGCTCCACAGTTAATTTTCACAAACGGTCCTTGTACCCGGGAACTTGATTTATGGATAAAATTCGCGATTACTTCTTTCCCTACTCCCGACTCTCCTAATATTAACACTGTTGAATCAAAATTTGCCACGCGGCCGGCTAAATCCATAACCTTTTGCATCTGCCCGGAGACGGCAATGATTTGATCAAACAAGACACGCTTTCTCAGATCTGTCAACTCAGACTTGTAATGTTGGCTTAAATCCTGTACCGCTTCCAGCTCCTGTCGCAATCTTGACAACTCCGTCATGTCTCGAACACTTGCCACTGCGCCATGCAGTTTTCCCTGATTGTCGATAATCGGTACAGCGCTTACAAGATGCTCATGTCCAGTGGGGTATTTTTGTATGCCAGTTATATCCCGCCGCTTCTGCAATGCACTCCAGGTAACGGAAGGAAATTTAAACGTGCCTTTCTGAACCAAGTCCGTTACATGAACGCCAACAAAATCCTCTTCTTTTACCCCTGTCAATCTGCAAAATCCCTGATTTACGCGGGTTACATATCCCAACGAATCCACAATCAAAATCCCATCGTATGTGTTATCAATAATCGCATCAAGGAATCGAATGCGCTCTCGCGTAGTTTCGTACTCTTTTATGAAGATTGTTTGTATATCTGCAATATGGACAATACCCGTGAACTCTTCTTGCCGATTGACAACGCCCAATATCGTACAGTTCCTTGGTATTGGAATATCTTTAAGTTCCATATCCTCATAAAAAGAAGGAGCATTCATGACATACGCCCCATGTTTTTCACCATTCGTATCAGAATCTTTTGACAAAAAACGGAAAATTCCCGCCCATCGCCCTTGGGACAAGACTGGAATCTCGAAAAGCGACAGCGTTTGCATATCCGATATAATTTTTTCCGGCTCGTCTTGCACCTGATTGATGTCGATTTGATACACGGGAGTACACACGAGTTCAGATAATCGCATTTGATTCCCCCCCTTGATCCCTAAGACGAAAATTATATTGAGTGTGTTCGTATATTTTTTTATATAGTAGCATATTTGATTCTATTTCGACATTCCGAAAATTTTTGCAAAAATACATGATTGCAGCAACACATATGGATTTCGGAATACGTTCAATTCCGCCCCCTCCCCAACCTATCTGTTCTCTACGTGTGTCTCTCGCAGTTCTGACTTTTTCGAAATATATGTTTCGATATCCAATTGATCAAATCCCGGTATTTTTATACGCAGATAGCGCATGGGTTCACTGCCCATCGGCACGGTGCAATCCAATCCCATCTTCGATCCAACTCCGTTATTTGTGGAAGGATCCAGTTTTGAGCCTTGTGTACCATGTATGACAATCAAATCTTTTTCTGCCTGAAAACGAGTGGCAATCGCCCATTCCACTTCTTCCATATCGAAAATATCGACGTCTTCGTCAACAACGACTACATGTTTGATATCAAAACTATTTGCCAATGCGGCCAAAATGACGTTTTTCCCTTCACCTTCATTGCGTTTCTTGATAGACACGATCGCATGATAACGAGCCGTGCCGCCAAGACTCATATGGACTGCTTTTACCGTTGGCACAGTTTGTCGGACAGTTTCGAAAAGACTCGCTTCCCTTGGTATTCCGCCAAGCAAAAGATGTTCATATCCAGCCGGAACAATCGTATAGAAAATTGGATTGGTGCGATGTGTAACTGCGGTAATTTGTACGACTTCTTTCTCACTGCGCGGCCCATAATATTTTGGGAACTCTCCAAAGGGTCCCTCCGGCTCACGGACATGTGGCAAAATTTTTCCTTCGAGCACGATTTCCGCGAATGCCGGGACGTCAATATCGACAGTTTCACAACGGACAACTTCCAGCGGCTCGCCGCGCAAAGCACTGGCGATTTCTAATTCATCCACACCGAATGGAGTACTGGCTTGTGATGCCAGCAAAGTCACAGGGTCAGTCCCGATCACAATCGCACAATCCAGAGACTGCCCCAATTCTTCCGCCTTTTTGTATAAGTGGAATGTATGACGAGGCAGGAGTAAAACACCCAATTTGTCTTTCCCGGATACCTGCAGTCGATGTATCGAAACATTCTGTTTGCGAGTAACCGGATCACGGACAATAAATAGTCCGGCAGTAATATAATTTCCCGAATCCTTTTCATGGTGGAAAGGGATTGGAAGCATTTGTAACAAATCAATATTTTCAAGAACGACATTTTCCTTTACCGGAGCTGACTGTCTTTCTACAAGTTGGCAAGGCATGGGGGACGTAACTGCTTCTGTGAATTTAGAAATCATTCCATACGGATCTGTTCCCAAAGCTTCCGCAAAATCGCTGCGAGTCGAACAGATTCCGGATACAACCGGTATCTCGTAATCTTCCACTTTTGTAAAATATGCTGCCTTTTGCCCATCCAATTTTTTTGCGATTGCGGCTATTTCATATTGTAAACCGACTTTTTTGTCTATGACTGCCAAACGTCCTGTTGCTTGCAAATGTTCAAGCCAAGTCCGAAAGGTTCTGGCTTTCATCGAAAATCCCTCCCACAATCATTTACGTATTGATGCTGGCAATCCAATTATGCATTCTGATACTTTTACTTTTTGCTCACATGCCATTCCAACGCTCAAATAAATTGGCTTCAATCGCAAACTGGTCTAACGCTTTTTGTACGCTTTGATTGACAATGTCATCAAGTGTTTTCGGCAAATGATAAAAAGAAGGAACCGGCGGCAAAATGATCCCTCCCATTTGCGTTACTGTCAACATGTGTTGGATATGCCCTTGGTGCAATGGAGTTTCACGTACAAGCAAAACCAACTTTCTGCGTTCTTTCAACTGAACATCTGCAGCCCGTGTCAGTAATTCACTGTTAAAACTATTCGCAATCCCTGCTAACGTTTTTATGGAACAAGGTGCGACAATCATTCCATTGACTTGAAAGGATCCGCTCGAAATTGCCGCTCCCAAGTCTTTGTTGTCATAGACCTTCGTTGCCATTTTACAAACGTCTTCAAACACATAATCTGTCTCATAGGAAATCGTTTTTCGGGCATTTTCACTTACTACAAGATGTACCTCTACCCCTAGTCTGCTAAGCACCTCTACGGTACGCACACCATAAATCGCTCCGCTTGCTCCAGATATTCCTACTACAAGCTTCATCAAACTTCCCCTTCCAATCTAAGCTGCCCTTCTTTATTCCTCTTTCGTACTGCTTATTTCCGCATGACCAAGGGTACATTCGCGTCAGGGGCTATATTCAAGTTTCCGAATCGGTTAATAGATCCGCTGCAAAAGCTCCAAGACTTCCATTTCTGACGGTTGGCGCGGGTTAAACTGCATCATCCCGCTCTTGAATGAATCTTTGGCAACATCGGAAAGCTTATCTTCCGTTACTCCCACATCCCTGAGCTTTGTCGGCAGGCCGATCTCTTGTACAAGTTGTGCTGCCGCGTCTGCGGCTTGCAGCGCCAATGATTCATCGTCATTCCCCTTGATTCCCATAATACGCGCAATCTTGGCAGCTTTTTCAGGGCGAACCGTGCGATTGAATTCGATCACATGCGGCAAAAGCAATCCAATTGCCACACCATGTGGAACATGACAATGTCCGGATAAAGCACTTCCAATCGCATGTGTCAAACCAAGAAAGCCATTATTAAACGCCATTCCCGCCAGCAAACTCCCCTGGGACATCCCAATTCGCGCTTGTACATCTGAACCGTTTTCAACAACATTACGCAAATTCCCATTGACAATGGCAATCGCTTGCAAAGCCAACGCATCGGAGGCAGGCGTAGCGATTGTTGAAAAAAATGTTTCAATGCCATGTGCCAGTGCATCGATCCCTGATGCCGCCGTCATTTTTGCCGGCAAACTCATCGTCAATTGCGGATCGACGATTGCGATCGTTGCAGCCATATAAGGGCTTGTAACAGTAATCTTGACGTTATTTTCCCAATCGGAGTAAACGCCGAATATGGTTACTTCACTTCCCGTTCCTGATGTGGTGGGAATGGCGATTAGAGGTACCGATGAAGCCTTTTGTACCCGATTGACACCGGCGTATTGTCCGATACTCCCTCCATTTGCCGATACGACGCGAATCCCTTTTGCAACATCAATCGGGCTTCCTCCGCCAACCGCAACGATACAATCATACGATTTTGATTGAAGCGCCTGGGCTGCCCGATTGATTGTCTCAATACTTGGATCCGGTTCCACATCTGTATACGTATCGAACGCGATTCCTGCTGTTTGCAGGGATTCCTTGATTCCATTCAGCAATCCGACAGCTTCCACTCCCTGATCCGTTACAAAAAATACGTTGGCAGCTCCGAATTGACGGATCCGCTCCCCCAAGCGGCTTGCTTTGCCAAAGCCAAACTCGATAGATGTAGGAAGCTGAAAGGAGAATTCCACAGTTTCTTCTATTAGTCCAGGTTTGTTTTTCATTTGTTTGTCCTCCATTGTTTTCCTCATTACTCGAGTTCCAGATGGATATGTTTGGTTTCGCAGTATTCCATCAATCCATCGACACCGCGTGTCCGCCCTAGACCACTTTGTTTATAGCCGCCGAATTCCGCTTCCGGGAAGTTTTTATTATACGTATTAATCCAAACGGTCCCTGCCTTTATTTCCTTCGACATCCGCATGGCGCGATTCAAGTCTGCCGTCCATACTCCGGCAGATAGGCCAAAGTCTGTTCCATTCGCCAACGCAATTGCTTCTTCATCATTTGCAAATGTTTGAACAGCAAGTACAGGGCCGAAAATCTCTTCTTGTACAACCCGACAGTTTGCCGCAAGATGATCGATAATCGTCGGTGCGAAAAAGAAACCTTTATCGAACTCCTCACCGGTCAAACGGTATCCGCCGGTAATAATCGTCCCTTCTTTTCTTCCAATCTCGCAGTATTCAGAAATCAAGTCGAGCTGACTTTGTGAGATGACAGGACCCATATCGGACGTTTCATGGATCCCATTGCCGACATTCAGATGTTCTGCATACGCTTTTAACCGTGAAACCACTTCATCCTTAATCGATTCATGCACAAGCACCCGTGAACCAGCCATGCAAATTTGTCCCGCCGAGATAAAAATGGAACGGCCGATCAAGGGTACTGCCTTGTCGAGATTGGCATCTGCAAATACAACGTTCGGCGATTTGCCGCCAAGTTCCAATGCCAGTTTTTTGATGTTGCTTGTCGATAGCTCAATGATCGATTTTCCTGTTGACGTGTCTCCCGTAAAACTGATCATATCGATTTTTTTGCTTTTTCCCATCGCCGCTCCGATCGAACGTCCCGGACCTGTCACAATACTGACAATTCCTTTCGCAAACTCGGGGACTGCGGCAATCAATTTAAAAATCTCAACAGAAATGGCCGGCGTCAGACTGGCAGGTTTTACAATGACGCCATTGCCGGCAGCTAAAGCAGGCGCCAATTCCCGAACCATCAAAAGTGCAGGCCAATTCCAAGGTGAAATAATCCCTACTACGCCAATGGGCTCTTTTACGATAATTCCAAAATTATTGGGTTCTAATTGCATGGAACGCCCAAACACCGTACGCGCTGCACCGGCAAAGTATTTTAAAGTATCGATACTGCCGGCGATTTCCATGCGGGATTCGCGAATCGTTTTTCCTTGCTCCATCGTCAGGACACGGGCGAGATGCTCAAGATTTTCTTCCATTTTATGAGCCAAACCGAGCAATGCTTCATAGCGGCGTTTCGGATTATACCCCCAGTCACTCTGCTGAAACGCATCATAAACAGAATCGATGGCCGCTTCCACATCCTGAACGGTTGATTTTTGCGCATAACTGATGAATTCACCTGTTGCCGGATTGCGGGATTCCAGTTGTTCCTTCGAGCTGGAATCCACCCACTGGCCGCCAATATAGTTTCGATATACAGGCACTTGCAGCTTTGTTACAATTGTCATTTCTCTTCTCTCCCATCCTATTTTTTATTTTTTGTAGTTTATTTTCGATCCTTATTTAAACTGCCCTTTTGTTTCAGGTATGACAAAACTGCCGATCAGATACAAAACGAATACAGCGACTGCAAAATACGAGAGGACTGACGGGATGCTTTGGACGCCGCGACTCGCCAACGATACAAATGTCGGCATCATGCCGCCGATGGCAAATCCGATATTCCAGGATAATCCGGTACCCACAGAACGGATCGTCGTTGGAAAACGTTCATTTAAAAATACCAATATCGGCGCATATCCTGCATTCCCAAGAAATGCCAGAACTACTGCGTACAACGTAATGGAAGATAGTGCAACAGATTTCGCCAGCCCCAAGTAGCAGAAGGGAAGCAAAATACAGTTCACAATGCCAATGATGATAAACGTTTTTTTCCTTCCGATCAGATCACTGAAATAGCCGATTGCAACAGCAGAAATAATTGCTGCAAAACTTGCAAGTATCAAGATCATGGAAGATGCGCTGCTCGGCGTTTTATTGATTACTTTCAGGAATGTCGGAAGATAGCCGGATGTAATGTAGTAGCCGGTTCCACCGCCAATGACGAGCATGAGATTGACAAGAATTACCGGAAAATATTTACTGGATAAAACCGTTTTTAAAGGCGATTTTTCTGTCTTCTCTTGACTGGCGCCGGCTTTCTCCTGCGCGTGTTTGAGTTCTTTCCAATAGGGAGATTCTTCGATCGAGTTAAAAACAAACAACCCAAGGATGGAACTGAGAATGCCGGAAAAAAACATGAATCTCCAACCCCATACGGCAAACGCATGGCCAGGGAAGGCCGATGAGACGATAAAATAAATAATGGAAGCAAACAATGAACCGAATCCCGCTCCGCCTCCACCGATCAGCCCGGAAACCAATCCGCGCCATTTCGGTGGTACGGATTCCGTTCCAATGGTATGTGTGGATGCGACGACACCACCGACAAATATTCCTTGAACCAAACGCAAAAGCAAGAAAATAGCAGGTGCTGCAACTCCGATTTGTTGGACAGTCGGCAAAAGGCCGAACAACGCTGTGGAAAGTCCTACGCCAACCACCGCAAATACCATCGCGCCCTTTCTGCCGTGCTTGTCTGCATAGGATCCAAATATAGCAGAACCGACCGGCCGCATGAGCAATGTAACGGCAAAGGAAGCATAAACGGCAGCCAATGATAGAGTCGGAACATTATTCGGGAAAAATACTTGCCCTAAAACGGGGGCGACATAAAGAAGGACAAATAGATCATATAAATCTAACGACCACCCCAAAACGGATGCAATAGTAGCAGAAACCATCTGACGGCCTTTCACACTTTCACCATGTGGGTGATTTGTTGCTGTAGTAACAACTGACATGCATTCTCCTCCTGCCAAATTCATATTTTTTAAAAACTTATAGAGGTAATCGTTTTCATCTCTTATGCGGCCATTATTTTCTAAACATTCTAAAAATTATTGAGTGAATAACGTTTCATTTAAGCTGCCGGAACGGTACCCTTGCAAATCGATAGTTACATAGGTATATCCGATATCTTTTAGCTTCTCGACAACTATTTCTGATACGCCTGCGAGTTTCGGAATATCCGTTGCGGAAACTTCAATTCGAGCCATTTTATCATGCTGTCTCACCCGTACTTGTCGAAACCCCAGATTCATGATAAAAGATTCGGCCTGATCCACCATCGACAACTTTTCCAATGTGATCTTCTCACCGTATGGAATACGGGAAGAAAGACAAGCGAAGGACGGTTTGTCCCAGGTTGTCAAGCTCAGCTCGCGGGACAACTTGCGAATTTCCAGCTTTGTCAATCCTGCTTCCAAAAGTGGCGCTCGAACACCATGATCGATCGCAGCTTGCAGCCCTGGACGATGATCCCCCAGGTCATCCGCAATCGCTCCAAACACTACGGAGCTATATCCGCGTTCTTTCGCAAGCGGAATTAAATGGCTAAATAATTCTTGCTTGCAAAAATAGCAGCGATTCGTAGGATTTTCTGCATATCCCGGTATGTTAAGCTCACTTGTTTCTATTAAAAAGTGTTGACTTCCAATTTCTTTTGCAATTTCGATCGCTTCCAGCCGCTCCCGTTCCGGATATGTTTCCGCGTTGGAAGTTACTGCAAGCACTGCATCACGCCCCAGTGTATCAATCGCTGCCTTCAACAAAAATGAACTGTCGACACCACCGGAAAATCCGACAACGACACTGCCTAGCTCTTTTAAGATTTGCTTGAGTTTGGCATATTTCCCCTGTGTATCTGACATTCCTGACACCCCCTGCTTAACCTTTTACTGGAACCGTACTAACTTTTCTTGCTGACATCCCAATCGATTTTAGAGTAATGCGCCTACTCGTTCTTTTTTGCTTAACTCATACGCCACATCGATAATCTGGTCTTCTTGTCCACCTACGATCCGCTGTTTTCCAAGCTCGACAAGAATTGCAAGGGGATCTACGCCAAAGCGTTCCGCCGCGCGTTTCGCATGTAGAAAGAAGCTGCTGTAAACGCCCGCATAACCGAGAATCAATGCTACGCTATCGATAATTTGCGGACGAGTCATTTTCGGTGCCACAACATCTTCCGCAGCATGAATCAATTTGGCCAAGTCTGTACCTGTTTGAAAACCCGCTTTATGCAGCGCCGCGACCATGACTTCCGTTTGCGCATTTCCTGCACCTGCACCCATGCCTCGCAAACTTCCATCCACATAACCGGCCCCTTCTGACAGGGCTGCAAGCGTATTTCCGACAGCTACACCGAGGTTATTGTGTGCATGGAATCCTACTGGAATCGATACTGCTTCACGCAATGCGGAAACGCGCGCACGAACGCCATCCGGCAATAACGCTCCGGCCGAATCCGTCACATACACCACATCAGCCCCGTAACTCTCCATCTTTTTAGCTTGCTCTACGAGTTTATTCGGCTCTTCCATATGTGCCATCATTAAGAACCCTACCGTAAAAAGCCCCAAGTCTTTCGATACTTTAATATGTTGTTCGGAAATATCCGCTTCTGTCACATGTGTTGCGATCCGTGCAGCTCGTGCGCCCAAATCGGCAGCGATTTGCAAATCACGTTTCGTACCGATGCCGGGTAATAATAAAACGGCTACTTTTGCCTGTTTTACCACATTGCAAACGGCTCTTACATAGTCTTCGTCAGCCGCTTGGCTGAATCCATATTGGTACGATGCTCCAGCCAATCCGTCTCCATGCCCGATTTCGATGATATCAACACCCGCTTGATCAAGGGCGCTTGCAATCTCCGCCATGTCATTCGGCGTAAACTGGTGACTTACAGTATGCATTCCATCACGAAGCGTAGAATCTGTGATTGTTATTCTTTGCTGTGTCATACTCCTGTAACCTCCTTTGTATTTTGATGTACTGCGATTCTTCTGGCGACACCGACAGCCGCTGCAGTAATAATGTCAAGGTTTCCGGAGTATTTTGGCAAATATGCGCCTGCACCTTCGACTTCAATAATGGCAGTTACCTTATCCCCATCGACAATCGGCGGAACTTTCAGGCGATATCCGGGTACATATGTTTGGACTTCTTTCACAATATCTTCCACCGCTGTTTCAATCGTTGCTTGATCCGGGTTTTTGACCTTCGTATACACGGTGTTGCGCATCATGATCGGCGGTTCGGCAGGATTTAAAATAATAATCGCTTTTGCACGATCTGCTCCGCCAACTTGTGCAATGGCACGGGAAGTGGTTTCTGTAAATTCATCAATATTTTGACGTGTGCCAGGTCCGGCCGACTTGCTCGAGATGGTAGCGACAATTTCCGCATATTCTACATTCGCTACTTCATTAATTCTTGCAACGATTGGTATCGTAGCTTGGCCGCCGCAAGTAACCAGGTTGATATTGGGGCTGTCCAAGTTGACATTCATGTTGACAGAAGGCACTACATACGGACCTACTGCCGCAGGTGTCAAATCAATTGCCTGGATGCCGGCTGCTTTTAACAAAGGCGCATGTTTTACATGTGGCTTCGCGCCCGTACAATCAAAGACAAGCTCGATATCGCCGCGTTTCAGAATCGCATCAATGCCTTCGGAAGACGTTTCCACTCCACGTTCCCTTGCCATCCGCAGGCCATCGGATTCGGCAATGATCCCAACCATCATGCAAAGTTCCAGTTCTTCACATTGCAAAACTTTCAATAGTAAATCCGTACCGATATTACCGGGACCGATAATTGCTGTTTTTAGTCGTTTCAATTGGTTTCCCTCCTGTGATCTCTTCATTTATGCCCAAAACCGACCTGAACGGTACCGATCCTGTCAAAGTGTGCATGAAATACATATCCCGGCTGTGCGATATACGCTTTCGTAAAGGACCCGGACAACACGATATCGCCGGCCTTCAACCCTTCTCCAAAAGCGGCCAGTTTATTGCAAAGCCATGCCACCGCTTCCGCCGGATGGCCGAGTACGGCAGCACCGGCAGCCGTATCGACAATCTGGCCGTTGCATTCCAGTACAAGTCCAATCAGGCGCAGATTCAAGTCGTCAACCGGGACACTGCGGCTTCCCAGAACCAGTGCACCGCTTGAAGCATTATCCGCAACCGTATCCTTTATATTGATTTTCCAATCGCGAACCCGGCTGTCGATGATTTCAAACGCCGGGACGACATACGCAGTTGCTTGCAAAACATCCAGAAAATGTACGGGGCCTTGCAAATCTTTTTTCATGACAAACGCTAATTCCGCTTCGATCTTCGGCTGCAAAAAGCGTTCATATGGCACGCTGCTTCCTTCAGGCAGCAGCATATTGTCATACAAGGAGCCAAAGTCCGGTTCATGGACATTGAGCGCATGTTGCATCGCCAACGAAGTCAAGCCAATTTTTCTGCCGATTAAGCGAGCTCCCGAATTCAGTTTCCATTCCTTCACTTGTTGTTGAATTGCATATGCATCTTCGATCGTGATATCGGCATATGTCTCGGAAATCGGATGTACCGGTTGTCTGTTGCGTTCCGCATCCCATAGCTCTTTCGCTGCTTGTTCAATAAAAGGCTTCATAGCAAACTCCTTTCAGACACCCATTCCTGTTTTTCCTGCATTCCATCATGCCTGTGCATGCTTGAATGACTGTCATGTTTGTGGTGATGATGGTGCATATGAGAATGGTCATGACCCCCAACCCCCGCCGTTTGCATCCATCGCTGCCGCAGACAATCCGCCAGCTGCTCCGCTAAAACATGGGGCGGCGGCACTATGTCTTGGTTGATAAAATCCAGTAAAATATCTGTGCAAAGCCGAACTTCATCATGGGGACCTGGCAGTGTGACCAAATAGCTCAATCCCTCTTTCGCCACTCCGATCCGAATCCCATCTTTTACATGTCTGCCATGACCTTTTGCAAACGTAACAATGTAAGGAGTCGCTGCATCCGGACACACCTTTTCCAATGCTTCTACTGTGCAATCCTTATCTTCCGCGCCGACTCCGCCCGTAGTAAGGATCAAGCCAAAACCCGAGTCGAGAGCATTCCGCAATGCACCGGCGATTTCGTCTACATCATCCGCGAGCGGAGCATGTGTTTGCACAGCAAACCCAATCTCCTTCAGCCGTTTTGCCAGATATGGAGTGTTCGTATCCTCAATCATTCCTTTGGCAACTTCAAAGCCTGTCGGAAATACTTTTACACGCCGCCGAATGTTTCTTTGAATCTCATCGCCCATCCGTTCGCTTACTGTAACAACCTGTTTTCCCTCGATCGGCGACAAGGCGATCATTCCGAGCACTCCCGCCGAATGAATATCGACATCCGGTCCTAGTTTTACACCCGGAAGCGAACCGACCGCTGCGATCAATTCCTGTTTTTTCCCGACAAATTGGTCATCCGTCATCGACTGAACCAATAGATCCAAAGCGATATGATCTTCCCGCACATCGATTACAAATACCCGTTCTCTTGGCAGTCTCAGCACATTCGCTACAGTTGCGGCGATTTTTGACAAATCACAGTCAAGCAGATACACATCGGTCAAACGCAATTCGGTTTTATTTAAAAGACTATACTCCATGGTTCTCCGCCTTTCTTGTGTTGGTATGCGTTCCCTGATCAACCATGACATCCACCCGCATATCGAGCAGGGGAGCATTTAACACAGCGCCCCCCACATCCACCAAATCTACGGCGCGAGTTCGAAGCAAAAGCATCATCTCCTCTTTCACACCGCCGGCAAAAGCGATTTTCAAGCGGTCGCGAGCTTTGCATTCGGCTACGATGTCAAGGACGACATCAAGATCGTCCAACTGCCCGGTATCCACCATCAGGACATCCGCTTTTCCGTAAACTGCAGCTCGGGCTTCGATTGCAAGCGGCTGAAGATCCCCGCGGAGCTGAATCACCGCTTTATGATCCGGAAAAAAACGCTTGGCTGCGTCTAACGCCTTTCCTACCCCGCCGAACATGCGAACATAGTTTTTATCGATATAAACAAATGGGCCATCCACCATTCGCATGCCAACACCTGCTGCAGCAAGAGCTGCATGGAGAGTCGGTTTCATCGTCTGCGGAAGCTTCTTCCAACCGCCGCATACCACGCGCAAATCCTGCCCGGCAAGCAGTTGCAACTGGCGGGCGCGCGTCGCAAAACCGGATGGCGCCATCATCACTCCCAATATCCGGTCTTCCGCAATCGCCACATGTTTCGCTGAACCGCGAAACGTAAGAACAACCTCGCCCGGTTGCAGCAAAGTGCCGTCATCGAGATGGCTGACAAGCTCACAGTCCAGTTCTTCCAGATACATCAGCGCATGCCGCATACCGGCCAATACTCCATAATCAGTTGCTGCCACTTGTGCAGTGAACATCCGATCATGAAGCGAAGAGAACAACGTATCCCGAATGTCCATGATGATTTGACCGTTTTGTCGATCCTCTACTTTGAAAGCCGGCATGTGCACCACTCCCTCTTATGCGTTTACCAAGATTCCATTTGGTGATATTCCACGCTGCTTCATCCATTTTGGCAGCAACTCTTCTTCTACTTGTCGGCTCACAGCAGGAGCAACCGTTAACAGATGTTTTGCCAGCGATTCGCTTACATTGATTCCGCCTACTGCGCCATCGAAGACGATCACTTTGTCTGTTCCTGTTGTTTTATAAGCGAAATTCATGGCATCTTCGAGATTGTCAGAGATCATGGCGTATTTCATATATTCCAAATTCTGCGGATCATGCTCGAACAAATCCGCTTGTTCTTTGCCAACCACTACCGTCGGCAATTGTTGCGCAAAAAACGCACTCGGATAGCCGATCCATGCATAATTGTGTATCACCATGCGAATGGCAGGATTGACCGGCTGCACCTCCGGCACGAGTGGTTTGCCGTCTTTTCCATAGAGCGCCTCCGTGTACCAGGTATAAGGGGGCAATTTCACATCCAAGTCGAATAAATCGGTATTCGCACCGACAAAGTTGCAATAAATGACGCCCGCTGAAAAAACATAAGGCACCGGGCACGGAAAATCCAAACCTACGATACAATCATCGATTTTGCCTAATAGTTGAAACATTTTACCGTAATATCGCAAACCATCCCGTGTGATCGTGTCGTTAATCTTGTACAAGTCATTATCCGCTTCAATGCTAATGACACCGCTTGGAGACATGTTCATAAATACCGCGCCAATGAATTTGCCCTGTACAAACGGCGATTCAAAAATGGCCCTCGCCGTAAAATTGGCACCCCGCGGCCCGAGGTTTTGATGATAGGTGGAACGTGTTTCAATCCGTGCATAGGACATCCCGAAAGGTTTGACAGCCCGGTCCACCTGGCGATGAAAATGCACTTCACGGACATCGCTATTGTGCACATGGATGATCCAATCCGCATCGTATGTGCGCTTCAGACCATACAATGTGCCAATTTCCGTTGCGATCGGTATCCCCTCATCAATGGGCGCCATTCCGAGAGCGCGATCAAAATGCTGTTTCAGGTTGAACCTTTTGATATATTCTTCTGTTTCCCGAAACCGCAGTCCCACTCCGGCGCGCAGTCGAACTTCTTTGGCGCCTGTGCGACGTTTTACCACGTCATACACCGTTCGCAGGACCTCTGCATATGGCTCGCCACCGAGCAGCGTAAATCCATGGTGCGACGCCAGTACGTTCACAGTATGGTGCGGTTGAATTTTCGAAAAATCCACATGCTTAAGTGCCGCTTCCGTAGCTTCACGGATCGCTTGCAGTCCTTGCGTGCTTGGATAAATCACATTCGGCGTATCCGGAAACAATTCGTCCAACATGACAGATGTCAACCCGGGCAAATCGACAAAACGCTTTTTTACGTGGCTTGGTTCTACTCCATACCGCGACGGACGCGGCGCAATCGGTTGAATCGGTGCACGCATTATTTCTCCCCCTCTTTTCCCGCACATACTTTAGAAGAAGTTGGCGCATTGCGAATACTTTCCATGAATTCAATATCTGCATCAAAGTAAAAGCCGCGTTTGGCATATTTCTCTTTCACGTCATCCGGAATATCCCAGATCGTCGGTGTAGCTCCATACCACTGGTAGCGGCCTTCCGGTGATTGCAATTCAATACCGGCGCTTTTCAGCAGACGAATGGCCGGCTGCAAGCATTCCACCGTACATCCTGTACGCAACCCGGTTGCCCGGGAAATTTTATCCGGCGAATCCGCCCCCTGCAGAATCGAAGCTGCAACTTCCTCCGCCCGCGTTCCCGTGCAGTAGCATACCACCTGTTCCGGATGAAAGTGTGCATCGTAGCAGATTTGATTGATTTTTTCCCGATCAAATTGTTCAACATCTACACCGATCGTACGGTTTTCTTGTAAGTATTCCATTTCAATTGCGTCGAATGGACACCGCTGCTCACACGCTGTGCATCCGGTACAATCATCCTCATGAACAACAGCTAATTTTTTCGCCTTTGTTCCTGGTACGGGTTCCATTGTAATCGCCAATGTCGGACACACTTGCGCGCAAATTTTACAACCGGTGCATTTGTCCTCAAGAATAACCGCTTTCATGTTGATTAAACGCATCGAAGTGATTCACTCCCCTCTTTACAATCGAACATTCACATCATTTCCCTTAACGCTTCTTTATTTAATGCAACATTCGTGCCAATACTAAAATTCGATTTCATTCGACTTTTTCGGAAATATTGTGTTTCCATTCACGAAAACGGTTTCCGTTTTCGATGGAATCCATGTGATTCCATGTTTGCACTCCCTCAATAATGCCTTGATCGTGTGAAAATGCTTCAACGATGCGCATATTGCGTTCATCTTGGGGTAGTACCAGCGAAGCTGACATCACCCGCAAAGCAGATATAATCAAATGGGAAATTTATTGATGACCTCGTTATTTGTGTTAAATATGATAATTCCGTAATATATAATGAAAGTAAGGAATGTAAGAATTGAAAGGAGGATGTTCTTCATGAATATGGAAGTTTCAAGAGTGACTTCAAAAGGTCAAATCACCATTCCAAAAGCGATTCGCGAACGGCTGAATTTAGTGGAGGGCGACAAGGTTGCTTTTATTGAGGATGAAACGGGTAAGATCATTATAACGAAATCGAGTGTGGTCGCCTTACGTGAGTTTTTAGATTCAATGGCAAAGGAAGCTAGTGCCAAGGGAGTTACCGAAGAAGAACTGCTGAACGATTTGGAACAAGTTCGGGAGGAAATGTGGAATGAGCGAAACAAATAGTGGGATGCGTGTCTTTTTGGCTCAACCTGATTTATTTGTTACGGACGATCAAGATTTTCACACTCCTGAAATCAAGGAACAGCTCGTCGTGTTGACACCAAGTGATTTTTTGCGAGCCTTCGGTCATGATGGTAAGTCTCATTGAAAGAGCCGACAAATAAAAAATTACATATATATCCATCTGCTTTGCAGGTGGTGTCAGCTTCGCTGGCTCTCTCCCAATAGTGAAGCTTCAACATATATCGATGATAATTTTAGGGTAATAAACTAAACTTTCTTCGTTTTTATTCGCGATGTCACCAAAAGCAAACATGGGATGATAATCTGAAACGGAATATGCAAATAGATGGGAACGAATCGCAGCCCTTCTTCAATATGTTCCGCATAATTTTCCGCGATGTAAATGGACATAACCGATACAAGCATGGCGCAAGGAAATACGAAGGATCGGTACGAAATGTGAAAAATATGTTCCAACCCTTTCAATCCCACATAAAAGAAAATCGACACCTTTACAATAATCCCGACCATGATTATGAAAACGATGAATGCATCCACTCTCTCCAAAAAATTTGCAATTGAAATTTCTCGTGCAACATTTAGCAAAGGAAAACTTGCACGAATTTTAGAATTTACACCCAATATACAGATTTGCAAAATAAGGGAAACAAAGATGATGAACCCGCCAAACCCTATGCCTGTAAACGCAACCCATTTTGCAGTTTTGAAATTGGAAATGGATGAAAACAAAACGAGCAATACCACGAATTCGCCAAAGGGAAACGTAATCAATGAGGGGAAGATAGATTGAAAAATGGGACCCCACCCATTTTCTAAAACCGGTTGCAAGTTGGAAAATTTCACTCGTCCGCTGATAAATAAGAAAACGACCATCATCCAAAAGAAAAAAGCGGCATATGGAAAAAAAATCTCGCTTGAACGCCCTAAAACTTCAATCCCCAAATACAAAAGATACCCGATTACGAGCATCACCAAAAATGAAACAACCTCGGTCGGCGTATTCGGCAGAACCGCACTGGATATAAGTTCGTCAAAATCCCGCAACACACGCGAGGAAATATATAGAAAATATAGTATATAAATTACAGATAATCCAATTCCAGGTATTTTACCGAAACATCTTTCAAACAATTGGTACAGTCCAAGTCCTGGGTTTGGAGCAAGAATGGCGTGATACATCCAAGCCAAAAACAATCCGCCGATTCCTGCCATCAATACGGCAATCCACGCATCTTGTTTGGCTTCATTTGCAATTCCGACAACCACTGCACTTCCGGCTTCAAACATGACAAGCAATACAAACAACTGCCACAATGACAAACGTTCCTGGTTCAACCGATTCACCGCCTATTTCATCTCATTTAAGAAACCCTTCGTGTAGATCCCGCTGCGTTTGATGTTGGCACGAACAGAAACTTGAATGTTTGCTTTCGAAAATGCTTCATCCCATTTGGCGATAGAATTAAACTCTTTGGGATGTTGACGGTGTGCAATGTCTCCAAATCCGAAGATATCGACTTTATATTTATTTTGAACCTTATGTATGGTGTGCAACAATTCGCGACGAATATGTTCCGACATCATGGTTTCTAATGTTTCATACGTGTTCAATTTGGTGAGATCAAGTTTCTTGCATTGCATGCTGTCGACTACACCGTACGTATCCATTTGAACATGGATGGTTGGTGTTTGATGATTGAAATTTGTATGAATATCTGTGGTAAATTCTCTGATTCGAATGGTAACCGTTTGTTTTTTTTCGCAATGCAAAACAATGCTTGTATTAAAGGGCTTATTTTGCAGCCATAGATAATTCCGCGTATCGATTAAAGGCAAATATCCGATGAGCTTATCTTTTCGAAAAACACTTAAATTGCAGAGTTCCACCAAAGCATCGGGCGTAATTTTTTTTGTATTATCCAGTGAATTCCCTTTTTTAACATTTCCCGCAATCGTAACAGTGGCTGCTACCGGTTCCCGCCCTTTGGACGTGAATGCGGCAATCATATCCCGCATCCGGACATCCGGATCGCTTCCCCAATCGTGAAATGCCTGGCTCAATTGCTGGTGCAATTTCAGCGTTGATACTTTTTGCAGGGGGTAGCTCATGCGAAGGATATCTGCCGCTTTTACGTTTCTGGCAATGACCAAATTGAAATCATCGCGGATTTCCCGATTGCGTTCCATAAATTCCAAAATATCTGCAAGTCCTTCTTTTGCAACCATTTCACTAATCACAACAGTACGCACATGAGAATAAACCAGATGGCGAGAGATTCCAATATTCATTTTTTCGAGCAATGAAGAAACCGACTGCCCTTCTTGGCTAAACACTAAGGATGCCGCATTTCCGCCGCCTCCTTTTTTGGTTAACTCTGCTGCATTCACCGCTTCAAAACTGACATTGTATTTTTTCTGTCGTCCTTGATCAACAGCAAGACCCGTTACCAGAGATATCTCGTTTAATTCTCGTTGGTCCCAGCAACCACTGATCGGGAGCATGACGAAAAGCAAAACCACAATACAAGCCAAATATTTCATGATGATTCTTCCTCATTCGGTGGGCTCGGCGGCTCGACATCTGCAATTTTATTGGGCGTTTGCGGTTTTAGAAAGCCCGGCCGCTTCCACATGGCCCATAAAGGAGCTCGTATAAATACATCTTTCTGTCCTTGAAGTCCAAAAGGGGCAATGGGAGCAAGATACGGAACTCCATACGAACGCAGACTCGACAAATGTCCAACGATGGCAATTAAACCAAGTATGATCCCGAACAACCCTAACCACGCGGCAAGCAACGATAAGCTAAAGCGCAACAAACGCGCGGATGAAGCAAAACTGTATATGGGAGATACGAAACTTGCGATCGCTGTCAGTGCAACTACAATCACCAAAGTATTCGAGACAACACCCGCCTCGACTGCTGCTTGCCCAATCACCAATGCCCCGACAATGGATACCGTTTGCCCAACCGCCCGCGGCATCCGCGTCCCTGCTTCCCGCAGGATTTCAAAGGAAATTTCCATCATAATCAGTTCCACAATGGTTGGAAAGGGCACATTTTCTCGCTGTGAAATCAAATTGATTAAAAGCGGAGTTGGGATCATCTCATAATCAAACGTTAATACTGCGACAAAAAAAGCCGGCAACACCAAGGAAATTAAAAACGCCAGATAACGGATAAAACGGACAAAAGAAGACATTAAAAACGGCTGATAATAATCTTCCGGAACCTGAAAAAAATCATTGAGAGTGACCGGAACCAACAAAACAAACGGTGTACCATCGACAATGATGGCGATTTTCCCTTCCATAATTCCCGCCGAAATCGCATCCGGACGTTCCGAATTCATACTTAAGGGAAACGGAGTCCAAGTTTTGTCCGAAATCAATTCTTCAATGTATCCCGAATCAAAAACAGAACTGATCACGATGTTCTTGATCCGTTTCTTCACTTCTTCCAGGATGGATGCATTGCAGATATCTTCCATATATCCCAGGACAACCAATGTATGTGTGTCTTTTCCTACATAATAGGGCAAAAACCGCAACTTGGGATTTTTCAAACGGCGGCGAATCAAACTCATATTGGTTTGTGCAGTTTCTGTGAATCCATCCTTCGGTCCGCGAATGATGGTTTGGGTACTTGGTTCCTGGATGGAACGCGATTCAATATCGTCGATTTGCAAAGAAAGAGAAACGGGAACGCCTTCCACGATTAAAGCCGCAAAACCAGACAAAAGACTCCAAACCAGCTCATGCTCAAAGGAATCATAGCGAAACGTAATTCCTGATAAATATTGCTGTTGAAAATGATGCAAATCTGCTTCTGTTTGTATTGTTTCTGACCAATTCAACCGTTTTGTAATTTCCTGCAGCACTTTCGAATTCGTCATGGAATCCAAATATAAAAAAAT
Organism: Fodinisporobacter ferrooxydans; assembly: GCF_022818495.1. Taxonomy (GTDB): domain Bacteria; phylum Bacillota; class Bacilli; order Tumebacillales; family MYW30-H2; genus Fodinisporobacter; species Fodinisporobacter ferrooxydans. Next base: position 2,291,413 of record NZ_CP089291.1, on the reverse strand, counting down.
TCCACGATTCGGTCCGATTTGAATATTTTCGCAGGCAAAGTCCATCGAATTTCCAAATAAATCTTTCATTCGTTGTTTGACATCCGACGTAGAGAATGATAAAGGAATCGTTTCTTCATGTGTAAATGAGCCATCCGTCGTTGTCGAAACTACTTGCTTCGGTTGTTTGGGTGAAAAGATTCGATTGATTTTCATTTATCGCTTTCCTTTCCGACGAAGCACATCTTCCCGAATACCGAACAAAAGTCCTATAAGAAACATTGAAAAATCAAACCATTTCTCATCCCCTAGTACAATAAAAAAGAAATGGTCTGCCGATTTTCCGAAAGAAAAGTTAAATAACTGTGCATCGATGGCGACAATCATCGCCCACATCAGGACGCACAACCCAAAATAGCAAATGGTTACCATGGATACAATCACCTTTGTTGTAGTATGGCGCGAAGTTTCTGGAATCATTCGCAGCTGAGCGCGCTTTATCCGTGTTTGAATGTGGTTGCCCGGTTGCTCAAACATTGAAAGGATGTATTCAGTTTGAGCATACTTGGGATATCGAGGAAATGGAATAGAGATAAGGAACTTTGTAACCGTACAGGCAAACAGCCCTTTGTGAAAAGGGCTGTGTTTTTTTTTCTATTTGGAACCAACGAATTTCCATTTCAATAAAAAAGTTTCCGCTCGCATGGAAACTATATGATTCCAAATAGTTGACTGAAAAATGCGACTCCTATCGCTGCGATTGGAATGAATAAACTAAATCCCAATACTTTTCTCAATAATACAGATTCTTTTCCCGCCTCCAGATTGGTTGATTGCAGCGCAACTTCCAACGCTTGCGGAGCCACCATTTTCCCGCCGGCCGCCGCTACGGAAAAACTTGCCGCAATCGCTGCGGGCGATACATGTGTCATCTGTGCGGCAAATGTTTGCAATCCCCCAAACAGTCCAATCGAAGCTGAGTTGCTGCCCGTCAGGAATGTCCCCAGCCAGCCCATAAATGGTGCAATAATCAAATAGGATTCTGCGAAATACTGAAATGGATAAGCAATTGTACCAGCCATTCCGCTATAGACTAAAAGAAAACCAACAGAACAGACCACCGACAAATTAATCGCCGCCACGCGCATCGAGAAAAGTGTATCAACCAGTGATTTCCCCCATTCCCTCAAAGTCATGCCGGAGCTTAATGCGGTAACCAATGATGCGACGATAATGGCTGTACCGGCAGAAGCAACCACTTGGCCATTCCATATGGCCCGCACCGCATGCTCTCCAAACGGATGACTGGAAAATACCCGACGATCCAAACCCGGAATGCCCCATTGCCCTCCCAAATGTAACAACAATTGTTTTACAACCGGCAGATTCCAGACCACAACAAAAACAGTCAAGAGAACAAACGGCCGCCAGCCTTTTGACATGCCTGACCATGTCCATGTTCCGTTTGAACGATCCTGCATCCTCACCATTATTAAAATCACAACGATAAATACAACGGCACCAATTGCCGCTCCTAAGTAAGGAGAAAGATATGCAACGCTTGCGAGTGTGGCCAATGAATAGCTGAATCCTCCCAGCAAACATGGCAAAAGGAACGCTCGTGCAGATCTCCATCCACATGCAGCCCAGCAAGTAAGCAGGGGTGCCAAAAATGCCGGAATAAAATCAGATACTACACATTGACGTAAAATTTCCTCAATGGATTGTCCTGTTACCTGTGCCAATAAGAGTACAGGTATGCCGACAGCTCCAAACACAGCCGGCACCGCACATGCGGTTAAAGCGGCGATTGCGCTTCTTTCCCGGCCTACACCCAATTGTGATAACAAAGCTGCCGAAATGGCGATCGGAGTCAAAAAACCGGCAGTACTGTCAATAAAGGCTGTCAGCCCAAAGCCAACCAGGAGAATTTTCCATTCCATCCGATCGCCGACTGTCATCAGGCTATTTTTAATGACCTCGATATAACCGCAGCGTTCGGCCACTCGAAAGAGAAATACCGAACTCCATATAATGTAAAACAATGGAAAAACACCAAATAGTATACCGTAAAAAACAGTGCCGGCAACCATATGTAGCGGCATTTTCCAGACGACACTCGCCAGAAAAATGGTGATGAAAAGAATGATCAAATACGTCGCAGTTGGTTTTGTCCGGCCAATGATAAGAAGGACGCACAGCACGATCAATGGCAAGATCGCCAATCCAAATGACCAGCCGATTGGCGAAATAGGAGAATACGTTTGAATAAACATGAAACCACCCCAGTCTTTTCGATACATTGCAGGTTTTTCACTTGTTTCATTCTGCGTTTATAAATCATAAAGCAAATAACGTGCCAACGTATTTCGATTTGCCGCCCCCAATTCAATTCCCATATCTACTTCCATATCTAGTACTATTGTACGGAATCTTTTGAACGTGTATAGTTGAAATGATAGAAGGTACAACCGATTTGAAATGAAGGCGGGATTGAAATGAAGATTGCTTATATTGAATGTCTTGCCGGTGCAAGTTTAGACAAGTTTTTAGGCGCTTGGTTCGATCTTGGCCTTGAAGAAGACAACTGGCGTTGCTATATGAATTTTTTCCTTGAAGGCGTTGCGATACGTATAATTGACGTTTCTTTGAAAGGGGTTTCAGCAAAAAAAGCAATCATTGACACAAATGCCGAACCCTATTTCCTTTCATTCTCCGAACTGCAACGGATCATTGAAAACTGTCTGCTCCCCCCCGTAGTTAAAGAAAAAACCATGGAAGTTTTTCATCATTTATTGGCTGTGAAAGCAACGTCCGATGTTGCAATAACAGAAGAAGCAGAAACCATAACAAACGAGGCCATCATCTACGTCGTCGGTAATGCACTTGCCTGGCATTTGCTTGGGGAGCCTGCATGTTTTGTATCAACCATTCAAATGGGTGGAGGAGTTGTAGAACGCCCAAATGGAACGGTTATCGTCCCAACTTCTTCTACGATTCAGTTGCTGTTAGAGTTTCCGACATACTCTGCCGGTCTTTGGGGGGAAACGATTGACTCTACTGCCGCCGCTTTCATTCGAACATTTATGCGCTCACTCCCGCAAACCCCATTTATAGCCGAAAAAGTAGGACACGGTGCAGGAAATCAAAATTTGCCCGTTGCTGATATCGTTCGCATTCAGCTCGGCAAGTGGAGTATGGAAAAGGAAATTCTTCAACTCCCAACCGTGCATTCGCCCAAACAGACAGTTGTCATTGAAACAAATATTGACGATATGAATCCGGAATGGGCCGGACATCTTGTAGAACGCCTTGTCGCCCTGGGTGCAATGGATGCATACTGGACTCCCGTCATTATGAAAAAAGGCCGACCGGGATTGCAGTTGCGCGTTGCCTGTTCCTATGAGAAGCAACAGAATATACAAGAGGAAATTGCGCGGCAAACCACGACAATCGGAATGCGAATTTACGAGGTTGGGAAGTGGTCAGTTCCGCGAAGATTTGTAACGGTGGAAACACCCTATGGAAAAATCCCGGTAAAAATCGCATATTTAGGGGATGAAATTGTAAATGTGGCGCCCGAATATGAGGAATGCCGCAAATTGGCAGATACATTCCATGTGCCGGTGAAAGTTGTCTATCAAACGGCACTTTCGATTGCCATACAAAAGTACCAAGGCGCTTTGAAACAATAGCCATAAATAACCATACATTTTTTCGGCATCGCCCCGAAAGTGCTTGCAGACGTGCGCAAATCCTCAAAAATATCGGCCTGTGAGTCTGCGTCTCTATTATGAAATCGGCAGTCTCACAGGCCAAGTCTATTTTCATTCATTGTGGCAGCCGCCAGCCCCTGTGCGCTTGGCGCAGCTCCTTATCTTCTATGCATGTTACATTTCCCAACGTTGTTCGATGCGGAAAACTTTCCAAATGCAATAGGAAAGCCCCCAACAGAAAACAAACAATCCGAATAAAATATAGCCTACAGATCCTAAATCCAAATTTGCAATCCATCCCCAAATGCCTTCCCGCAATCCCAATTGAGGAATTGCCACCTGGAGCAATTCAAATAGTCCAATACATAATGCGGCCATTACAGCCAACGCAGTTACAGTCAAATTGTAGTAAATTTTACGCAACGGCGTAGAAAATGCCCAACGATATGCATTTGTCATGAAAATGCCATCAACGGTATCAAGCAGACTCATTCCGGCAGCAAATAATATCGGAAGCGCAAGAACTCCGCTGATCGGAATTGCACTTTTCGCCGCGCCTGTGGAAATGGCAAGCAAAGCGACTTCACTTGCCGTATCAAATCCCAAGCCAAATAAAAATCCAATGGGATACACATGCCAACTTTTCGAAATATATCGTAAAAGCGGATGAATCAAACGAAAAATAGAGCCTCTGGAAAGAAGCAGTTCTTCCACTTTATCGGCATTATACATTCCACGCCGCATATTGAAAAAACTTTTGGCAATATTGATGAGAATGAAAAGGTTCATGATACCGATCAGCAACAAGAAAAGCCCGGACACGGAAGTGCCGATGATACCTCCGATGTGCTGAAAATAAGGGATTTCTTTCTCTGCCCATTGCACGGCAAATATAGTAGCAAATGTCATAATCGTTACAACTGTTGAATGTCCTAAAGAAAAATAAAATCCAACTCCGTTCGGATTTTTATTTTGCTGGATCAACTTTCGCACCGTATTGTCAATTGCCGCAATGTGGTCCGCGTCAAATGCATGCCTAAGGCCTAGCGTATACGCTAAAAATGCAAGATTGATGAGGGCGGAGTGATTACGGGATGTAACCAAAAGAAGAATGCCAACGACATGCAACAACAAGACTACAACGCCATACCCCAACCAACTTTGTTTGCGTTCTGCCATCGTATTCGTAAAGTTTCCTTTCTTCGAGAACTTTAGCAGCCATGCGTGTTTAACAGCCGTTCTCGACTGCTATACGCTCATCTACTCTTCCACATAAGGAATTGTCAACGGTCCCATTGGGAGTACTGCAACGGTCATGTCAGGTCCATACTTCAATTTTAACTCGTCCAATAACTGCTCAATGTCATGTGTCGGCGAAAACATCGCCTTCCTTACATCATCACCGGAAAGTGAGGAATACACATAAACGTCTGCCCACACCTGAATCACAGCCTGTTTTTGTACTTGCCATTGATCGAATGTTTGAAACGATGGGTCATTGATCATGTCGAGCAGTTCTTGCGGTGTTTTGCGCATTTGCAAGATACGCGCGTAATTCCCGTGATTGGGCAGGCCGTCCGAACATTCCGCCGCACAAATAATTGTACCGCCCTGCTTGACGATCTTGTGAGCAGCGCTCATACCTTTGACCGCTTGGTACAAATTTTGGTCAAGGGGATATCCGGAATTGGATGTAATGACAACGTCAAAGCGTTCTTCGCATTTGACCATTGCATGTTCTTTTACGTACTCACAGCCGACATCATGCGCTTCAAACAATTCTCCGGCAAACACTTGCGTAATTTCTTTCTGCTTGTTTAACGTCACATTCAACATAAAGTGGGGTTTGCACATCCGGTTGATTTCTCGGGTCATATCCTGCAGCGGATTATTTGTCATATTGCCCCATGTCGCCAAAGGATCTCCGATCATGCGTGCGTTGTGGAACGCAAGGATCGTCTCAATTCCCGCAATACCCGGCATAATTCCCTTCGGACCGCCGGAAAAACCGGCAAAAAAATGCGGCTCAATAAATCCGGTAACGATTCGAAAATCCGCTTCCACGTACTCTTTGTTCAAATACACATCACAACCAAAACGGCTGGCACCGACTTTTGTCAACGACGAAGCATCATGACAATGATTGTTGACGATTCGGATGTGATCGACAACCCACCGGCCAAGCATTTGCACAAATTCTTCCTCTGTCTGATCCCGGTGTGTGCCTGTTCCATTCAGAATCACGAAATTCTCCAATGGTACATGATCCAGTTCTTCGATCAACCACGGCACCAACTTATGGTTGGGCGTCGGTCTTGTGATATCGCTAATCACAATTGCAACTTTGTCCGTTGCCTTTACCGACCCTTTTAAGGGTCTCGCGCCAATCGGATTGCGCAAGGCATCTATGACCGCCTGTTTGTCATCGAATAACGCCGGCAAGTCAAGGGGCTCGATCACTAAAGAATGGTCAGGCACTTCGATGGTTAAACCGGATGTTCCGTATAACAATGTTGTTTTCATCGATCTTCTTCACTCCATTACTTGCCAATGGCTTCATTCATGGAACCTGTCCGGTACCCTTGCAAGTCAAGCGTCACATAGGAAAATCCCTCTGCCTTCAAAATTTCCACAATTTGCTCGGCAGCTTCCAGCACCCGCGGGAAATCTGCAGGCGGTACTTCCACTCTTGCGATCTTATCATGATGGCGAATTCGCAATTGCCGAAATCCCATCTGCCGCAGCGCTGCTTCTCCCCGATCCAACTGTTCCACTTTGTCTAGCGTAATAATAGATCCATAGGGAATCCGGGAAGATAAACACGCAAAGGAAGGTTTATCCCAATTGGGGAGACCCATGTCTCTGGCAAGCTCGCGTAATTCCTGCTTATACAAACCCGCTTCCTGCAACAGACTGCGAATCTCAAATTCCTTCGCCGCTTTCCTGCCGGGGCGATAATCCCCCAGATCGTCCATATTGGCTCCGTCCAATATCCATGGAATTCCCTTTTCCTTGGCGAGTGCCGTCAAATTGGAATACAACCCGGCTTTACAGTGGTAGCAGCGATCCGGATTATTTGCGACAAAATGGGGATTCTCCATTTCTTTTATTTGTATGACCTCATGCCTGACACCGAGTTTTTTGGCCAACCCGATCGCTTCTTCCAATTCCCGCTCGGGAAACGTTTCGGATGCCGCTGTCACTGCCAATACTCTATCTCCTAATTCCTCTTTTGCCCGCGCCAAGACAAATGTGGAGTCGATGCCGGCTGAAAACGCGACAATTGCTTGATCCAATTCCCTGAGATACTCCCCGAGTTTTTGATTCTTTTCTTGAATGCTTACTGTTTCTTCTGCAATACTCACAGGAATCATTCCTCCATCTCTAGTTTTCTTTTATATGCACATTGCTTTCCATCCAGCACTTTTCACTATAAAAATCTTGCCCGGATAACCCTTTCCACGGCAGCAGACATTAAGGGAGCCGCTTGTTCCATTGCATCTTCCAGAGACATCGGCCGATCGACGATCGAAAACACGCTGACAATCCCATGCTCAAAAAGAGCATCGATTCCCGCACCGATGGATCCGGCCATTAAAATGACAGGAATGTTCAATTGCCGAGCAACTTTGGCAACGCCAAAAGGCGTTTTCCCCCGCAATGTTTGAAAATCGCATTGACCTTCTCCCGAGATTGCCAAGTCGGCGCCTGCCAATGTTTCTTCCAGTTTTGTTATCTGTAAAACGATTTCAATGCCGGGCCGCAATTCTGCACCGAGGAATGCGACCATCCCTGCTCCCAGTCCACCGGCCGCGCCCGAACCAGGCAGATCTTTGATGTTCATCCCCAGCTGTTCTCCCAATATTGTAGCATAATGTAGAAGATTACTGTCCAGTTCAAGCACCATTTCCGGATTTGCGCCTTTTTGCGGTCCAAATACGTGGCTCGCTCCATGCTCCCCGCATAGCGGATTGTCAACATCGCAAGCAACGGTAAAGCGGCAGTCCTTAATTCGCGGATCCAACCGTGTCAAATCCATTCTTTCAATGCAGTGTAAAAATCCGCCGCCAAAGGGCACCGGATTGCCATCCCGATCCAGAAACTGAATCCCCAACGCCTGTGCCATGCCGACACCGCCATCGTTTGTGGCACTGCCGCCGATTCCCAGAATAAAGTTGCGGCAGCCTTGATCCAAGGCTGCTTTTATCAACTCACCGGTGCCGTATGTTGTCGTAATCCGGGGATCCCTCTGTTCTTTGGAGATCAGATAAAGACCGGACGCTTCCGCCATTTCAATGACAGCTGTTTTCCCATCGCCGAGGATGCCGTATGTCGCTTGCACCGGTTCACCGAGTGGATTTGCAACCGTTTCTGTGTGCAATTGGCCGTTTAACGCGTCGACCAAACTTTGAACGGTGCCTTCACCGCCGTCTGCCATCGGGACTTTTATTACATCTGCATCGGGAAAAACCTTTCGTATCCCTGCTTCCATCGCATCACACGCTTGTTTTGCCGTCAGGCTTCCTTTATAGGAGTCCGGAGCTAAAACGATCTTCATCCAAAGTCACACCTTCCCGTGCATTTTGCTCGATTACTCGTTTCGTTTCGGCGCCAATTCAATCGCCTGCCGAATGGCTTCTTTCATGCTTAACTCATCGACAACCCCTTTTCCTGCAATATCAAATGCGGTGCCGTGGTCGACACTTGTCCGAATGATGGGAAGGCCGACTGTAATATTGACACCCGCTTCCAAGCCCAACACTTTTACAGGCCCGTGCCCCTGATCGTGGTACATGGCAACTACAATATCAAAATCCCCGCGTGTTGCACGGAAAAACAGCGTATCTGCGGGCAATGGACCTTGCACGGCGATTCCTTCCTGCTGTGCTTTCTCAACACCGGGAATCACTTTTTCTTCTTCTTCCCCATAACCAAACAAGCCATTTTCACCGGCATGTGGATTGATTCCGCAAACTGCGATCTTCGGTTCTGGAATGCCGGCTTTTTGCAACGTTTCATGTGCAAGCCGAATGACTTTGTATACACGTTCCGGATTGATCTGTTTGACAGCATCAAGAATCCCTACATGTGTCGTCACATGGATGACTTTAAGCTTGGGTGCGGACAACATCATCGAGAAATCTTTTGTACCTGTCAGTTCGGCCAAAATCTCCGTATGTCCCGGATATATATGTCCTCCTTTATGTAACGCTTCTTTGTTTAAAGGAGCCGTGCAAATCGCATCAATGGAACCTTCTTTGGCCAATTCGATTGCTTTTTCAAGAAAGCGGAATGCAGCATTCCCCGCATGTGCGGATATTTGTCCGAAGGGCAAATCTGCCGGCAACAAATCCAGATCGAGACAATCCACAGTTCCGTACGTAAAATCGGCTTGATCCACATGCAAAATCTTGCGGATTGTTGCAAAACTGTTTACAACTGATTTCGCCCTCTCTAGTATTTTAGCATCTCCAATGACAAATGGTCTGCATTGTTTATAGATTTCCGGATCTTTTAATGCTTTTAAGATAATTTCCGGACCAACACCGGCCGCATCTCCCATTGTAATTCCAATATATGGTTTATACATGCAAACATTCTCCTTTCAATATGTGAAACGCCCCTACAAGAGATTCTTCCGTACCAAACGCTCCTGCTTTGGTAATTGTCAAAACGGATTGGGGACCTCCGATTAACCGGCTGACGGGAATCCCCGGTTCCATTTCGTCCAACAACAAAAGTCCTGCAACGCCCGCTTGTGTACAGACAGCAATTGCCGTATCCCCGCCTGTCAGTATGATGCCTTGCAGCGATTCCGTTGACAAAATTCCCGCAGCGATGCATCCAAGTGCACTTGCAATGCGGTCTGCGATTTCTGCCCGATTGATTCCAAACTGACTTCCGCAAGCTGTCGTTTCATCCACTTGTGCTTTCGTAGATGTTGCATAAAGCGCTATATCTCTGCCTGCACGGATTGCTTCTCGTACTTTGTACAGACAACGCTTCATTTCTTTTTCACAAGCTTCTCCCCCCTGCAATACCAAAATCGGGTCGAATTGAATCCTTTCCACATTCGGAAGTTGTCCTACCGCTTGCAATTGCTGCAATGTAATGTTCGAAATGCTGCCGGCAACCAACATGACGGGTTTGTCTGTCTTTGGAACCTCAAGTCCGTGCGTCAACCGTTCCGGCAAATCGTATAATTCCAAAAGATATTGTGCCAATCCTGCCGACCCAACCCACAAAATTTTTCTGCTGCTGTTTTTCAAACCGTCTACAAGATGGATCAGATCTTGTTCTTGTTCCGCATCTGCCACAATGATTTCAATGCCTTGCTGCAACATGTATTCCATTGATTCCTGAATTTCCATTTGTCCTGCGCGAATCGTCTGCAGGTACATGCAGCCAATCTTTCGCTTCGACTGATTGGAAAGCAACCTGGAAATATTGGATTCTGTCACCGGACATTTGGGATCTTTTCCGATTTCCGTTTGATGGATTTCCGTGCCATTCAAAAAATGGACGCCATGCTTTGTCACGCGCTGAATCTTTGGAAATGCCGGAGCGACAATCGCAATATCAAAATCCATCACATCCAAAATCGCATCAATTTCCGCACCGATATTTCCTCTGAGCGTTGAATCTATTTTTTTATACACTCCGGTCATGCCCGCATGTTTCAGTTCGTCTATCAATTGCTTTACTTTCGAATACGCCAGTTCGGACGAGACAGCCCGACTATCCGTATCAAGGACGATAACTTCCGGCTCATTCTCCATCAACGCCCGCAATGACTGAATGGCAACAATCGTTTTAAGTCCTTTCCGCGCAAGCTGTACACCGGAATCAGAAGCACCTGTCAGATCATCCGCAATAATCGCGATACGTTTCATCGTATTCCCCCATACTTGCTAATAAGCAAATTACCGTTAATCTAACATCCATTCATAAATGTTTCATTTTAAAACACAAAGAAATACTGATATCGCTTTCTTAAAATTATATAAAGTAAGGTTGTATTTTGCAACTAAAAACGAACAAAATAAATAAGCAGAGCACCCTCGGAATGGAATTCCTATCTTCCAAGGAAAGAAGTTACTCTGCTTATCATCAAAAAAACATCAGTCATTTGCCTTTGCGTCGCTATATTTCAGTTTGCGCCACAACGTGGATCGATTGATTCCGAGTCTGGCAGCCGCTTTCGATTGATTCATTCCTTCTTGCTGCAGCACATGGAGGATTACCTGTGTCTCGATCTCGTCAAGAGTACCTGACATATCAAGCGCGGCTTTATTTGCATCGATTTCACGTATTGGCTTGCCGCTCATCTGCTTGTATCGCTTCCATACGATTTCCGCTTCTTTCCGCTCCACATAATGCCCATTTGTGAGCAGCAGCATGTCCTCAAACGCGTTTTTCAACTCTTTTATATTGCCCGGCCAATCATGGCTTTTCAGCAGATGGATCACATCATCCCGAACGCCAACCATTTGCTTTCCGAATTTGGAATTATGTCTGGCAATCAGAATCCGGCATATTTCCTCCAAATCTTCCAAACGTTCACGCAATGGAGGCAAATACAAGTAGTGTTCACCCAAACGATATGCCAGCTCTTGATTGAATTCTGTTCGTTGCAGGAGCTGCCCCCATGGTATCGAGGACGATACAATGACTCGCAATCCAACGCCATTTCGCAACTGAATCAGCAGCTTCTCTTGCAAATGAACGGGCAGATACTCAATATCTTCAAGATATAACGTGCCATGAAAGATCTGTTGAAAAAATCCTCCGCCATGGATGGAACCGAATAATTCTTCCTCCAGGCGTTTGGAATCGCTGGAACGGCAAGCTGCCTTATAAAAATTTTGACCCGATTCATTGGCATTATGAATCGACTGGGCCAATATCGTCTTTCCTGTTCCAGGTTCTCCGGAAATCCAAATGGCGTTTGCTGTTTTTGCCATCTGTTTGGCTTGTTCAATGACCTGCAAAATCTCTGGACTTGAACCGATGATCTGCGCAAACGAAGAAAGTCGTGTCGGACTATAAATATAGGATTGGTCTGAATTTTGCGATACTCTGGATCGATCCAAATAAACAATTGTATACGGCCATTGTTGATTTTGTCCGATTCCATCGATTTCAACATCATACAAACACTCGCTAAGCGTTATCGTTCCTTGCCAGTGTGTACGTTTGAAAATATGCATTTCCTGAATTTTCGAACCGATTTCAGGAAAAATGGTTTGAAGCGGCTTTCGATGCCATTCCCTTATGTCCCGATTCATGTAAGATGACGCTTGGCTATTTGCAAATCGCAAAACGTTGGAAGCATCGATAACAAGAATTCCCCGGTGATCTCGTTGCAGGATTTCTTCATAAAAATTTGCTTTTTCTTGTTCCCGTTTGTAAATGTCGTAGATCCGAATTACCTCCGCAAACGCTTCCTGAACCGATTCGCGGCCGGAAGTAATCAACACGCCATGATAACCCATTTCATCAGCAGTACGAACCGTTACAACATCCCCCAATATCACCTGAACGCCGTCATTAAACGCTTTCACCAATGTACTGCGGACTTCCGATTCATGTTCAATCGGATAGATTGGAATTTTTAAATTCAGCAAATTGGAAACCGTTGCGGCTCCATGACAGATGTTGGGAAATCCGATCACTGCCACCCTGCTGTTGGAGTCTTTGATTAATGTGAGGACGCGTAAAATGTCATATCCGGAAACAGGCACATCGATAACTGGTATCTCTACATATTCCCGCAACAATGTAGCTGTGCCGCCACGGCTCACTATGACATCGTATTCAAGAACCTTGGATTGGCCAATTGTATCAATCGCCTCTCCCAGGTCAGCAATCTCTACATCCAATTCAAAACGATCTTCTTCCTTTGCCAACTCATAAAATAAATCACGAAGACCACTGTACGGAGCAATCCCTAATACTCGAATCCCCATTCTATCCTTCTCCCAATGCTGCAATTTGAAACTTACTGCAATTATATCCTGTTATCACATTTTCGTAAATTTCCTATACTATCCATGCCATGCGGATATTATTTTATTTTCCATGATTAACCGGAACTTTATACGTTCCGTTCAGAAAGGAATACAGGGAATCATACAATTTGTCGCCGGTTCGGAACAGTTTTAAGATGGACTGATCCCGTTTCTCATGACTCCACCACCAACCGCCCGTATACCATGCCAAAGCGGCATTCGGCGGTTGATACGGCGCAAAATATTGTGGAACATATCTGTCCACACCTGTTACACCCTGGTTCATGTACGAAAGAAATTTCGAGCGGTAACCATCCTTCTTGTAATCCCAAGTCACTCCAAGGTCGAATTCCATCTCCACGCCCTGATTCGTGGAATACGCATGGAAAACTCCTTTGGTTAAATCCTTGTTGGAATAGAAATAGTAATTGGGCTGCAAAAATGACAGATCAAAATGCAGGTTGGCCCATTGGTTCCAGCCTGTCGCTCCTTCATAGGGGATCCACAAGGCGCTATAGTCTTCTTTATTGACTGCTTTATTATGTATATAATCATTAATTGCTTGAATGACTCGTGTATCCTTAAAATCAGCCGTATCGGCAACTGTCTCTCCGATCCAGTAAAAACCTTTCAACTGAAAGTTGCTGGCATATCCTTTGGTATTCCATGTATAAATAAACAGATCCATCCAGTTTTCCAGAGCAGAGATCCGTTGGCTGTCTGTCGAGAACACTTTCGGATCCGGATATGGCAGCGCAATCCACACATTGACAGGAATGGCGCGGGTTAAACCGTTATGCAAGGAAGCATCATACAATGCTCCAATGTTTTCCGGATAATATGCCGGATCATTGCCTTGAAAAAGTTGATTCATATAAATCTTCCAGTCAGAAGGGGTGGCTGGTTTGCCATCGTTCATTTGCGCAATGTTTTTCAATTGGCCAAAGCCATCTTTCACCGCAACGGCAGTAAACAAATAATCGGTAAACATCAGTCCGTCCGCATGATTGTACGTCCGATCAATATGTGTAAGTATAGGTAAAAAATCATTCGTTTTCCAATGCTGCTCTTCAGAAGTGCCGTCTCCATTCGGACTATAACCGGTATACGTTAAAAACAGATTGGTGATGCCATCCGTCCCCGATTTGGGATATGCGGTCGCAGCAAATGCAGACAGCGGGGCTGCGAGGAATGGCAAGAGAAGTACAAGCGCAAGCAATAATTTTTTCATTTTTCTATCAAAATCTCCTTAACAATCTCTCATTCTCCTTAAAAATCTACTAAAAATAAATTCCATAGAGTTTCAAATCTAGTATAATCTGTCGAATTCAAATAAAAAAGAAAGAATTTCAGCAGAAATAAGCAGACAAAGAAAAAAAGCTGCTGAACTCCTTTGCCAGCAGCATAGCAATCGATTGTATGCATTTTATGCAATAAATTACGCTTCCAAACGCATTCTCTGTTGAACGAGCGCTTTTATCTCCTCTTGCGTGCCGAGACCAAGCGCTTCGAGCGCCAATTGTTTCATATCTTCATACTTGACGCCCTTGACAAATTTGCGAATTTGCAAGATGGAAGAAGGACTCATGCTAAACTCATCAAGACCAAGTCCCAGCAGGATCGGTGCAGCAATTGGATCACCAGCCATTTCTCCGCACATACCCGCCCATTTATTCTCGCGATGTGCAGCATCGATCACTTGCTTGATCAAGCGCAGAATCGCCGGATGATAGGGTTGATATAAGTAAGAAATTTTTTCATTCATTCGGTCGCAAGCCATTGTATATTGAATCAAATCATTTGTGCCAATAGAAAAGAAATCAACTTCTTTCGCCAAAATGTCAGCGATCATGGCACTGGCCGGAATTTCCACCATGATCCCTACTTCGATCGATGGATCAAAAGGAATTTGTTTTGCTGCCAATTCCTGTTTGACTTCATCCAGAATCGAATTCGCTTGGCGGACTTCCTGAACGGTGGAGATCATCGGGTACATAATCTTGATTTTCCCATATTTGCTCGCCCGCAAAATGGCCCGAAGCTGAATCTTGAACAAATCCTGTTGATCCAGGCACAGCCGGATGGCCCGGTACCCGAGAAAAGGATTCATCTCTTTTTCCAGATTCAAATACGGAAGTTCTTTATCACCGCCGATATCCAACGTACGGATGATCACGGGTTTGCCATTCATGCCGGAAGCTGCTTCTTTGTAGGCCTGAAATTGCTCTTCTTCATCGGGCAATGCGGAACGATTCATATAGAGAAATTCCGTCCGGAAAAGTCCGATTCCTTCTGCGCCGTTCTGTATTACGCCAGGCAAGTCCTGTGGTGTGCCAATATTGGCGGCGAGCTCCACACGGCGTCCATCTTGTGTGATCGAAGGTTCGTTTACCAATTGCAGCAGTTCTTGTTTTTGCAGCAAAAATTCTTCCCTTCGCTTCACATACGCCTGCAAATCAGCGGATGATGGATTGATAATCACTTTCCCTTCGCTGCCGTCAAGTACAACCAGGTCCCCATCCTGAATCTCCACGGATACGTGCTTTAAGCCGACGACAGCAGGAATCTCCATCGTCCGGGCCATAATGGCGGAATGGGAAGTACGACCGCCGATGTCTGTTACAAATCCCAATACGTATTGCTTGTCCAATTGCGCCGTATCGGAAGGTGTCAAATCATTGGCGACAATCACGACAGGTTCATGAAAGGATGCCGACTGATAGCCGACTCCTAGCAAATGCGCCAATACCCTTTGGCTGACATCGCGAATGTCTGCCGCCCGTTCCTTCATATATTCATTATCCATGGCTTCAAACATGGCAATATATTGATTGCTGATCTCGTCCAGTGCTGCTTCCGCATTGATCAACTCAAGTTTTATCTTTTCTTCCACACCTTGTGCCAATTCCGGATCTTGCAGAACCAACATGTGCGCTTCAAAAATCTGCGCTTCTTCATCTCCAAGCTCCTGTTTGGCCTTCCTGAAAATTTGCTGCAATTCCTTTAAGGAATCTTGGATCGCGTTGTGAAACCGTCCAATCTCCCCTGCAGGATCTTCGATTGACCGCCTGGTGACAGTGAGTTTCCGATCCTCGATTTTATGAGCCTTGCCAATGGCAATCCCTTGTGATGCGGCAATCCCTTGTAGCATCGACATCTTACTCATTCCCTTCGACAAGCAATGTTTCCAGTGCAGCCATTGCTTTCGACTCATCCGCTCCATCAACGGTCAACGTAATCTGATCTCCCTTTTTTACCGCCAGCGACATTAATCCCATAATGCTTTTGGCATTTACCTTTTTTCCTTGTTTGCTTAAATGAACTTCACTTTGAAAGGACGTTGCAGCCTTTACAAATTCACTCGCCGGACGCGCATGAAGTCCTTGCGCCAATTGAATTGTCAATGATTTTTCAAGCATGAAAAGCCACTCCTATTCACATATTGATTCTTGCAAATGTTCTTTATCTGCATTTTCTACTTACAGGCTTGTAACGATATTGTAACATTAAAACTTCTATGAGTTAAGCAGAAATCGGTTTTTTCAGAATCGAAACAAGAACTCCCGATACAATCGCGCCAATGAGAATTGACAATGCATACAATCCCACATTTCCAACCGCTTGCGGGACTGCGAGTACGAAGATGCCGCCGTGAGGAGCACGCAGTGTGCAATGGAACAGCATCGATAACGCGCCTGTAACGGCAGAACCAATGACAATCGAGGGAATGACACGGAACGGGTCGCGAGCGGCAAATGGAATCGCGCCTTCTGTAATGAATGCAATCCCAAGAACGGCTGCCGCTTTTCCGGCCTCTCGTTCTTCTGCACTGTAACGATTCCGGGCGATAAACGTAGAAAGCGCCATGCCAAGCGGCGGTACCATCCCGGCTGCCATAACAGCTGCCATAATACTGTACCCAACATCTGTCTGGCTTGCCAACATGCCTGTCGCAAACGTATACGCCACTTTATTGATCGGTCCGCCCATATCGAATGCCATCATCGCTCCAAGCAATAAACCAAGACCGATAGAACCGGATGCACCCATGTTTTTAAGACCTGTTGTCAACAGTTGCATGAGATCTTTAATCGGTGTTCCCAATACAAAAACCATGATGAGTCCGACAATCGCCGTTGAGAAAAATGGAATGATCAATACCGGCATCAAACCCTGGAAATTTTTCGGCAATCGTATGCCGTCCCGAATCCATTTTGCAACATAACCTGCCAAAAATCCTGAAATGATCCCGCCCAAGAAGCCGGCGCCAATCGAAGAAGCCAACATGCCGCCGACAAGTCCTGGTGTCAAGCCGGGTCTGTCCGCAATCGACATGGCAATAAATCCGGAAAGAATCGGAATCATCAATGCAAATGCGGAACCGCCCCCGATATCCATAAATGCCTTGGCAATTGTGTAATAGGGAGAATGCGGATCTTTGAATGCCGTAATCCCGAAGGCAAAACAAATCGCAATTAACAATCCGCCCGCCGTGACAAGGGGAATCATGTGGGAAACCCCATTCATCAAATGTTTATAAAAGGCCGGCATCGCCGCTTTTTTCTCTTCTTTCGCCCGCGCCACCTGATCCGCATAATCGCCGCCTCCTGCAAATACAGGCGCTTGCAAGGATTTCGCGATTAAATCGCCGGGATCTTTGATGGCAGAAGACACAGATACTTCGATCACACGTTTGCCGTGAAAACGATCCAATTCAACCTTTTTATCGGCAGCGATAATCACTGCATCGGCTTCCTGGATCTCTGTTCCGCTCAACACGTTCTCCGCTCCGACAGAACCTTGCGTCTCCACTTTTACTTGATATCCCAATTGTTTTGCAGCTTTTTCCAAAGATTCTGCCGCCATATACGTATGGGCGATGCCTGTCGGACATGCCGTAATGGCGACAATTTTTTTCGTCCGCGCGGATTCTGCCTGCGCCTGCTCCTTCGTTTGCCCGTTTGCCGCGACCCCTTGCTCTTCTTCCGGTTCCGAATGGCTGTCGATGAGCGCTAAAATTTCATCAGCCGATTGTGCGGCAAGCAATCCCTTTCTCACTTCCTCATCCATTAAAAGGCGAGAAAGTGCCGCCAATACATGAAGATGCTCCTGATCGGCATTTTCTGGAACCGCTATCATGAATACAATATGAACCGGTTGTCCATCGAGAGATTCATAGTCTAAACCGCTGTGTGTCAATCCTAATGCCAGTGCCGGGCGAGCCACCGCACGGGATCTTCCGTGTGGAATCGCAATGCCTTCACCGATTCCCGTAGTACCTTCTTCTTCCCGTTTTAACAGCGCTTGCATAAATTCATTTTGATTTGTAACAATTCCGTCTTTTATCAACAATTGGGACAATTCTTCCAATACGCCTTGTTTGTCTTTTGCAGCAACGTTCAATACGATCCTGCTTTTCTGAAGCAATTCCGTTATTTTCATACACATTCACCTTTCACAGTCCAATTGAATTTGATCCAGCATATTTTCAACTTCGATACGACTACAAACTTGGGAGCCTGGTTTTAATGTTGTCGCTACACCACATGCATTTGCGAAGCGGAGAGAACGAATCAGATCCTTTGTTTGCAAATACTTCGAGACAAATCCGGCAACCGTCGAATCCCCTGCTCCAATCGTGCTGACAGGTGTGATAACCGGCGGAATCGCTTTGCATGTACCAGCTGCGGAAACCATAATGGAGCCTTTTTCACCGCGGGATATCAATACAATTTCCACACCTTTTTCCCTTAGCTTGTATGCGGCATCGATGATCTCTGTCTCTGTCTCCAGCGCAGTATCGAATAATTGGTTCAACTCTTCCTCATTCGGTTTCAAAAAATGCGGTCTTGCCTCAATCGTTTCCGCAAGTGCCGCTCCAGATGTATCAACGGCAACAAACACTTGATTTTTCAACGATTGTATAATCTGCCGATACATACCGGGATCCGTTTGTTTTGGCAGACTTCCGGCCAAAATCAATCCGTCGCCGTCTTGTAAAAGATCATTCAGTTTTTCGATCAGGCGATTGATATCCGTTTCTGTCAATTCGGGACCAGATCCGTTTAATTGTGTCTCCACATCCGATGCGATAATTTTTACATTTGTTCGCGTCTCCCCGCTGGTTTCCAAAAAGTCATGGGATATCGACTTATTTTTCAGTTCGTCCCGGATCCAGCAACCCGCTTCCCCGGCCAAAAAACCTGTAGCTACTGTCAATACGTCGAGATTTTTTAACACTTTGGAAACGTTAATCCCTTTTCCCCCGCTGTCTTTTCTCATCGATTCAACAGCGTTTATTTCCCCGATTTGCAAGGAATCTGTATAAACTGTTAAATCAATTGCCGGATTCACAGTAACAGTCACAATTTTCAAATTCTTCACTTCTTTCTAAACAACGTAAACTTTTACATCATGGGATTCTAACCACTGTATATACTCTTTGGATATCCCCTCATCCGTAACCACCATGTCGATATTCCCCAGATCAGCAACACGGGTTAAATTCACTTTTCCAAATTTTGAACTATCGATAAGCAAGATGACTTTTTCTGCTGCTTCAATCATCGCTTTTTTCACCCATGCTTCTTGATAATCAGGCGTTGACAGCCCTATATCCTCGGAAATGGCGTTGATGGCTAAAAAGCAAATGTCCACATGAAAACGGCTCAGTGTTTCAATTGCCAATTCCCCGACCATTGCTTGGGTATTCGTTTTCAATAGGCCACCTGTCAACAAAATGTTATACTGCTTGCTGCTCAAAATATCCGCAATGTTAATCCCATTTGTCAGGATCGTCAGATTAGGTATTTGCAGATGGCGCGCGAAACATGCAGTTGTCGTACCAGAATCTACAATAATAGAAGTATGTTCTTCTACTAATGTTGCGGCAAATTTCCCGATCTTGTCTTTCTCTTCCGAAAACATGACAGATTTATCAAGAATGGATGGTTCGATCGATACATGCTGTGGTAAAATGGCTCCACCATGTACCCGCTTGATTAATCCTTGTTTTTCCAATTCCTCCAGATCACGGCGAATCGTCGATTCCGAAGTATTTAGGTCTTGGATCAAATGAGAAATTCGGATCGAACCTTTTATGCGAATTTCGTCATATATTTTCTGTTGTCTGTCAATACTTAGAATAATTGCTCTCCCCCTTTCTTTATTAGAAGTTACTATATCACCAAATTCGACAATTTTCAATCACAAACATTCAAATTCATTCAAAATATGTCGAAAAATATTTATATTCACTCACAATCATTCAATGTTAAAAACTTGCACACATATATAGAGTACATTCATATAGCAAAACATGCTATTCTAAAGGGTAATAGAATCGGTGAACAAGTCATACGGAGGATACACGGTGCTAGATACGAATCGAATACCAGCAGAAATCGTTGAACATTTGAGCTATGCAGCAGAAGAATATTTTGAACCTGTAATTTTATTGCGCGGACTGGAGTACTATCGGGATGGCCATGTCCGTAATGTCCGGGTAACTTCCAACTTTCTCATTCATGCAAAGGTTTTTGGAACAGAACATTATGATGTGACACTGGATACCGATTTTTTTGCCATGAGTACATGTACATGTCCTTACGACGGCTTTTGCAAACATATGGCAGCCACGTTTTTTGCAGTTTATAAAACCTATCATTCCCCAGATGAGTGGATGCACAACTACAGTGAACAATATGAAATCGAGCAGCATAGAAAAACCGTACAAATACAAAAAGAACAAGCAAAGCAGCAAAACCAAAGACTCGCCCTTGAAACAAATCTGGCAAGATCTTCTAAGTCTGCCGCGAAAAAAAGCGTTCCAGAACCGCTGGAGACAGATACCGTCAAGGAGTGGCGCAACTATTTTCAACGGTCGTTTCACATAGCTTTTGAACAGCAAAAAACACTTGCTTCTATCACGCATGCATTAAAACAATTTGAAAAAAAATTAGTTGAAGTTGCAAAGAGATGGGATCGCAAAAATCGCTTCATCTATGAACTGCATCTTCATATATTTTTCATTGAACTCCTTCGGAATCTTTGGGAAAATGTCAAAAGCAGTTATTATGGATGGTATCTTCAGGAAGAATGGGACGATCAGATCATCCGGCACACCAATCAATTGATTCAAATGTTTGAAAACCAGGCAAGCAAAATACTGCCTGCAGGCAGCAACGTTGCACACATTCGGGAAACTGCCGAATACTTCCATGAGCTTCTGGAGAATTCCAGCGAAGTAAACGAGTATTCTGACTGGGTGTTGATCTATCATTCCTGCTGGCTCCATTGGCTGCATAAAGATCCGGCATTAACCCAATTCGAAACTGCCTATTTGCAGCTGCAATTGCAAAAACCTGACAACGAAGATCTGCAAAACGAGTTGTTTTCATATGCCTTGGCATTATTTGATATATTGGATGGCAATGATTCGCAAGCGATTGAACGGCTTTCTGAACTTGCCGAGATAACCCTGCTGGAACCTTGTTTATTTTTTCTTGTCTACCATGAGCAATTGGAGCAGTGGGACAAATTGTACCAATGGCTGCTCTTTACGATAGATATATCGGATCTTTATGATGGTCAGATGTACGTTGTATTGTCGTATATCTGGAAAAAAGCCGTGAAACATGGGTATACAGATGAACCATGGGTTCATATTTTGCATGCCGGTTTGCCGATTTCCATGCAGTTCCTTGAAAACTATCTAATAGAAACCGGACGATTGAAAGAATGGGTGGACGTTCACTTGTTTTATGAAACATCACCTCTTAACATTTCCAAAGACTCCGTTAAAATCATTGAAAGCGAAGATGTCCGCCTCTTGCTCCCATTCTACCATCAAAATGTTGAGCGGCTGGTGCAAGAGAAAAACAGGGCTTCCTATAAAATGGCTGTCCGTTATTTAAAAACTTTACATCGCTACTATAAAAAATTAAAGCAAATGGATCGCTGGCAAATGTTTTATCAATCGTTTAAAAGCAAATACAGCCGACTGCGAGCGTTACAGGAAGAATTGACAAAGGGGAAGCTGAACGAATGAGCCAATTACAGATGCAAACCGTACAGTTGGAAGTGAATGCCGTCTGGCAGCCCTCCGGCCGCTTTTTTCTCTATGCCAAAAACCGCCATTCCAACTACATACCTGCGGATCAATTGGCGCCACTCTTGTTTACTTGGGATCCTTATTCCTATTACGGAACCATGCATGAGTCCGCAGCACACAATGGAATTCCGTGTATCATCTTGTCGCCGCGGCATGCGTTGGAGTATTTTTCAAATCCGACGGCTCGCAATCATCACGTGTCAGTCATGGAACATGAAAACTTGCGCGCATTGCGTTCGGCTGCAAAAATTATCAAACATGCCCTGCAACAAGGGAATTTCGCACCGGATTTCGAAATTTGGAAAACAGCGGATACCCTTCAATGGAAACTGCTTTTCCCGGACAAAGAAGTTCATCAGAATCCATCTTTCATGGAAACTCGGGAACTCCAACCGGGAGACAATGACCAAAGCGTATGGAGTCATTTAAATATTGCCTTGTTTTATGTAAACGATTGGCTGCAAGCGATCTTCCGGGAACTGCTCGAACAGAACAATCCCGTACACGATGCATGGCAGCAAGTGCTCGAAACATACCCGGCACTTGCCGCACATACAGACAAGCATCTTTGGTTGGATGAAGAAGATTGGCTGATTGCAATCGGTTGGCAACAAAATACGACACCCTTTCATACTGTTTTACAATTGGATGAGCCGGTTGACGACGAAGAAACATGGCTATTGCATATCATGCTGCAAGACAATGAAAACCCGGATACGCTGATTCCATATTCACAAAAGCGTCCGCTCTCAGACCAGCCGCTTCCCGATTCCTTTTTGCCATTTGAAGGCCGTATTCGCAAGGACATGGAAATCTGGATGCAGCTCGTGCCCTGGCTGAAAGATCCCAATGAAGACGGCCGACTCCTTGCAGCCATGACAACAGAGCAAGCGTACAACTTTTTAACAAATGCCAGCGAACGCTTGATTGGACATGGATATACCATTTTACTGCCTGGCTGGTGGAAAGAATTAAAAAAACAAAAACCAAAAGTAAAAATGAATATCCGTTCCTCTGCCGGAGCAAAGGGGCAATCGATATTCGGATTGCAGCAAATCATGGATTTTGATTGGAAATTGGCGCTTGGAAACATCGAACTCAGTGAGAAAGAGTTCGGCAAATGGCTGGACGAGAAACATCGATTGATTAAATTTCAAGGACAATGGATTCCTCTTGATGCCCAATTGCAAAAACAAGTCCGGAATTTTATGAAACAACTTTCCAAAAAAAATGGACTCACATTTCGCGATGTTTTGGAAATGCACTTGATTCAGGGTACTGCCGATCTGACGGACGCTTCGCCCATTGACGACAGCCAGGAACCGCCAATCGATGATCATAATCCGGAGGCAGCCGGGCTATTTCCGGAACTGTCAGTGGAACTTGAGTTAAATCAACACATTCTTGCGCTCTTTGAACAACTGAAGCACATCCGGGGCATCCCGCAATTGCCTGCAGCTCTTTCCTTTCAGGGAACATTGCGCAAATATCAGACAGAAGGCGTATCCTGGCTGTTGTTCCTGCGTTCGTTAGGATTGGGCGCATGTCTGGCTGATGATATGGGATTGGGAAAAACCATTCAATGGATCAATTATCTCTTGCATGTGAAAGACAAACAAAAACAATCGACTCCCACACTGCTTGTCTGCCCGACTTCCGTACTTGGCAACTGGCAAAAAGAGATTGACCGATTCGCCCCATCCCTTACGATTTACTTGCATCATGGCACCAATCGCAAGAAAGGGGAGGATTTCCTGCAAACTGCACAAACGGTCGATGTCGTCCTGACATCCTATACGTTGACACATTTGGATGAGGAAGAATTTCGTACTGTTCATTGGAACGCCATTTGCCTGGACGAAGCACAGAACATCAAAAATGTGTACACAAAACAGTCGGCAGCGATCCGCCGGCTGGAAGCAGACCATCGTGTCGCCATGACAGGTACGCCGATGGAAAACCGTCTGACAGAATTGTGGTCAATTATGGATTTTGTCAATCCTGGATATTTGGGGAGCCTTTCCTCCTTCCAAAAACAGTTTGTTCAACCGATTGAAAAGTCGAATGATCCCACGCGGATTGAACAGGTGAAACGCTTGATTCAACCATTCCTGCTGCGGCGTGTCAAAACTTCGCCGGACATTGAATTGGATCTGCCGGAAAAGCAGGAATCCAAATTGTACGTTTCCCTTACCGTCGAACAAGCGGCCATGTATGAATCGATCATCCAGGATATGTTTGAGCGCTTGGATGTCGTATCTGCAATGGAGCGCCGGGGATTGATTTTATCCACCTTGACGAAAATAAAACAACTATGCAACCATCCGGCATTGGTATTAAAAGAGAGTGGCCAAATCACACGGAAAAACCGCTCCAATAAAATGGAACGATTGTTGGACATGGTGCAGGAGTTGCGGCAAGAAGGCGACAGCTGCCTGATTTTTACCCAGTTTGTCGAAATGGGGCATCTTCTGGTGCAATTTTTGGAACAGGAATTGCAAGAACAAATCCTATTTCTTCACGGCGGCGTATCGAAAACAAAGCGGGATCGGATGATTGCGCAATTCCAGGATCAGATGCTTCCTTTAGAAGAGAGACGACATATCTTTCTCCTCTCCCTCAAAGCCGGCGGTGTCGGGTTGAATCTGACTGCAGCAAGTCATGTGTTTCACTTCGACCGCTGGTGGAATCCGGCCGTGGAAAATCAGGCAACAGACCGGGCGTTCCGCATCGGACAAACACAGCATGTACAAGTACACAAGTTTGTTACGCTCGGAACGCTGGAAGAACGAATCGACGAGTTGATTGATAAAAAACAAGGAATGAATGACCAAATTGTCGGCGGCGGGGAAAACTGGATTACCGAGCTCTCTACAGACGACCTGCGAAACCTCTTCGTCCTCCGAAAAGACTGGATTCAATCAGATGAAGGGTAACTGAGTACGAGTATCGAAGAAGGCCAATCAAAAAGGAAATCGGCCGAATGGAAAGAAGGATTGCAATGGCTAGAGCAAGATCGAATGAAGCAAAAACGAAACAAGAACGGAAGCCTGCCAAAAAGCCAAAACAAGCTCCGGCTGTTTTCCCGGAATCTCAAACACTCCAACCCCATTTAAACAATGTATCTCGAGAATGGCAGACATTTTATGGAGCCGTTATGAAAGAATTTGCAAACGAAACCGTTTTGATTCGCAAGAAATGATATAACCTTTCAAAGAGTATTTGAAAAGCGTGTTGTGAAAACTGACAACACGCTTTCTTTTTGGATAAAATCAAAGCACTTATTGACAGCAAAGTTCTTGTTCGGAATGCTCTTATTCCGAATTTTTCCGCTGCATGTTGCGTAACGCGTTGCGATATGCCAAGTCGGACTGGCCCCGCTTTGGCGCCTCTTCGTTCTTGGACTGTTCGCCTTTGTCGGCAAAATTTCGCAATGCCGCCCGATATTGCAGATCGGATGTTTCCGGCAAGGAGCCTCTCCGAGAATTTTTCTCCGGCACATTCGGTTCCGATAGATTGCCTGACACAGATGGAACATTTCTATGCGGCGCAGGTTCCCCTTGCTGCTGCATGGGATTTTCCGCAGCCAGCACAGATGCATCCTGTAAAACAGGCTGCGTTTCGTCCTTCTTCGTTTTTGCATGCTGCGGAACGTAATTTTTTTGCGCCGCACGAATATTAATCGTAATTAGAACAATCAATAGAATAACAAGTACTACGCCTCCGACTATAACTGTTGCCACGATCCGTCCATCCTCTCGTAATTAACTAACAAACTTGCCTGTTACGACAGCAACTCGATGGCCAAGTGCCCTTGCCAAAATCAAGTCAGTCTCTGAGGGCATGTTTGGAGGCGCATCGTGGGATGTTTCAACGGGGCACGTAATTCCGACGCCATAATAGGAACCATACATTGCATTTTCTGGTATATTGCCAGGCAATCCCACAACAATCATTCCATTATGAAGCATCGGGGTAATCAAATTTAACAATGTGGATTCAATTCCGCCATGAACCGTTGCAGTGGTGCAAAACGTAGCACCGATTTTCCCGATCAGCTTTCCTTGCGCCCACAAACCTCCGAGTTGATCAATCCATGCTTTGAGCCCTGCACTGATTGTTCCAAAATGCCCGGGGCACCCCCAAATGATGGCATCCATCTCTACCAGATCGTTCACATCCGCCTGATTCACATGTTGAAGAAATACTTCCGCTCCTGTGACATCTCTTGCTCCTTCTGCTATTGCTTCTGCCACAGCTTCTGTATGTCCGTTTTCACTATCGAATACGATGAAAATTTTCATCCGCGTTCCTCCATGTGCCTAATCCATCTGTACAATCTGAGTTTCAAATCCATACCAACTTTTGATAGGTTCCCCTCGTTTTACATGCCTATTCATGACAAAAAAACCAAAGACAAACTGCCAATGGTTTCTTGCATGGTCTTTCTTATGCATTGTTGTGCGTATGTGGTGCCAAGCTGCTCGCTCCGGTCTTTCCCATCTTTAAATAATAACCGCGCCATAGATCATGGTTCCTGCGATCACAATGGCCGGATGAATCTTGAACCGCTCCAACAGCAAATATGCGGCAACACCCAAAATGATCGAATGCATCCAGCCTATGCCCTTAACAGAATCTGCAAAAAACTGATAGGCAAGCACGCCTAACAATACGGCAACGATGTGACGGATGGAGAATGTCATCGCTTTTACTTGCGGTGCCGTCCGGAATACAGACATAAACCGCAACAGCACAATCATCGCGATCGCGCTTGGCAAAATGGTTGCAACTTCCGCTGCGAGCGCCCCCGCTATGCCGGCCAGCTGATACCCGATATAGCCGGCCATTTTCGTATTAAAAGGGCTTGGAAGCGCATTCGCAATGGCTAGTGTTTCGCCGAACTGTTTTAACGTCATCCAATGATAATGGTCGACGATTTGCTCCCGGATCAACGGAATCAGCGATGGGCCGCCACCATAACCCAGAATATTAGGAATAAAAAATGCCCAGAAAATTTGCAAATAGATCATTTTGTTTCTACTCCTTTTTCCCGGCGTTTCTGTCTTCCCGCATGCCAGGTGGAATACGCAAACGCAACAGCCAATACAACCGCTACGAGGATTCCCGGCGGAACATTCAGTATGGAAATGCAAATCAGAGAAAATGCCAGCATCCCGATGGACAATCCCTTATTATTTGCCTCTTTCACGCCCTTGGATATGAATTCATATGCCAAAACTGCCAGCATGACGCCAATGACGGGCTGAATCGCTGCAATCATGCGCTTGATAAAGGGATGGTTTTTGAACCCGTACATGACTCCCATCAACCCGATCATGATCACCACAGCCGGCAGAATGAGCGCCAGATTGGCAACCAGAGCGCCTTTCCAGCCATTGACCCGATATCCGATATAACTGGCCATTTTCGTAGCAATCGGTCCCGGCAGAGCATTTCCCAACGCCAATGCATCAGAAAACTCTTCCGCTGTCAACCATTGATATTTTTTTACACACTCCGCATGAAACAAAGGTATCATCGACGGACCGCCGCCATAACCAAAAATGCCGATGCGGAAAAATGCAACAAACAATTTCCAATACAGCATATATGTCCTCCTGTTCAACTGCTGCCCGGATCGACTGCAGCCTGTGATTCGCCGGAAATTCCATATGTTTGCAATTGAATTTTTTACAATTTCAACACAGCAATCCATATTTTCTTTTAAAACGCTCTAACATTTTTATCCAACTGGCGCCAAAAACATAGAGAAAAATGGCATTGGACCCCCCATGCAGCAAATCAAAATAAAAACTTGCAATATATGTAGCAAGAAACGTTTTCCAGCTAAAATCGTTGATATATCCCACGACAATCGACAAATTCATGAACCAATCGAATAAAAATCCCCAAATGAAGCCATACACCGCTCTTCCCAAAGGCCGGGAAAGCCATTTGGCATCCTTGAAAAGCCCCGTCACAAACCCGGCCATTCCCCAAGCGAACATTTGCCAAGGAGTCCAGGGACCTTGCCCAAAAAATATGTTCGAGACCAATGCGGCGGTAGAACCGATAATAAATCCGGCCTCCGCACCAAATACCAATGCCGAGACAATCACAATGAATGTGACCGGCTTTATATTGGGAAGCGGCGCAAAGGGAATGCGGCTGACTGCTGCGATTGCCGACAGCATCGCAATCAGGACAATTTCCTTCGCATCGATTTTTTTATATTCAAAACGCAGAAAAAAAGGCAGAATCGACAATAGGACAAGCACAAAACTGATCAACAGATAATGATTGTCCAGCCAAAAGGAGGCAACAGCCAAACTTGCGAGACAAAGGAAAAGGATGAGCAAAATCAAGAGACGACGCCGCGCCAATGTGCAAGTACCTCCTCATATGTAACAGCTGTCGGCAAAATATTTTGAAATAGCCGCTGAATGACAGTCGTATAAAAATAATTGCCTTGAAAAAATTCCCTTGGTGTGCCCTCAGCCGTTATTTCCCCATGAAACAGCATGGCGCAGCGTGTTGCATATGCAGCAGCAAATTCAATATCATGCGTCACCATGAGAATGGCAACACCCTCTTGCCGAAATCCCTCCAAAATCTGCGCAAATTCAAGCTTGGACAAAGGGTCCAGCCCTTTCGTCGGCTCATCCAGCAGCAGAATTTGCGGTTTTGTCAGCAAGACACCGGCCAACGCTACTTTTTGTTGCTCCCCGCCGCTGCAATCATAGGGATGTTTTTGTAAAATCGATGCAATCCTAAGGCGGGCGATCATATGTTGCACATCCTGTTCTGTGATCCGTTCCGGAAAACGCTGCATGACGTGCCTCAGTTCTTGCTCGACCGAATCATGTACAAAGTAGAGTTTCGGATTCTGCGCCACATAGCCAATGACTTGGTAGCGTTCCCGTTCCGGCAGCTTCTTCAGCTTTTTCCCTTGCCATGTTACGGTTCCTTTCTGCGGGGTCAGCAAGCCTGCCGCTGCTTGCAGCAATGTGGTCTTGCCGGCCCCATTTCCGCCGACGATTGCCAACCATTCCTGCTGCTGCATCGAGAGATTGAGATCCGCCAATACAAGCTTTGCATCTCTTTGATATTGAAAATATACATGCTTGAGTTCCAGGAGGACTGACGACAAATCTGTCTGCTGATCGGAATATTTTTTGAAATGCTCTTTTCTATGTACGTTTCGATGGAGTTTTAAATGTACTTCACTATGTTCCGTTCCCAAGCGAATATTCCCCATTTTCAACAACCACTGCCTGCCCTCTTTTACAGAAACAGGAATCTGCATCGCTTGCACAGATGGATTGATGCGATTTTCCGGGAGGCTTTCCAAAAACAACTTCGCAATCGAAGGCAGATAGGGCAAGAATCGGGTATCATCGACATGAAAGATATGCCGGATCACTTCCTTTGGCGTTCCCTCGTATTTGATCTGGCCATGTTCCATCACCAAGACGCGATCCGCCAATGCAAACACGTCTTCCAAACGATGTTCCGCCAGCACAATCGTCATGCCCAATTCCTCATTGAGACGCTGCATCATCTGTAAAAACTCTCTGGCGGCGATCGGATCAAGCTGGGCCGTCGGCTCGTCAAGCAGCAAAATTTTGGGCTGCATCAACAGGACTGCCGCCAAATTGACCATTTGCTTTTGACCGCCGGACAATTCATGTGTTTTGCGGTCCAGCAAATCCTCAATTCCGAAGAAATGTACGATTTCCGCAACCCGTTTGCGGATATCATCTGTAGAAAGCCCCATATTTTCCAATCCAAACGCCAGTTCCTGCCATACCTCATCCATTGCGATTTGATTTTCCGGATCCTGAAAAATCATGCCGATTTCTTGTGCCGTACGAGCAAGCTCCTGCTCCGCGAACGGCAACCCATCCCATTGAATCTCTCCCGTCGCGAGACCTACAGGTTGAATTTCTCTTTTCAGCATTTGCAGCAATGTAGATTTTCCCGATCCTGACGCTCCGCAAATCACTACACAGTCGCCGGGATCCAGACGCAAATTGATATCAATGAGAGCTTGCGTGCCATCCGGATAGGAGAAGGACACATTTCTCATTTCCAAGACTGCCATCGGATTCGCTCCTTCCCTTCCAGCAATACTGGAAAAATCGTGTACAGACAAAAACAAGCATATAAGAACCATTGTGTGTCATCAAATTTGGCCCAATGAAAAACCGGATAGATCGGCAATACCCCATATCCACGAAACCATTCGGCGATGCAGATGCTGATCAGACATACGAGCGTGCCAATCCAAAAGAAATCTATCAAATGAAATCGATATGGATGATAACTGCTGCGAATCAATCGAATCCCATACCCTCGCGCTTTCATCGATGCAGCCGTCTGCAATGCTTCTTCCAATGACCAAGTGATCAAAATCTCCAGTATGCGTGTGGCATCAGCGATTCGTTTCCGCATCGCGCCTTGCCAAGGATTCACGCCGCGCGTTTTTTGCACCATCATAATTTGACTCATGCGCCGTTTGACAAGGGGCACAAAGCGAACAGACAACATGATCAAAAGCCCTACTTTTTGAAACGCCCGGGAAAATAAAAAAAGAAATTTTCCTGAGGAAACGACCTGGTTATAAGCTACGAAGCAAACCAGAATGTTGAGCAGCGACAACATCATCGTGACACCATATAATACGGACTCGAAAGTAATCGGCTGATTCATGAAATAAAAGAGAATATAGCGGCCGCGATGGGAAAACAGCGGATTTGCAAGGGTAACTGCAATTCCCGTCAGTATATAGTAGGGAAGGAAGCTTCGCAACTGCTGCCCGCGATCGACACAAACATTCACCAGAACAATCCCGATTAGACCAGATGCCAGATAGATCGGATGCATGAATATCATATTTAAAAGAATAAATCCAAAAAAATACAAACTGCTGGAAAAGGGGTGCAATTCTTCAAACACTTTTTTCATTTTGGCTCCTTATTTGGCTCCGATGTCTTTCCCTAAATCAATCGTATACAGCCATTCAATGGAATCCCCCGCCTTTACGGGATAACTTCCCGCACTTTGCTGACCAAATGCACCATTGACTTTAAACATCCAGCCGCTTTTGGGCCCATCGTCAAATTCATATAAATTATCAATTCCCTTTATATAGGCGGAAGATCCCATTCCGCTATACTCCATTTGCATATGTTTCTCTTTCAAAACTCGAGAAAGTACATCCAGTACAGTATCCCCCTGTTGGATCGCTGCCGATTGTCTGGGCAATATCACGCCAAGCTGCCGATCTCCCACAATCATCAACGATACGGTTTGGCTCTTTTCAGCGGCAGAAGCAGATGAAGCTGCCATTGCATTTGCCGATGCTGCCGTTTGTGCGGAAGCTATAGTTCCTGCCGCTGTTGTCTCCGGCTGAATCGTCATCGATGCAGTAGTTTTTGGGGAACTTGCTTGATTTCCAGGCGCAGACGACTTTGCGCCGGCATTCGAATCCCCAGTGCTGCTTATGGAGGAATTTTGGGCAGCAGAGTCTCGACCCGCACCGGGTTTGGAGCCATTCGCCCCATTTTCGGCACCTGTCTGCGAATTGCCGCCGCTTGCAGAAGTTGTTTTCCCATTGTCGGCATTTGTTCCATTTGCAGATGCATGCTGATCGCTGGAAGTCCCTGCTTGCTTTGCTGTTCCCGCGGTTTGTGAAGCTGTGAATGTATGATCTGCTTCTTTTATTTGTCCGGATCCTTGACCACATGCGACTAATGCAAAACCAGTGAATATACACATAAAGAGCTGGAATATTTGTCGTTTGTTCAATTGTTATCCCCCTTTTTTATAAGGATAAAGAGCCGACTAAAAAGGCGACTCCTTACAAAACATGTATTTTTTTGTCGTTTACACTCCCAAGCTATATCCACATGATATTGGTCAAAAAATCTTTGACTGAGGAAATATCGCGCAAGTGGGCTTTGGATCCACGATCCGCCCCAAAGCCCACTTGGAAACTGCAAAAGTGCGTGTTCAATGCGTGTTCAAATTGAAAGTTTTTTTCATTTATTTCTGCTTGTCTTCATAGAGCTTGACTGCAAGGACTGCCGCCATTTCACGAGTGGCGTTGCCTTGCGGATCAATCGCTCCGCCAGATCCCACCATAATGCCATGATCATACAACGCTTGCATGGAAGCATATGCATAACGATCCACTTGGTTGCGATCTGTCACATCGAATGTAGCACGAATCGGCTGCAATTTCCAGGCGTTTGCGATGATCACTGCCATTTGTTCGCGAGTAATCGGTTGCTCCGGCGCAAACCGGGATGCCGATATCCCTTGGATCAGACCTTGATCTTTGGCAGCTTTCACATACCCATAATACCAGGAGCCTGGCTTGACATCAGCAAAAATCGCCTGTTGACCTGCTTCCGGTTTTACGCCCAACAAACTCATGATGACTTTTGTAAATTCTGCCCGTGTAATCAATTGTTTTGGCGCAAACATCGGAGCAGTTGTGCCGATGCCTTGCATCAAATGGTACTGGCTTGCCTTTGCGACACTGTCCAGGGCCCAAGGAGAAATCTGGTCGCTATCGATATATCCGGTGCCGCTCTGTGCAGCAAACTGGTAAATGGAACCTTTTCCTTGTACGAAATTGTTGTACGCATCAAGTGCTGCCAGTGCTTGCTCCGTAGCAATCGTGTCCGAGCCAAGTCCGGCCTGATGGGCAAATCCGCCATCTGCCTGTTGGAATTGCAACAAGTCTTGCAGCAAATTCATGCCGGATCGATCGTATGCGGCATCGGCAGGATTCAGTCCCAACGCGGCAAGTCCTTGAATTTCCTGGGCAATGCTTTCACTGGAACTGATTCCTCCCGTATTGCCCGATTTTGTGATCCATTGCAAAGCCGCATTTGTCGCATGTTTTACATCGGTTTGTGTCTGATACGGCGAGAGTGCCACCAAAGCCATCGACGTCAAATCGAGATCGCTGGCGTCTCCTTTGATGAGGGACCAACCGCCATCTGTATTCTGATTTTGCAACAGCCACTGAATCAATTGATCCCGGTTCCAGCGAGCATTTTGCGGGATTTGGTAGTGATTGCTGTCAAGTGCAATCAATGCAAAGATGACCCCATTCGCACCTTGCGATGTCAAACGCGTACTATTGTAAATGCCTTGGATCAAATTGTATCCATCGATAGAAAGAGGATCACCGCCTGCAGCAAGAATGCCAAGTGCCATGCGCTCATAATCTGTCACGTTGTGGAACGATCCATGATTCTGAGCAAGAAGCTGCTGTACATGTATCAAATAACTCGCCGGCAACGATTTTCCGGCACGGGCCAGGGCAAACGCGCCCCAATCGGAAATCTCTCCGGAATTCAATAACGCTTGACTTGCACCTTGAATCCCATGATCAACAGGCGCCGAAGGATTCAGTCGGCTCCGATCGATGACGGCAAATTTCGTAAAATGATTCACTTCGCCGGTGACTTCACCTGTCTTGGCATCGACAACGGCCGGAATCGGAACCCACTGATGTGTCGATTCGTCCAACCACACCAACGCCACTTGGGAGAGATCCTTCACATCCAAGGGAGCTTTGATCGTGATGGCGATCGGTTTATCAAAATGTGTTCCATTCGGCGTAAAATCATAAATGGGTGAAAGCAGTCCTTTCTGATCCGAAACTGCCGTCTCTTTCTGTATTCCAATGGTTGTTTGACTGCCGAGAGCATTTTGCGGAATATACAATTGCACTTCCTTGGCCGAGTCGCTTAACGTTTGATCCTGATTCGGCGAAACAACCTGTGACAAATTCACCTGATTTGCCGCAAGTGTTTGCTTTAAATTTTGGATGTCAGCTGCTGTCATCGGCTGATCGGCATTTTCCACTTGAACCGCTTGTCCGACTTGATCAATCGGTTTTGTATTATCAATCGGCAACTGCAGATTTTCAATCGCTGCCGTTACGGCAGAACTTGGTGCAGCGGATGATGTCGTGTCAGCAACCCCCCCACTGCTTGCGGGCGCGCCTACATCTGTTCCGCCATTTGACGTATACACCCATTGGACGGAATCTCCATCTTTTAATGGATAGTTCCCTGCACCTGTATTGGTAAACTGTCCATTTACCGTATACATCCAACCGCTCAACGGCCCTTTGTCAAATTCGGATAATCCATCAATCGATTTGACATACAAACTTGTGCCGGAACCTGTCGATATGACATTGCTTGCACCAATCGCCCGGATCAAAACCGTATAGGGATTGTCGTCTGCCTGCAAAGCGACTGTAGAGGAAGATAACAGAGTTTGTCCCTGGTAACCAATAACAGATACGGTTGCTTTTCCATTCGTTTGGCCGCTCGTCGAACCGTTTGCTCCGGTTGTTGTAATAACGGGATCGGATTCTGTTCCCGGACCGTTCATGTGATAGTAAATCGATTCATATGTGTTGCTATTGTTGACAAATTTCAGATAGGCCGCCATTGCGCCAATGGCATCTTTGGTCGAGAACGCATTGGCTCCGTAACTGTTATCATAGATAAACAAACCGTTTGAAGTTGCAAATGCCAGTAATTTTTGAACGAGGTTCACGTTGTTTACATTGGTTGGATCCACACCTACAGAAGACAAGCCGATGATCATCTGCGCCAAACTGTCAGAATTTGATGTGTCACCTTCTTTTTCCAGGCGCTGAACAGCTTTATCGACAGCTGCTTTTACGTTTGCATCACTGGTGTAATATGGCGCAAGTGCAGTCAAGGCCATCCCCGTGCTATCCGTATCAAAATAGGAATCGAATGTTGGATCTGTCGGCGTAATATAGGTGGGTTGCCAATATGCATCATATTGGACGGCGTCCCATTGTCCATTGTGAAATGTGAGTGATCCCCATCCACCGCTTGGCAATTGACTTGACAAAATGTCTTGCGTCAAATCCTGGCGAGTGGTTGCCGCGTTGCCAGGTACGTTATAAGGTTTTGCATCAAGAGCGATTAAATCATACATTACGTTCGTGTTAAACGTACCTTCCACGTCCGGAGACTGCTGATACAGCTTTTCCACGAGATTCACGCCGTTCACATCGGTAGCGTCTTCTCCCGCGGAAGTCACTCCCAGAATGGTTGTTTCCAGGGCAGTCAGCGACGTTGGATATGTATCAACATATGTATTCGCAGAAACAGTCGTTTGATAGACCGCATTTGCCACAATTGAATTATAGTCACTGGTCGGCTTAAGATTTGCCAAGTAACGTTCGACCGGTGTCCAATTGTCACTGCTCCCGGCCTCCTGTGTGTAAGCTGCTGCTGAAATGGGCAACTGCTGTTCCACTTGTTGTTGCAACGTTGTGGTATCTGCAAATATTGTCGCAGAAAATCCAAAGGAAATTTGCGCAATAGAAAAAATAAAAAGAAAGCAATTGGAAATAACGCGAAACCTTGTTCTTTTCGCCATAATAACCCCCGCACTTTTTTAAATAGAAAACGATTTACCGTTCCTTCGATGGGTTCCTTAAAGAACGCCAAGTTGGTACCAAACAAATCTCTTAAAAACAAAACCCTCTATCCGTTTACATAAGGACAGAGGGTTTTCTACGTGAATCGATTTGATCCTGTCAAAAAATGAACACCTCCCTATCGCCCGTAGGTCTCCTGTGTTTCACTTCCCGGCAGGTCTCCTGGCTTCGCTTCATCCATTTGTTTTCCCTTCCCGGCAAATGACCAGTGGGCAAAACTAAACAAATGTCCGCTTTACAGTGGCGGGACCGCATCGGATTTGCACCGATTTCCCTATTAAAACGTTTCTATTCCTTCATAAATTATAGTAGAGGATGTTCAAAAAGTAGTCAAAACTCCACGGCGGATTGCTTTGCCGAATCCCCAAAAGGCTTACTCATGTACCAGACACGTACACTCCGTCGCCTTTTCGTGCTTCGGCTTCGCACTCCTTGTGTCTTACTTAACCACTTTTTGAACACGCACTAATAGTGGTATTTGCTTGCAAACATAGTTGCCTGTAATGAATCATACGCATCAGTATGTTGCTTGCAAAGGAACAGAAAGTTACCGAAAAGTAGATATTTCTATCAGATTTATCCTTTCAGATTTATCCTTATTGAACTTACTCCTTTCTCTTCGGATTGTCAATCAAATTTGATAGTTTGGATGCTACTGTTCTCCAAATTGCAGTGCTTTGCGACCGTTTCCAAATGTGACGATATCCATTCCCAATAAATAGCAATCGATTATTCTACACTTTATTAAATTGAGAACTCTAATTATTCTTTAATAAAATGTATAATAGAATAAGTTAAGGAGGGATTGCTATGCC
This sequence comes from Fodinisporobacter ferrooxydans, assembly GCF_022818495.1. Lineage (GTDB taxonomy): Bacteria > Bacillota > Bacilli > Tumebacillales > MYW30-H2 > Fodinisporobacter > Fodinisporobacter ferrooxydans. The sequence goes on along the minus strand of NZ_CP089291.1, from coordinate 2,255,264 downwards.
GATTAAAGTTCCAAATCATTTGCCAGCAAAAGAGATCTTAGAAAATGAAAATATTTTTGTGATGGATGAAGACCGGGCATTCCATCAGGATATACGCCCGTTAAAACTTGCCATTTTAAATTTGATGCCGATCAAAGAAACAACCGAAACGCAACTGCTGCGACTGCTGAGCAATACGCCTTTGCAGCTTGACATCACATTTTTGCGAATGAAGACACATGAATCGAAAAACACGTCACAAACACACTTACAAACGTTTTATCATACGTTTGACGATGTGAAAGATCAGAATTTTGACGGATTGATTATTACAGGCGCTCCCATTGAACATTTATCGTACGAAGAAGTGTCCTATTGGAATGAATTCCGCACGATCATGGAGTGGAAGATGACACACGTATTTTCTACTCTACATATCTGCTGGGCGAGCCAAGCCGGACTCTACTATCATTATGGGATTCAAAAATATCCGCTGCCGGAAAAGATTTTTGGAGTCTTTTCACACCAAGTGTTAAAAGACACACCACTCGTGCGGGGATTTGATGAGGAGTTTTATGCTCCCCATTCCAGACATACGGAAATCCGGCGGGAAGATATCGAAAAAGTTGGAGATCTTGATATTTTATCCGTATCAGAAGAAGCAGGCATCTATATGGTTGCGACAAAAGACGGACGCCAAGTCTTTGTCACCGGACATTCCGAATATGACCGATATACATTAAAAGAAGAGTATGATCGGGACGTGTCGAAAGGTGACGCGATCGCCATTCCGAAGCACTACTTTCCAAACGATAACCCAAGTTGTACACCGATTTATCGCTGGCGTTCACATGCCAATTTGTTGTATACCAATTGGCTTAATTACTGTGTATACCAGGAAACGCCCTACGATTTGTCCAAAATTTCCGATTTGCAAAAGGAACCTTCCCGCGTGTAATTGCATAGCAACGATAGATCTGCCGTCTCGCCATATTGACTTTGTCATTGTGGCGAGACGGTTTTTTGATTCAAAAAATATCCAACGGAATCGTCATAGTGCAAGCTCAATTTCTATATACTATCCTGAATCTACATCAAAAGGAGGAAAGAGGAAGTGAATCATGCGGATGCGGGAATTTTGGGTGGAATGATTGGCACGTTCTTAGTATTATGGGTGATCTTGGGGATTGCCGCATGGATTTTACAAGGATTTGCGTTTTATAAGATGTATACAAAAGCAAACGTTTGGTCGCCCTGGCTTGCATTTATCCCGATTGCCAACCTTTGGCCTTTCATGTGGACAATTAAAAAAAGCGCCTGGAATATTCTTTGGCTTATCATCCCGATTGTAAATCTGGTTTTTTCAATCATCTGGACCATACGATTATTGAAAGCATTTAACATGAATCCTTTATGGGCATTATTATTTATTGGTTATGTCATACCTGCCATTAATAGTTTCGTCGTTCTCGCATTTTTGGTTCTGTATTGCTATATGGGCTTTAGCAGCAATGTTCGTTACAATCCCGATTTTGATTGGAAGCCCCCGCAACCGCCGAGTGCTTCTGTATAAGCGAAACTTGAATCAGGTGGAGTCTTTGCTCCATCTGATTCTGATGATTTTTACATGCATCGAAGCAGAACATTTCCATCTTCAAATGCAACCTCTCCAAAAAAATCCACTCTTTTATGTTAAAATATGATGAGGCTATTCAATATTTTTACAAGGGGATTCAGAATGCAAACTCCAGTCCATTCGTATGAAGAACTTGCAAAAAAGGACAAACAATATCTCTGGCATCCATTTACACAAATGAAAGATTATCTCGCAGAGGATCCGATCATTATTGCGCGGGGAAATGGCCGAAAATTGTATGATGTCAACGGAAATGCATATTGGGATGGAGTGTCTTCGATCTGGTTAAATGTACATGGCCATTGCGTGCCGGAATTGGACCAGGCGCTTCGGGACCAACTCGATCAAATCGCACACTCTACTTTGCTGGGATTAGCAAATATTCCCTCTATTTTGTTGGCGGAAGAATTGATAAAAATTATGCCGCCTGGTCTTGCCAAAGTCTTTTATTCTGATTCCGGCGCCACATCGGTAGAAATCGCCCTAAAGATGGCTTTTCAATATTGGCAGCTTAGGAATCAGCCCGATAAAAAATATTTCATATCCATGAAGGAAGCGTATCACGGGGATACAATAGGCGCCGTGTCTGTTGGTGCCATTGATCTTTTTCATAAAACATACTCTTCCCTTTTATTTCAAACAATTAAAATTCCGTTTCCATACATATATCGATCACCATATGGCGATGATCCAAATGAAGTGAAAAAGCGCCATTTGCAACAAGTCGAGCAAGTCTTGGCCGAACGTTCGGATGAGATTGCAGCAATGATTGTGGAGCCGATCGTTCAAGGCGCGAGCGGCATCATCGTCATGCCGGACGGATATCTGAAAGGTCTGCGGGAACTTTGCGATCAATATCATGTATTATTGATCGCAGATGAGGTAGCTACAGGTTTTGGCAGAACAGGTGCCATGTTCGCCTGCAACCATGAGGGGATAACCCCTGATATTTTGACTGCAGGCAAAGGGTTGACAGGAGGATATCTTCCCCTCGCAATTACTGTCACGACAGACGAAATATACAACGCATTTTTAGGTGATTTTGAGGAAATGAAAACATTTTTTCATGGACATAGTTACACCGGAAATCAATTAGGGTGCTCCGTTGCCCTGGCAAATTTGGAATTGTTTCGCAAAAATCGTGTAGTTGAAGACGTAGCCGAAAAATCCATCTACTTGAACCAACGGTTGCAAGCCTTGTATGAATTGTTTCATGTCGGTGATATCCGTCAAAAAGGTTTTATGATCGGCATTGAGCTGGTAGCCGATCCGTTCACAAAGCAACCCTACGATTGGACGGAACGAATGGGAGTTCGCGTTTGCGGGAAAAGCCGGGAATTAGGCATGATCCTCCGGCCATTAGGCGATGTGGTCGTATTTATGCCGCCGCTGGCATCGACTCTGGAGGAACTGGACGAAATGCTCGATATACTCTATCAGGCTATTAAACAAGTGACCGAATCATAAAGAACCATAAAACAACCAAACGGAAGTGTGGAATGCAAATGAGTGGTTTTTTTCTCACAGGCACGGATACCGATGTCGGGAAAACGGTTATTGCAGGCGGACTTGCAGGAGCTCTCCGGCGCCGTGGAGTGGATATCGGTGTATTCAAACCAATCCAAAGCGGTCATATGGCTTCGAACCCGGAAGGTGACGCGGCACGTCTAAAATATCTTTCCGGGGTCGATGATTCGCATGACCAGATTTGCCCTTTTTCTGTCGAAGAACCGTTAACCCCTTATTTGGCTTTGAGAAGGGCCGGTCATACGCTGCAATTGGGCGACATCAAAAAGCGATATATGGAACTTCTGACAAAACACCGTTTCCTAATTGTAGAGGGGGCAGGCGGACTTGCAGTCCCCTATGTGGAAGACGGCATGGTGATAGATTTGGCTGCCATGTTGAAGCTTCCCCTTCTTATTGTTGCACGTCCTAATTTAGGAACGATCAATCATACGATTCTTACTGCTGAATATGCCAAACAATATGGCCTGACGATTGCCGGGGTGATCATTTCCGGTCTTGGCCGGACAACGCCGGGGATTGCCGAACAAACGAATCCGGAATTGATTGCGCATTTTGGAAACGTGCCTGTTCTAGGCTCTGTCCCTTGGCTTGGTCAAAACCAAAACAGAAATGAAATTCTTGATGCCATCGAGCATTCTCTGGATATTGTTGCAATCGAAGCACATCTTGGCAGTTGAAGAAAAGATCCTAAAGACGCATCATGATAATGCTTTCAGAGTTAAGACTCCCACCTGATTTCCCGATGTTTCAGCTTGCTGAAACGAGTTCAGGAGAAAAAGAATGGAAAAGGAAATGATATGGATACGATTTGGAAAGCGGAATTAAAAGAAGAATTGGAACAACTGCAAAAACTTTCTCAAAAACGAAAATTAACCGAAGTGGAAGCGGCGGAACAGCCTTGGCTTACAATCAATCATCGCAATTTGCTGAATCTTTCTTCCAACAACTATCTGGGGCTGGCTGGCGATATACGGCTAAAAGAGGCGATGATCCATGCCGTTCGCGAAATCGGTACAGGCGCTGCTGCTTCAAGACTCATTGTCGGCAACTATCCTCTTTATGAGCAAACGGAATCCGCTTTGGCAAAATGGAAAGGCGCAGAAGCCGGGCTTATTTTCAGCAGCGGCTATTCGGCGAATATCGGAATGATTTCCTCGATTATCGGGCGGGACGGAATCGTATTCAGCGATAAACTAAACCACGCCAGTATTGTCGATGGAGTGATTTTGAGCAGATCTGAGCATAAACGCTATCGTCATAACGATTTCAATCATTTGGAGACATTATTGAAACAAGCGCCTTTTCATAAGCGCAAACTCATTGTGACAGACACAGTCTTTAGCATGGATGGAGATCTTGCGAAACTGCAGGACCTGGTTACGTTAAAAGAACGCTATCATGCCATTCTGATGGTCGATGAAGCGCATAGCAGCGGAATATTCGGCGAACATGGCGAGGGTCTTGTTCATCATATGAAACTCCAGGATAAAGTAGAGATTCAGATGGGGACGTTTAGCAAAGCATTGGGTTGCTTTGGAGCATATGCTGTCGGAGATCGGTGGTTAATGGAGTACTTTACAAACAAAATGCGGAGTTTTATTTACACGACCGCTCTGCCGCCTGCAATCCTTGGGGCCATTTATGCGGCGATTCGAATTGTTCCAAACGAACATCAACGGCGAAGGACATTATTCGAGCATAGCGAATATTTTCGCAATTCGTTATTACAGTTAGGATTTAACATTTGCGGCAGCGAAACACAGATTATTCCAATTCTCATCGGCCCGAATGATCAAACAACGGAATTTAGCCAAAGATTGCTGGAAGAAGGAATTGCAGGGATTCCCATACGACCTCCGACCGTTCCAATGAACCAGGCACGAATCCGCTTTTCACTCATGGCGACACATAAACGGGAAGATTTGGATTTTGCAATCGAAAAAATATCCTTGGTGGGTAAACAAATAGGGATGATTGGAGGTCACACATGGTAAAGAACTGCTCACATGAAAATACGTACAAAACAGAAACAATCGATCCGACTGCGAAGGAATTCCTTGCAAATCCTTATCCGACATATCATTGGCTGCGTTCCCATGATCCCATACATTGGCTGTCATTGCCCGGGCAGGAAGGGTGGATGATTACACGGTATCAAGATGTTTTCGATATCCTTAAAAATCCCCGTTTCCAAAAGCGGATTGCAGCTTCAAACGTCTTTCGAAGATTTCGGCCATTCGTAAAATTACAGGAACATATGTTTCTCTTCCAAAATCCGCCGGATCATACCCGAATCCGTACATTTGTGAGCAAAGTATTCAACCAACATACACAGCACCTGCAAGAGCATGTGCAAGAAATTTCCGATTATCTGATCGATTCAAAGCAGGACGCGGGAACGATGGATGTTATCTCCGATTACGCTTTCCCTTTGCCTGCAATCGTGATCGCCAGAGTGTTGGGAGTGCCGATGGATGACTGCGAACGGTTTCGACAGTGGTCAAATACCTTGATTCAATCCATTGATTTGATTCGAACAGATACGACTCTTTACAAGGGTGCGGAAGTTGCCGGTGAATTGATTGAATATTTTCAATATCTTATCAAAAAACGGCGTGAAGATCCGAAACATGATCTTATTAGTGCATTACTCGCAGAAACAAAGCAGGAAAACCCACTCAATGAAGATGAATTATTGGCAACCTGTATTTTATTATTGAATGCCGGCCATGAAAATACTGTGAATCTCATTGGCAATGGCATGCTTTTGTTGCTATCGAACGTAGATCAATTGGAACAATTAAAACAAAATCCTTCTCTGATTTCTTCAGCGGTTGAAGAATTTCTAAGATATGAAACACCCACGCAAATGACAGTTCGCTTTGCAACGGAAGACATGCGATTGGGGAATCAATTCATAAAAAAAGGCCAGCAAGTGCATCTATTTTTAGGTGCCGCAAATCGCGATCCTGAAGTATTTTTTGAGCCTGACAGACTTGATATTGCGCGAACTTCCAATCAGCATCTTGCATTCGGGTGGGGCATTCATTTTTGTTTGGGTGCAGCTTTGGCGCGAACAGAAGGGCAAATTGCCGTTCAAACACTTCTTAGGCGAACATCGAAGCTCGAACTTTTGATCGATGAACCACAATGGAGAGGGTTGATTGGCTTTCGAGGTCTTGACACACTCCCCATTTCCTTTTCGAATCTGTAGCGAAACATCCATTCTCTTGCAAATGATTGCAACACATGAGACTATGTTTGGGATTTTTCCGGATACATTTAGGAAGAGAACATGATTGATCCAGAATTCCGGCATGTTGCACCTATCATTTTGCAACATGCCGGAATTCTGTTATCATTGATTCTTTTACAATTTGAGTTAGAATCCATCACTTGTCCGATTTGCGGTTTTCTTCATAATAACGAGCCAAAGCGGCGATCATGCTTCCCATGCGTTCTTCTTTCGGTGTTATAACGCGATCGATTCCTTCTTCTTTTAAAGCCTCCGCAGTTACCTTCCCGACTGCAACAGCAACGATGTCGCCTTGAAATGCTGCAACAATTTGCTGCGAAACAGCTTTTTTCCGGGCATACTCCATCAGAAACCGTACTTGTGGCGTACTTGTAAATGTAACTGCATCCACCTCGCCTTGCAGGATCTCCGAAATCAGTGTTTCGACGATCGACAACTCTGGGGCTATGTGTTTGTATGGCAAAATCTCATAAATCTCAGCATTTTGGGCCTTCAGCCATTGGACGAGACGCGGTGCATGATCTCCGTACAACTGAAGCGATATTTTCTTCCCCTTTAAATCAAAATGTTCAAGTGCTCGTAACAGGCCTGCTGTCGTACCGTCATCATCACGAACTGTCGGTTCAATTTCCAGCGTTTTCAAGAAACGAACCGTCTTATATCCTCTTGCAGCAATCCTTGATGTACGAAGTTTCAAAATAAAATCTTCCTGTATACCTAATCGTTCTGCAGCTTGGCACAAAATTTCCCCACCGACTCCGGTAGTTAAAATGACCCAATCGGTTGCACGTTCGATAAACGCAACAACTTCCCTCTCAACTTCATGATCATTGACTGCCACTGTTGTCTGTGTTGGCCTTAAAACAGGAATTCCGCGAAATTTTTCAACAATTACGCTCAAATCAGCCGTTTTTCTGGAACCTGTCAGCACAACTCTTTTTCCTTCCAGGCTTAGCATGATGATTCCTCCGTTACGGGATCTAATAAAGTTTCACTTTGATTTTCTTCTGTTGAAAATCTTCCATGTATGTCACGAAACACCCGCATCATATGATTAATATCAGGTTTTGCTTTTTGTTCGGATGTTAAATGGCGCGCTTGTTCCACATATTTGATAAACTTGACGTATAACTCGTTTGTGTATGAATCAATGGGGTCATTTCTGACGTTCGGGATAGGATCGATTTTTGTTGATCCGGCTGTTCCTTTTTTACGTCTGCCCGAGGTTCCACGCAATCGTCTGATGCGGCTGCGTATCGCATGTTCCGTGCGATCCGGCAACATTTTTGCAAGCTCATTCATTGGGATTCTTCCGTAAAAATTGATGATAATTTGATCTTCTTGCGGAGTATAGGCCAACATGAATAACACACCTTCTTTTTTAAACTAGTCAATTCGGTATCTGGCTGACATTTCATAAGAAATCTCATGAGTTAGTCCCTTTAGCTTTGCGTCACTGCGTTTCCGCAGTTTTGCCATTATCGCTGAATAGATGAATTTGTGTTATCAGCCACATTTCTATTCCATCCAAGTATTCTACAATTGTAGTATAAACAATTTTCCAGAATTTCTGTATAGTAAAATGATAGACTATTTCAAAAAGCGGTCCTCAATCCCGGCTGCGGAGATCGGTTGGCTGTATAAGTATCCCTGAACATAGTCACACATCTCAGATTGAAGAAAACGCAATTCCTCTTGTGTCTCGACTCCTTCCGCTACTACCAGAAGGCGGAGGTTTCGCGCCAATTGAATAATATTTCTTAAAATTGCCTGATTTTCCTGATTCGAGATATCTTTGACAAACGATCGGTCAATTTTGAGTTTGTCGACCGGAAATTTTCTCAAGTAGCTCAGCGAAGAGTAACCAGTTCCAAAATCGTCCATGGCACATCGAACGCCCATTTCCTTCAAATCTTTCAACGTTTGCATCGCATGCTGAATATCATTCATAAGCGCGCTCTCTGTAATTTCAATTTCGATCCATTTTGGATCAATCTCGCCTTCATTGACAATCTCTTTGAATCTCTCCATAAAGTCCGGAAGTTGAAAATCCATTCCGGAAACATTGATCGATATGGGAACCAATGAATATCCAAGCTGTTGCCAGTTTTTAATTTGCCGGCACACACTGCGTGCCACCCATCTTCCGATCGATATGATTTGGCCTGTTTCTTCTGCAATCGGGATAAATTCTGTCGGAGAAACAAAGCCATATTCCGGCCGATTCCACCGAATCAGCGCTTCAAGACTTGCTACATGACCTGTTTTTACGTCGATAATCGGTTGATAAAAGATTTCAAACTGTTCATTTTCAACAGCTTCCCGCAGCGCATTTTCGATTTCCAGCCGTCTGGAATACTCGTTGTGCAGTTCTTGCGTATAGACATAAAACTTGTTTTTGCCGCGTTCTTTTGCCGCATACATGGCAATATCCGCACTGCGAATCAATGGTTCCACCTGTTCTCCATGATCTGGAGCAAAGGAAATGCCAATACTTGCAGTGACACGAAGAATTCTGTCCTCGATAAACAAGGGCTTTCGCAGTTGTTTGAGAATGCCATCCGCTATCCCTTGAACGATATTCATATTCGTGACATTCGGCAGAATGATTGCAAACTCATCACCGCCCATCCGGCAGGCAATGCCGGAATCAAAGACACACGCCTGCAATCGCTGTGCGACATCTTTTAAAACCTCATCACCCACTGTGTGATTTAATGTATCATTTATATGCTTAAACGAATCCAGATCAATAAACATGACTGCTACAGACTCATGTGTTTGTCGACTTTTCAATGCATCCCGCAAGTGCGAGTGCATCATCTTGCGATTGGGAAGTCCAGTGAGCGCGTCATGAAAAGCCAAATATCGGATCTTTTCATCCGTTGTTTTACGTTCCGTAATATCATTAAATACGACTTGAACAGCAGATTTTCCATTAAAACGAATAGGAAGTGTGAATATTTGAATATACACTTCTTTTTTATCCATACAAACAACTTTGATTTCAATCGGTTCTTGTGGACTGACGGCCATCGTTTTTATCTGTTCCAAAACAGCCGGTTGAACATCTGGGTGAATGAAGTTTAATACGGAGAAGCCTTGTAAAGATTCTGCGCTTGGAGCACCCAAAATGTCGGCGCCGCTAGGATTGATATAGTGAATGACGCCATTCTGATAAATCATGACACCGATCGGAGAAGATTCCACCAACGTACGATATTTCTTTTCACTTTCTTTTAACGCCTCAAGCATTTGTTTTTGCTCGGTGATGTCCCGCCCTATGACAACCAATCCCTTGCGGCGGCCATTCTTATCAAACATCGGCACTTTATGCGTATCATAGATTTTCACGCTGCCGTCCGGCTGAGACACCGTCTCCTCCACACGGGTGATTTTCCCCGCTTTCCAGGCATACTCATCCGATACTTCGCAATAATTCAACGCATCCCGATAAAACGACGTGTACTGCGCCAATTCTTTATCGGTTTTTCCGTAAACATCAATACCCTCAAGTCCGAACAATCGGAGCATGGGGGGATTCGCCTCGATCCATCTTGCTTCCGCATCCTTGAAGTTGATTGCATCCGGCAATGCATGAATCAATGTCTGCAATTGATCTTGTTGTTCTTGCAACTTGATTTCCGTCCTTTTCAAGTTTGCAATATTCTGCTTGAGTTTTGCAATAATACACCCCAACAATACAATGACGAGCAGAAAAGCGGTGAACCATATCATTTCTGAACCAACTGTGATTCTTATCCCATCAGGCACAAAACGCATCAAAGAAACCATTCCCCCGATTACCACGAAACCTGTGTCGTACATATCAAACATACATGCCTCTCCTCAGTCGCTAACGAAAAATCAATTTGATTCTATTATTATGCCAAACACAACTCTATTAAGGATACAAGTAAATTATTCATTTGTGTAATCATGATCCGAAGAAATCCAAAACTTGTACGACACTTTAAAGCTTAGCAGTTTATCCGCATTAAAAAAAGCGACCATTCTCAGGTCGCATATACTACTATTGTTTTGTACACATCTTAACTAAAGACAACCGATCGATGAATCTGTATCCTTGATTTCCATTGTTATTAAGTATATACTTTGTATATACTTAAGTAGGAGGTGTATGATTTGTTCCAAGTTCAAAAATGGGGGAACAGTTTAGGCATACGAATTCCGAAAGCAATAGCTGTGAAAGCAGGTCTTGAAGAAGGTTCAGAGATTGATTTTGACGTTGAAAATGACAAAATTATTATTAAACGAAAGCAACAAAAGTTGGAAGAATTAGTATCGCAAATAACACCTGACAATATTCACAAAGAGATTGCTACAGGCCCTGCAAAAGGTCGTGAAGTATGGTAAGTACATACATCCCGGAACGTGGAGATTTTATTTGGCTGCAGTTTACTCCGCAATCTGGTCACGAACAGGCTGGAAGAAGACCGGCATTTGTTATTTCACCCCAGTCCTACAATAGCAAAGCCGGTTTGGCTTTACTTTGCCCCGTCACATCAAAGATCAAGGGGTATCCGTTTGAGGTTATTGTTCCGCAGGATTTGCCAATTGAGGGTGCCATCCTTTCTGATCAAGTAAAAAGCCTGGATTGGCAATCCCGACAAGCATCCTTCATTTGCAAAGCATCTGAAGAAATATTGTCTGAAGTCATTTCAAAACTCGAATTGTTGATTTCATCTTCTGCAGTTTAATGGCTCAATGAAAAATATCCATTCCCTGATTCGCGTTTTGTTGGTGGTACCCTGAAACGCGAATCAGGAAACCGATACCTATGCCACATGCAACGGTTGTTTCCCCGTTCCATCATGCGTCTTTCGCATATACAGCCAGTAGACGAACGTTGCGAACGGCTGTTGAAAAAGCATGGCCAAGACGACGGGAATGGAAACGTCATGGCCAAAATACTGTGTCGCAATTGTGATTCCTGCACTGATATTCCGCATGCCGACATTATATGTCATGGCGATTCGAGTTACAGGTTTCAATCTCGCAGCAACGCCGGAGAAATGTCCGATCAAGTAGCCAAACCCTGCAACCAGGATCAATGTGATCAACAACATCTTAAAGTTGCTGCCATGTTGAATCGTCGGTTCGACAACCGCCACATTAATCGCCACAACCAACAACATGGCGATCTTTGAAGCGGGGCCCGCAATCGGCTGAACCACCTGCTTTGCTTTCCCCTTGGACCATTCATTGATCAGAATCCCCAGGATGGTCGGGATCACAACCATCCATACCAATCCCCAAAACAGCGTTGCAAACGGAATCTGTACAGATTTGCCAACGACTGCATGAACCGTTAAAGGTATGACCAGAGGACTCAGCAGCGTATCAATCGAAACGATCGCCAGTGCAAGAGGCAGGTCGCCTTCTGCCAAACCGGTCCACATCACTGATGTCACTCCAACCGGTATGGAAGCCCCCAGTACGATGCCGGTGATGTAGGATGACTGATGTGCCAAAGTAAGCTTGGCAATACTGAAGGCGAACAATGGCATGAAAACATGAATCATGAAAAATGCCAGAACGATGGTATAGGGATGCCGCATGACATAGCCGATTTGTTTGATTCTTGTTCCCAATGCGGTCACAAACGTCATACATGCAAACAAAGCGACAATGCTTCCTTCCAGATGCGCAAGGACTCCATGCAATACGTAGCCAATTGCCATTGCAGAAAGCACCCAGATAAATATCCAACGTTCCAAATAATGATTGATTTGCAGACCTGCTGCTTTCCAAGACATATGAATCGAACTCCTATTTTCTTACCATTCCGCCACACTGCCATCTTTGTGGCGCCAAACGGGATTTTTCCAGTTATGGCTGATCTCCGCCATTTTTCTTACGTGTTCTTCATTGATTTCAATGCCAAGACCAGGGCCCTGCGGAATTTTTACATATCCGTTGCTATAATCGAAAACAGTGCGATCCACGACGTAATCGAGCAAATCGCTGCCCTGATTGTAGTGAATGCCAAGACTCTGTTCTTGGATAAACGCATTGTGAGCCGTTGCATCGACTTGCAGACAAGCAGCCAATGCAATCGGGCCCAGGGGACAATGTGGCGCCAATGCCACATCATACGCTTCCGCCATGGATGCAATTTTTTTGCATTCCGTAATTCCGCCGGCGTGAGACAAATCCGGCTGAATGATATCTGCATAACCGTCTGACAAGAGTTTCTTAAAGTCCCAGCGGGAAAACATCCGTTCACCGGTAGCGATCGGGATTGCCGTATGATTGGCAATTTCCCGCAATGCCTCATGATTCTCCGACAATACCGGCTCTTCGATAAACATGGGACGGAACGGTTCTAATTCCTTCGCCAGAATTTTTGCCATCGGTTTGTGGACGCGTCCATGAAAATCGATGCCAATTCCGATATTGCCGCCAACCGCTTCCCGCACCGCTGCGATTCTGGCAACCGCTTCATCAATTTTTTGATAAGAATCGATATATTGCAACTCTTCTGTCCCATTCATCTTGACAGCCGTGAATCCCGCATCTGCCACCTGCTTTGCCGCCTGGCCGACATCGCTCGGTCGATCCCCGCCGATCCAAGAATATACCCGGATCGAATCGCGACATGCTCCACCCAGCAATTGATAGATGGGAGCCTGATAATACTTGCCTTTGATATCCCAAAGGGCTTGATCAATTCCGGCAATGGCGCTCATAAGTATCGGACCGCCGCGATAAAAACCGCCCCGGTACATCGTTTGCCAATGATCCTCGATCCGCAGCGGATCTTTGCCGATCAGATGCTCCATAAGTTCTTTCACAGCCGCCGCAACAGTTGCAGCCTTTCCTTCGATTACCGGTTCCCCCCAGCCGACAATGCCCGCATCTGTTTCAATTTTCAAAAACAACCAGCGGGGAGGGACTTGAAATAATTGATAGCTTGTTATTTTCATAACGTTCGCTCCTCATGTATCGTTTCTTTTGCAGCTTTCATTCTTTCCTTCCTTCCGCATTTCTTGCTCTCCGCACTTCTGCCGCCATTTGCTGCGCTTTCTCTGTCAATTGCCGCAAATAGCTTTCATTGACCGTTTCTTTGGCATTGACCAGGGAACTGCCTACACCGACGGCAACAGCACCCGCCTGTATATAAGAGGCAATATTTCCAAGGCCGATTCCCCCCGTCGGCATCAAAGGAATTTGCGGCAATGGTCCATGAATATCTTTGATATACGAAGGTCCCAGCGATGTTGCAGGAAATACTTTCATGATGTCTGCACCACGCTGAAACCCCGTTAAAATTTCGGTTGGCGTAAAGGCTCCCGGAATACTGATGGCGCCGTAGCGTTTCGTTATCTCAATCGTCCCGACATCAAGGGTGGGAGAAATAATAAACGTTGCGCCTGCCGCAATCGCTGCCCGTGCCGACTCGGAATCCAGCACGGTTCCGGCACCTACGAGCATGTCGTCGCCAAGTTCCGCTTTTACCTGTTCGATGACGGCCAGGGCATTTGGCGAATTCAAAGTGATCTCAATCGCTTGAATGCCGCCCTTTTGCAGCGCTTTGGCAATCGGCAATACATCCTTCGCCCTGGCGCCGCGAACGATTGCCACAATACCGAAATCGTACAACTGTTGTAATCGTTTCATCCTCAACACATCTCCCAAATGTTTTTGTCCTGTTAATCAGTCGATCAACGTTGTACATCATCGCCATCTTTTGCAGCAGTTATAAAGGATTGCAAAGCTGCTTGATCCGGCAGCCCTTCCACATCTCCCGGCACCATGACTACCATCGCGCCGACAGCACATCCCCGCTCCACCGCTTGGGAAACGTGCAAACCGTCCAACATGCCGGAAAGAAATCCGGCAGCAAATCCGTCTCCTGCGCCAACCGGGTCCACAACTTGCGGAACCTTGAACCCATCGACACGCCCGTTCACTTTTTCCGAAACGTAGTACGCACCTTTGTTTCCCAACTTCATCACAACGAGGGACGCTCCCTGTTTCAAAAACAACTCCGAACATTCCACAGGATCTCTTGATCCAAACAGAAATTCTGCTTCACTGATTCCCGGCAAAACAATATCCGCATGCCGGACGAACTCTAACAAAACCCGGCGGGCGCGTTCTTCTTCCCACAGTTTTCTGCGCAAATTCGGATCAAAAACGACCGTTACCCCATGCTTTTTTGCCAAATGAACCGCCTTGAGCACCATTTCATGACAGGAATCACTGAGTGCAGGCGTAATCCCTGTAATATGCAAATATTTCGCCTTTGAAATGTATTCCTCATTTATATCTTCTTTGCACATAAGGCTTGCTGCCGAATGTTTGCGGTAATAATAGACTCGAACATCGGAAGGATTCCTGAATTCCTTAAAAAAGATTCCTGTCGGTGCCGTGCTGTCCTTTTTGACAAGACTGATATCCACACCTTCTCCCCGTATAAACGAGCGGATCTTTTCTCCAAATTCATCATCCCCGACCCGGCTGATCCAGCCGGCTTTGTGGCCAAGCCGCGATAAACCGATGGCGACATTCGACTCCGCCCCCGCAACTTTTGCTGAAAAGGTGTTGGCATGCCGCATCAAACCGATGGAATCTGGAGTAAATAACAACATTGTTTCACCTATTGTGACGACATCCATTTCGCAGCTTCCTTTTTCCTGTTTTTTAAAAATGTTTGATTTTGAGATGCATCCGAACAAAATCCGAACATAAAACGTTTCATTACGCAACACGTCATCCCAGTAGAAGCGATCAACTGATGCCGTATAGTTCTTATTGTAATAAATGAAAACGCTTTATTCAATAAAAGAGTAGAAAAAACAAACAAAAAGCGCCTCGAGCTCATACGTATATTTTGCGATTAATTTTTGTAAGCGATTTTATTTATATTAAATACAGTTGAGTTAGTACCACGTAAAACACCAGAGTATCCGACTCTGGTGTTTTTATATGACAGCTATATGTTGCTTTTATAGATGCGATACGCGTTCCAGACATTTGCTGCGAGCAACCCTATGAATAGATAAGTAAGTCCTCCGAACATCATAAAAATAGCCACACCGACGATTGCTGTTATACAGCCGAACACGACCTGATCTTTGTATTTGCCGGGAGATGTCGGGGGATCTGTCAGCATGAAAAACGCCATAAAAAGAGCGGAGTTGATGAAAGGTGTGCGCAGAGCGTCTCCTGCCTGACCAAAGTTGAGAAACCCCATCAATAGCAACAAGATGAAATACACAGCCAAAAAGGAAAATGCCTGTGGAAATTTATTCACCCGACTTGTGACGAGAAAGCCGCCGACAAGCAAAAAGGCGATCGACCAAATCGGCAATTCCGACATGGCTCCCCACCAGCTTTGACCGCTTGAAAACAAAAGAATTGCCGCAAGCAGCCCGAAAGCGGCAGGATTCAAAATCGGTTTTCTTTTTATCTTCAACACGTGTTTGGAAACAATTGCAATCCCGGTCGTCAACGCACAGATATACCAAGGTGTCATGGAACTTAAAACAAGCGCTACAATGAGTCCGGTGATGACGCCGCCGTCAGAAAACAGGCGATTGCGTTTTTGCAAAACCCCAATCAGCAAGTCCAATAACAAGGCTGTTACGATAGCAGCGCAGGCATTGAGAATCCCCTGACGATCTGCTGCGTGCATTCCCGCAATCGCCGTCATGACGATGAGCACAATCATTACATAGAGTTTCGGCGTCATGAGAAATTTCCGTTGCTGCTTTTGCGTATTTCCCTGTGGTCTGACTTGTGTTTGCTTGCGGCTATAGGTTTGTTGGCGGCTTAGCGTCTGCTCCATTCCTCTATTTGTGTTCATACAAATACCTCTTCATTTGATTTGTCGTATAGATATCCAAATTCGGCGTGATGAGCAAACCATCGAGATCCACTTGCTCCAACTGCCGAACCCCCTGCTCATGACCCAAAATAAAAGCTGCTGTTGAAAATGCATCGGCCATCATCGCAAAAGGTGCAATTACGGTACAGCTTACAATGTCAGGCTGTGAAGTGCCTGAGCGCGGATCAATCAGGTGATGCGTCCGTTCCTTTACCGGACTTTTTCGCTCATAACTGCCGGAAGTACAAACGGCCATATCCGTCACCCGCACCGAGCAAATGGATTCCTCTTTACGATAAGGATGCTGAATCCCAATAAGCCAAGGCTCCTCCTGTTCATTCATTCCGCCGACATAAAGATCTCCGCCGGCATCGATTACAAAACCTTCAAAATCATTCAATTCCTTCGCCGCTATGTCCACAGCCAATCCTTTCGCTACTGCTCCCAGATCCAGTAGCAGCGGTTTTCGCAAGAGAACCGTCCGATTTTCTTCATTTAGCTCAACATCCAAATAACTGACGGAATTCTCAGCATTGTCCATCCATGTGGTCCAAGGATTCGATTCGATTCGATCACCTGTTAAATAGTGGCGATTGAATCCGTACGTCTCCAACGTATGGCCAATTGTCGGGTCAAACACTCCACCTGTAAGATTCGCCACTGCCCATGCAAAGCGAATGGCTTCAAAAAGAATATCGCTTGCTCGTACAGGTGTCGCCACATGCATGGAAAGACGCCTGAGTTCACTTTGTTCATGAAAACGACTGCACACACGTTCCACGAAATGAAACGCATCAAATGCTCGCGTCATGCATTCCTTAGCTTCCATCTCGGCATGAGCAGTCACTACTTTTACGGAAACCACCGTACCCATGCAGAGTGTCGATTGTACAAATGTTCGTTTTGCTGTATGAGTCATCATCCGCGCTATTCCTCCTTTTTCTCCGGCAATAAGGAATTTACGCAAGGAATGCCTATTTACGCTTGCGCCTGTTGGAGCGCCTGCTGAACTGCCATTTGAAAATCTTCCGTACTTCTTGTAGCTCCCGAAACTACGTCGACATTTCCGTTTTGCCGTGCCACCACTTGCTCCGGCAACACAGGATCAATATAGGATTGCGGATAATGTGTACTGCTTTCCGTAATTTTACAGGATATGATTTTGCCTTGTTTGATCGTCACTGCTACTCCTACGGTTCCAAAGCGATTGGTTCCCTGGCCGTAATACGTGCCATCACGGTATTTGCCTTGGCTGGCAGCAGCCTTTGATGTACTGGCATTTCCCTGGTTCGCCGTAACATCTGCTGCATTTGCTTCGGAGTCGTTCTGCGCTTGTTGTGCAGAATCTGCCTCCGCAACTGTCTTTTGCTCCGGTTGTGCGGAAGCGGACATGGCTGGTATATTTTTCGCAATGGCAGTACCGGGATTTTCTGTCACCACATATCCCGCACTATAAATAATTCCGATTGCAGTTGCACAGAGTGCAACCATCGTATTGCTCATCTTTGCCATATTGTTACCTCCAAACATTCCGGTTGTTTGAAACTGTATAGAGTTCAGAATGGTTGTATCGACTGTTTCCAGGACGTATGAAACCTTCACTTACAGTATGCCTGATAAATTTTTGAATACCATTAGAATCCAAGAAAAAAGACCGATAAACGAGTGCTCATTGTCTATCGGTCGCCATTCACACATTGTATTGTTCTACTCCCTGAGTCATTCATTGCGTATCAGGTAACGATTCACAGGGCGGCCAACCCCGCCGTACTGTATATCGATTTTTACACTCCCGTTTTCCTCTAAATATTCCAAGTATCTTCTCGCAGTGACTCTTGCGATCCCCACACCCTCTGCCACTTCTTCGGCGGATAGAGATACGCTTTGCTTCGTTAAAAACTCCAAAATGCGATTGAGTGTAATTTCATTTAATCCTTTTGGAAGAATCATCTGCTTTTTCGGTGCATTCATGTGTTCCATGAGATGCTTCCCATGCAGCAATTGATCCAATTCCGCCTGTGTTACGGAACGTCCCTCATCCAAGCTCCTTTTCCTTGCAGAATAATTTTCTAATGATTTCTTGATTCGTTCAAACTTAAACGGTTTTATTATGTAATCCACAGCCCCTTTTTGCAAAAACCACCGAATGGTACGCATATCGTTTGCTGCTGTAATGATAATGACATCGACTTCCACTTGTTCGCGAATTTGCGCAAGTGTATCCAATCCATCTTTCAATGGCATAAAAACGTCAAGCAAAACGAGATCCGGTTTCAAATCGTTTATTTTCTGAATGCCTTCAACGCCATTGTTTGCGATTCCGACAACTGTAAAACCCACTACATTCTCCACAAATTGCCGATTCACTTCTTGTACCATCGGATCATCCTCGATTAATAGGACTCGAATGGTTCGATCCATCGCCGACTCCTCCTTACTACAATCCTCGCTACCCATACGACACCGCCGGAAAGAGCGTAAAACGCTCGTCCCTCCCTTTCCGAAACTATCTTTATACCAGTAGTATATATCGAGATTCCTGTTTTCTGCGCGCGTCATGCAAAATTCCACAGCCAGATCCTGCAACCCAGAGTCCTGCAGTCCAGATCCTACAATCCTATCCTACAGTATGTTGCTCTGAAGTTGTACCATGAAAATAGGGATAGATGATGAACCTAATGAATACTCCGCTTGTAAACGCCTGAAGTCGGTTATTCTTTACTCCTATCGTGATGATTTGACTTTTAAAATGTAATTACCTAGACTAAATTGTGTTACAAACATAGTTGATTTGCAGATCGTTTGAATGGGTCAAAAAGGAGTAGCGGAGCTTTTCACTTTTCCGGGAGGGATCTTTGTGACTTTACATGCAGAGTGGATCGATTACGGCACAAACAATCAATTTCGCGCATTTTTAGCAAAGCCTGCGAACAACAGTCATACACTTCCAGCCATCATTGTCATTCAGGAGATATGGGGTGTGGATCATCACATTCAAGATGTGACAAAACGTTTTGCACAAGCCGGTTACCTGGCCATTGCTCCTGATCTTTTCGCGGAAGGCGGCGAGCGGCCGGACGCTTTGCAGCCAGATCGCATCGAAGGGATCAAAGCATTTCTGGAAAGTTTGCCGCCCACCGCGTGGGGCAGTGAGGAGCAAAGAGAAGCAGCATTAGCCAAATTGCCGGATCCGAAACAAACAGAATTGCGGGAAACTTTCCGAACATTATTTGGCGACGTATTGGCAAAAATCGATCACTATGCGGGGCAACTGCAAGAAACATCCATGTTTTTGAAGAATCAGCATGAAGTGACCAAAAATCAGCCCATCGGATCTGTCGGCTTTTGCATGGGCGGCGCTTTATCCGCATTATTAGCCAGCAAAGATCCAAACATACATGCCGCTGTTATCTTTTATGGAAACGCCCCAAAACCGGAGGCGATCTCCCACATTCAGTGTCCGGTTCTGGGTTTTTACGGGGAATTGGATAAACGGATCACAGACGCAGTTCCCGCTTTTGCGGCCGCGATGAAAGAAGCAGGCAAATCTTACGAGTATCATGTGTATCCAAAAGCACATCATGCATTTTTTAATGACACAAGGGCATCCTACAATCCAACAGCGGCACGAGACGCATTTGCCAGGACATTAGGCTTTTTTAACGAACAGCTTCGGTAACTGCTTGTGTACTTTTGATTTTCCAACAATCAACTTTGCCTTTTGTACATCCATATGATATACTTCATTCGAGCCGACATATTGCGCCGCGTTCATGCTTTCGGGTTGTGGAGCCTGATGAACGCGAATGTCACAATCCCCCATCTTTGCATGGGGGATTTATTATTCTTTGTTATCTTTCATTTGAATAGCTTCGGCGCAGGCGCATTCTTTCAAAAAAGCTGAACGCATCGGGAAAATTTTCTATGTATGAGGAAAGTCCTACAATACGGAAGATTTTCTGGTAATGACTGGATACACCAACTGCATAACAGAAATATTCTTTCTGTCGTGCTTCGCGTACATAGCGAATCAACAAAGCAATCCCTGCACTGTTGATATAGCGGGTATTCGTGAAATCAAACAGTATATCCTTGCTTTCATGGAAGGAAGCAAGCCAAGGATAGGTCTGAAAAAACACGGTTTCCTCATTTCGCGTCAATTCATCCTGAAAACAGACACACCAGGTGTTTTCTTTTGTATACGTTGAAATTTTGCTATTGTCCGGCAAGTCTTTCACCTCCATTCCGATTTGGAATCTTAACTTGGACTTCCAGAAATGTTCTTCCTTGTCTCGTGCAGAATTCCCAATTGTTCGCTAACTGATCAATTAACTGCAGCCCCCAGCCGCGTGTGCGGCTGTTTTCGCTGAACGCACTCTCGATTGTGGGAAAAGCGTTTATGACCTCATCCTTGTCTATGTTTGATGTACCACTATTGAAAACGCGAATCAACAATTCCTTCATTTCCAACTCGAGTTCAACGGCGTAATCGCACAAGGGGTCAAACGCATTTCCATGTTCCATGGCATTCAAGCAACATTCGGCCAAGATTGTTTTAATGTCCGATACGATTTCTTCGTCTATATGAAATGGAGCCAGAAAGCGTTCCGCCATTACAAGCGCCAATTTTTCAGTGCCCAACCGGCTGGGAAATGTGCCATATACATGTGTGTGTGCATGCTGCATATCTTTCCTCTCCTTTGCCTGCTTCCCACATTCCCACAGTGGGAATTCTTCCTTGAACATGGCTGTTCATAGCTATTCGAAACTGTTTTTATCCTGACTCAAGTTTTCTTTCTATGTGTCGAAAGCGGACCATAAACAGCGTGCTATTTCCCCTTCAACCAATCCATCTGTGTATAAGACTAAAATATCATGCGGCTGCATGGAAACTGTCATCTGTTCAAAAACCGCCTGTGCATCCACACCTAAAGGAATCGATGGCAATTCGATTTCCTGAACGCCCGATTTGTTGATCAAATAAGGAAAAGGATGGCCAGCGCCTGCGTATGTAATCGTCTGTTGGCTTTGATCGGCAAGCACAAGACCAGCGGTGACAAACATGGGAGTGCGAACATCCCGAATCAAATACCGGTTCACTCTTTGCAAAATTTCTTTTGGCGAACATTCGGAAAACGACTCTGAACGAATGTTGGACAACAAAGAAGACACCAGCAAAGCAGATGCCAATCCGTGTCCCATAATATCGCCAATTGATGTTCTTCGCCATGTGAAGTAAATTCCCTTCCTGTCAAAAACAATCAGCAATCTTTTTTAGAAGATGTTCAAAAAGTAGTCAAAACTCCACGGCGGATTGCTTTGCCGAATCCCAAAAAGCCTTACTCATGTACCAAACACGTACACTCCGTCGGCTTTTCGTGCTTCGACTTCGCACTCCTTGTGTCTTACTTGACCACTTTTTGAACACGCACTTTTAGAATATTTCGTATTTTTCAGGCATATGTGAAAACATCTGTTCATCCATGCTTAAATTTTTATTTTATCAGACGCGCTTTTATACCATTTCCTTCGAAACAAAGAACCGGCTTCTTCGCAAGGCACATTTGATGAATGGAAAGATTTTTTGTCAGACGGGAATACACAATAAGACCCACTCGAAATGTTTTTCGAGTGGGTTTTTAAATTTGGATATCCGATCCAGTTTTTTTAGTGGACAGCAACCATAACTGGCTACGACCGCTTTTAATCATCCTAATTTGGGTGGAAATGTCCGCTCTTATGTTTTTGGTTTCAAACGCTACCTTCAGAGGAAGCTAATTTGATAACCATTTTACTTTTTTCTAGGATATAGTATATATCCTACACCACGAATAGTTAAAAGGCATTTAGGATTACGGCTATCGTCCTCTAGTCGATCCCGTAAACGTTTGATATGGACATATAACTCATTCGGTCCAATCAATGTATCTGGGCCCCAAACATTTAAAATTAATAGTTCTGTTGATACAGGATTCCCCATATTTAGCGCCAAGTAGCTCGATAAAAGCCACTTTTAAAACTGTCCCAAATTATAGTGGCAAACTTCAGACAGATACTGCTGATCCAGGCCCTTGGACTCAAAGTGCTCTATTAGGAGTTGATGGCGATGGCGATGGAAATTGGGTAAGCACTACACAATGGGAATATCAGGATGGTGTGAGTTATTCGAAAGTTGAAGATCAACTTAATTGGACGGAATCTAATAAAGGTTATTCTAACCAAGAGGCAGTAGGAACTTTGGATCAGGGTAGTGAGGCTAGTTACGGTGTTGTTCAAGTGAATACTTTTTCGAATTCGAATATGCCGTACACCACTTCAACAAACGGAAGTAGCACTTGGGTTCAGGGATACACAGACGTTTTCTTCCAGGTGAGCAGTAGTTTCTCGGCGAGTTATGCCGGCCTATCCATTTCTGTTAGCAGCGGTGGGCAATGGCATCAATTTGCGGTGACAGAAGCAGCTTATGATGGTAGTGTTGATTACTCACAAGCACAGTATACTTAATACTATTGTGAATTTGCACAATAAATCGGCTTAGGATTTGCAAATTATTTAGGTCCCATATCGAAAGATTTTAGGCCCCTTTTTCAGAATAAATTAGCCAATGATTAAAAAATTTGCACGCTTTCGCGGTCTTCTGGCGAGTATTTCATTCCACTATTATCCAATCCATCCTACTTCAACTACACTTTATCCCAATTCCGCTCTTGTTCAAATCGTTCATTCCCTATATACTCGTCTAATACGTGATCAAGTTTGCTTTTTTCCTAACGCGCTATCGCTTGTTGCACCCAGTAGAAAGGCAATAGCATTTAGCTATTGCCTTTCTACTGGGTCTAAGAAGTAATCACTTGTCACTCTTTGTTAATCGACTTTCACTTCGTATTTCTGTTTTGGATGTAAATAAAATCGAGTTTCCCGAAGGTATAACAGCCATTCACAGCCAAGTTCTATTCTACAAGGGATATACTCATAGCCTACCTTAATCTCGAAACAATCGCCGCAGTGAAGGTCGTAAGAATGGTCTATCTTTTGGATTTGCCAGCGTTCCTTGGCAGGACAATAGACGAGGATTCCTGGTTTTTGGGTTCGGGTCATCATGATTCTTTCCTTTCCTGAGAATATTTGGGGATCAGGGTTGTCCCCTTTGACTCGTTCTAAGCCATCCAAGCTATCTCAATGCCAGACCGCACTCCGGGGCGATGATCCGGATGACTTCGGCATCGATCTGTTCTTTTTTGTTTTGGCTGCCATATAATAGGGCGTGCATAGCCAATAAATTAATCAGGCGTGGATATCCATTGGAACAGGCACTAACAGCTTCTATTGCGTCTTCCGTGAAAATCGGATATTTCGCCCCGGCATAGGCAAGGTGATGCTCCATATATCCCTTGACCTCTTCCTTATCCAGCGGCTCGACCTGATGTCGAACCAAAAGCCGCTGGGATAAGGATCTATGTGGGTTTAACGACAGACGGTCCCGTAAGTAAGGCCAGCCGCATATAAGAAGGACAAAAGGATTCTGGGTATCCATGTGAAAATTAAAGAGCAGGCTCAAATCTTGTAAAAAGACATCTTTGGCCATTTGCATCTCGTCAAGGATGAAAACCGGCGTAATCTTTTGTTCGTAGAACAAACGGCTAATCGCCTGTTGGATTTGGCGAAACAGATCCACTTTCCGACTTTGTGGCTGTTCTCCTAGGCCGAAGGCCAATCCACGGTAAAAGTCAGTTACTGTTCCTGTAGACAACGGGAAATAGATGACCTTGTAGAGCGATTGGCCCAAGCCTTCGGCAAATGCACCCAAGGCGTAGGTTTTACCGGCTCCCGGGTCGCCGACAACAAGTGCCATGCCGCGAACCTGCTTCATGTAGGTTAAACATCCCATTGCTTCTTGAAAGGAACGGGAAGTATAGGGCGACATACCTTTGGTTTCCTTGGCAAAAGGGATTTTGGAAAGGGAATAGAATGCCATGATCATTCCCTATCTTCTCCTTTCCTGTCCATCCCTTGCATATCAGCGAAGGAGATGGCGGGTCGTTTTCGTTTTACATGAGCATTATCATGAAAATTCACTTCAGAAGCGCGAGCGACTGGTTTCCCGTCCTCATAGATATGCACGCCTTGTTCATCGTAACGAATCTCGATCTTTTGACCTATAAATCGCTCGGGAACTTCATACAGCTGGTTATTGAGCGAAAACGTTCCGTCATGTTTGACAGTTCGATTCTCCCGTTTAAGAAAGATAGGATCTAATTTGGCAGGGTCGTCGACCATCCGTACTTGATCAATCTGGGACAAGTACACTTCGAGCGGCATTTTTCCATTGAGAGAAGAATGTGGCTTGCGATGGTAGTCTTCCTCCAACCACTTCCAAAACCGTTCATTCAGTTCTTCCAATGAAGAAGCCGGTTTTGCTTTTAACAGCGAATAGAAACGCGTCTTAATCGTTCCGAACAGGCGTTCTATTTTCCCTTTGCTAGCGGCATCATAGGGCTGCGTGTGCAGGAGGTGTATGCCTAATTCTGCACAAGCCAAATGCAGCGTATCGGAACGAAAGATCTTGCCGTTGTCGGTATACAGCATCTTGGGAATGCCTCTGCGAAGCAAAGCTTCTTTCAAGACTGTGCGTAGCCCGTCAAATTTCTCGGATGGGACAAATTGCGCAAATGTGCATAGGCGAGAGCAATCATCGATCACCGCAATTAAATACGTCTTGATTTTTTTGTCGCCTGTACGAAGATATGGCCCATCTGACAGGTCGGTTTGCCAGAGCATATTGACCGTATCATGAGAAAACCGTTTTCGTTCGGGCGAACGCACTATCCCCTTCCCCAGCAATCCCTCCTTTTTCAGTAAGCGATAGATAGAGGTATAAGATACATCCTGCGGTAAAATCTCTCCTTGTTGCACCAATTGGTCATAAAACACCGTCACTGGCATTCCTTGATTTTCTTTACGCAGGGATACCAAGTGCAGCTGTAATTCACCGGATAACGATCGGGATTGTCCTCGATCCGAACGTGCCTGGGGCTTTAACGCGTCAAAACCATTACGGCGATATTGCCTTAGCCAAGCTAAGATTGTCTTGGGTGTAAATTCTTTGGAACCATAGTAAGGGACTTCGTGGGTTTTGGCAGACACCTCAGCCAAATATGTGGCGCGATCCACCTGTTCATTGAGCAAGGGAGCGATGATCCCATAGCGAAAAAGGGCCACGCGTTCCCGGTTTTGTTCATCCATTGGTTAAGTAGCCTCCCATTGTCTAAATTGGAAAGAACTGGCGCGCTTTCTCGTTCTTCCTTTTCGAAGGCTAGCCGGCTAACCATTACGATGCATTATAAAACCCGTACACGGTCCCTGACGAGGAAAAAGGTATGTGGAAACATTATTCTGTTTTGGCCACGGGTGATCCGTGATAAAATGAATGTGCCATAAAGCTGCTAATGTAATGATTGTGCCACTTTCGAATGAAGGTGACTCTGGGGAGAGTTTCAATCATATTCAGAAGCATTATGGCTTTTTCTATGGGATCTTCTGGGAAGATCTGTTTGTTCCCCTCAAGACGAAAGAACATCTCGATGATTTTGCTTTTGGCCATCAACCGTTTCCGGTAAAAACAAACTAACTGGCGGCTAAATAGCAGTACACAATAAGCCCAGAATAGTTGTAAGGTCTGCAAGATGGAAGAGAGCGTGTTCTGAAAGTAGGGAAGCAGAAAATCCGGAAGAATAGCGAATGTTTTGTTACATTTGGGATTCGGACATTTGTAACGGCAAATGGGAATCCGATATTCTGCATCGGTCTCGATCGCGTAGCGGTTATAAAAACCATGGCGTTTTAACTTCTGTTGGGACTTACAAATCGGGCAAGATTCAATCACAGGGAAATTATTGGCCCTGCCGAGCTGAAAATAACAGGGAAGATCAACTGGAAAATGATGGGTAATAATCACTCGAAACACCGCCCTTATAATTTGCAAAAAGTTTAGCAAATTGAGGCGGCATTAAAATAGCGGTAATCTGTTCCAATGTGCAAATGAGCACTTGTTTCCTGCGGAAACAAAGTGCTCATTCACAATACTATATTAATGCATACAAGAGAGAATCTAAAAGGGGGATATCACTCCCTTTTAGATTTTTCGAAATAAAATGTGGTTATTATCACTTGAGTAAGTTGTGGACGTTGATGACCAGAACTGCAGTGTACAAATTACAGAGCAACAAGAGACAGAAGAACAACCAATATTCATAACAGGGGTTGGAAGACTTCGTTTAATTAGAGGGTGGCAAAGATCAAAAGGAAAATATATATTTTAATTTATTTTGTAATCACTTTGACTATAGTCACTACCGGATATCAAACCAAACAAGTATCTTTTAACAAGATAAACTATAGTAATAATCATTCTGCTTTGCTTACCATGCACGCAAATACAATAGACTTGCATATACCTGAATCTAGTTTTAATAAAATTAAGATCGGGATTATTGATACAGGATTTATTCCTACAATACCATTTTTAAATATCACTTGGGCAAATTCAGATTTCACACCTGCTTTGAGCCATCATGGAATCATTGTTGCCTCTTTGATAGGTGCAAAAAAGAACAATTATTCTATGGGATTTCAAGGTGTTCTACCAGGGGTGCATATTGTTGCATTTAATATTCCATCTAACCATTTTAATTCTCTTGAATTAGCTCACGGAATTAATCAATTGACGAACCAACATGTTGATATCATAAACGTTAGTTTAAGTACTTCTGTTTCGACTCCTGAACTCTATAAAAGTATTGTAAGAGCAATTAAACATGGAATTGTTATTATTGCATCATCAGGCAATACGTATAATAATATTTACAACTATCCAGCTTCTTATCCTTTGCCTGGACTGATTTCTGTTGGTGCCTTAGACAAAAATCTAAACATTCTATCATCTACCACTGTAAATCGTCGTGTAGATGTTTATGCTCCAGGCCAAGCAATCCATTCGATCAATTACAATAATACATCCCATAAATATCAACAAGAAATTTTCTCAGGAACATCCGTTTCAACACCATACGTTACGGTACTAGCAGCACTTCTTAAAGCAAAAAACCCAAAACTCTCGCCGCAAGAGATTGCATTCGTTATTCAACAAACTGCGTTATCTTACGAATCAGAGTGGTGGGGACAAAATGAACAAATAAAACTCATTGATTTCCGGAAAACACTAAACTACAGAAATGAGGGAAACTAATGTCTATGAAAAGATTACTGGGGCTTGGGCTATTTTTAATTTTACTAGTAGGATGTACTCCTTCGCATAATCAGAAAGTAACAGAAAATAGTATTCCTGTTAAGGACGCAACACAGGAACATATTTCGCACCCTCATATCAATGGGAGCAACTGGACAAAGTTACTCTCAATGTCTCTCCCTTCAACTATTCAGGATTTCCACCTCATCAACACCCAAATACATAGTAAAAATATTTTTTTATTCTTCACATATAGGTTATCAAACAAACCCTTCGAGGGCATTGCCTATGTAAATCAATCAGGATCGATGTCGACATTAGAGAATATTGATACTGCACAAGTAGATCAATCTTCACCATACACCCTACATCAGATGTCAGGTTCGCTTTCCTCCGAGCCAAAAAGAAACTATATCGTGACGGCTGGGCTGATCAATGATAAGAAAATTCAGCAAGTACAAATTATCTACCCCAATAATACTGCAGCTATCAAAGTAGTCGGCAGTACAACGCATTCTTACATGGATTCACAAATTGGCTTAAATTCAATTAGAGAAATTGATTATCTCGGCTCCGACTTAAAAGTACTATTTAGAAGAAAATAAATTACGTTTGAAGAAAGCAAAAATAGAAGACTTTGCACTCTTCGTACCAGAGAGTTTGTTGCGATATCAATTCCTTAAAAGTCCTTGGGAAGAATAGTCGTAATGTAAAAAACTGAATTGTTTGAAGAATAGTATTACCCGAACCTCAAGGACTAGTTTAGAACTAGCGGGTAAAACGCCATGGCATGATACGTTGCTCATGAATTCAATAACATCAATACCGTTCTAACGGCAAGGTTAGCGTTTAAGTATCAGAGTATCCTTCTATCTCACATTGGCCAGTTGAGAACTAGTCGATGCTGACAAGTGCTAAAGCAAAGTGTATGAACGAATGTATAATGAACTTCTTAAGGTAAGTACCTGCACGAAAGTGAGACAACAGTGCAGGTACTATATGAATTCTAGAAGAGCCGCACAAATCAAGTCGTAAAAACAGATATATAAATAACTCAATCAAGGTGGTGTTATCTTGAATAAGCTTTTTAAAGTCAGTCTCCTATTACCATTCCTTGTGCTTGCAGGATGCTCTAATTCTAAAGTACCTAATACTAATGTTCAAACTAAGGTAAATATACCTTGGAGTAGTGTGTCAAAATCGGTTCAAAACGTCACCTATGCTTTAGAATCCATGTACAATGGTAAACCAGACCAAACATCAAATAACATTCAAGTAAAACAGAAATCAACAGATAATCAAACATACTATTATCTTATCTCTATTACTGGTAAATTCCTTAAACAAGGCGTAAAAAAATCTGCATCAGACCTCTCTTTTTCGATTCTGGAAGACGGAACCAAAGTATGGGGACTCGTTGCAAAAGATGATGCTGGTAATATAGTTTGGCAAAACAATGACTTATCTGTTTTACCATCAAATATACAATTTATTGGGCATAGCGAAAATTGGAAAGGTGTTTATGATTTAAGTGGGGCAAAAGTATGGAACAAAAATTTTTCGCTGTATGGAATATGGGAAGAACATCAATTTAAACTTACTTACATTGGGGCTAACCCACAAACTGTTCCACATCTTAAATATACTGTAAAATCTACAGGTGGAAGTTTCTCATATGAAAATAACAATGTAGATCTCCATAAGGTTATTACTTCCAATGGCGCAGGCGCAGTATTATTTCCTGGAAAAAACGATACTCTGACTACAACAGTGGATTGGGGTAAACAAACGGAAAATTTTGAACTGAACGCTACTGCAAAGTAATGATTTTACACATACAATACACATCATATAAATGATTAAATTTGAAATACTACATGTTAGCCATTGCTTTGTCCCTACTGCATGGATGTAAGGAGAACTCAAACTTGCAAGGAGGCTTACGATGCAACATGCATTATTTCATGCAACGTTTATCGATTATTTATTGATCGCCATTTATTTCGTATTTGTGATCGGCATTGGATTTCTCTTGAAAAATCACATGAAGACAGGTGAAGACTTTTTCTTGTCCGGACGGTCCATTCCCGGTTGGATTACAGGCCTTGCATTTTTATCGGCGAATCTTGGAGCACTGGAAGTTATGGGCATGGCCGCAAGCGGTGCCGAATATGGATTGTTGACGGCACATTATTATTGGATCGGTGCGATTCCGGCAATGTTGTTCCTGGGATTGTATATGATGCCATTTTACTATGCGACGCGTGTTCGTTCTGTCCCTGAGTATCTAAAGATGCGATTTAATGAAGCGACAAGGGCGGTCAATGCGTTTTCCTTCGGGATTATGACAGTGCTTACGTCAGGCATCAGCCTGTACTCAATGGCGTTGATCTTTCAGGTCTTGATCGGCTGGTCACTGACGGCAAGCATTTTTATTTCTGCTGTTGTTGTATTGATTTATGTGGGATTAGGCGGATTGACATCCTCCATCTATAATGAAGTCATTCAATTCTTCCTGATCTGGGCTGGATTGTTGCTGATTCCTTTACTCGGGATCCACGATTTGGGCGGATGGAACGGAATGATGGCACGACTTCCGGCAAGTTTCGGTCATCTCTGGCAAAACCTCGATAGTCCTGCACACAATGCCATGCAAATCGATTGGCTTGGTGTCGTGCTCGGATTGGGCTTTGTCCTCTCATTCGGTTATTGGACAACCGACTTTCTCGTTGTTCAGCGGACACTCGCCGCAAGAAATTTGCGGGCGGCACAAAATACGCCCATTTATGCGTCATTTTTTAAGATGATCGTTCCGCTTTTGGTTATTATACCCGGATTGATCGCTGCCGTTTTATTTCCCAATATAGGAAAACTGAATGGGCCAAGCTACAACCTGGCTCTGCCATTGCTGATTCAACATTATTATCCGCCTGGGATGATCGGGCTTGGACTCACTGCCATGCTGGCAAGTTTTATGAGCGGCATGGCCGGCAACGTGACGGCATTTACCACAGTCTGGACATACGATATTTATCAGGCATATATCAATCAGAACGCCAGTGATGAACACTATATCAAAATCGGACGTTGGGCGGTTGTGGTCGGCGTCGTCATCAGTATCGGCACTGCCTATATCGCGCAAGGGTTTCCCAGTGTCATGGACTACATGCAAACACTGTTTTCGTTCTTCAATGCGCCATTGTTTGCAACATTTTTGCTTGGCATGTTCTGGAAAAGAACAACCGCCTGGGGCGGTTTCTTTGGCCTGTTATGCGGCATCGTCGGAGCGTTTTTACTGTACATTTTCTTGCCGGCCAACTACTTCGCAAGCGCTGCGGCGGGGAACTTCTGGCGCGCTTGGTGGGCATGGGTGATTACGACGGCAATCACGGTTGTGATCAGTTTCATGACCAAGCCAAAACAGGAAGGAGAATTAAAGGGTTTGGTATATGGTTTAACAAGAGCACCTCATTATGGAAATCTGGCATGGTACAAACGTCCCGGTTATTTGGCTTCGCTGTCCGTCATTATACTTATCGTTTTAAACATCTGGTTTTGGTAGGAGGTGCTGCAATTGAGCGAAAATGAAAACAAACGCCGCTGGTTCGATTTGCGTTTCTTAATTGGTCTTTTGTTTGTCATATACGGTTTCATTTTGGCGATTTTCGGACTCATTGTACATCCGAAAGCAATCGTAAATTGGAATATAAACTTGTGGTGGGGAGTTCTTCTTTTCGTCTTTGGTTCAGTTTTTCTGTTATTGTCCCGGCGGGAACAGAGAATGGATGATTGAGAACCGACTCGGATGTCGCTGTTTTCTCACTTGAATCCTGTATACATATGAGCAACCATAATTCTGTCATATACACAATCATTCCACTTCCCATGGTTTGTGGAGTGATTGTGTTTAAAAATACCCTTCTTCTGTAAAATTCCCTTCTCTCACAGAAAAAATCATATTCGATCGTATCTTTATGTGATTCGGCAATACTCATCCATGCAAGCGGATCATTTGAAACGCCTCCGCATACTCGCTGTAGATGGCTTGGCCCCGAAATTGGGCTTTAATCCTGATGGATTTGGGATGTACCGGATGACATTCTTCGCCAATCTGTGTTTGATACGCAGCCAATGCTTGCATTTTTACCTGTAATTCTTCCTCTGCCAATGGTAAAAACAGATTCGGTTCGAATGTTATTTCTCCATCTGTCTCATACACAAATATGGATCCATTCCAAAAGTAGGGCCTGCAAGAAGTGATTCCTGCTTCGTGGAGGACGAGATGATCCTGATGCTTTGTTTTGGAGGGAAGAATCACAATCGTAGGTTGAAACTCCTGGATGTGTGATTCAATTTTGGCAACCAAATCCACTTTTGGAATCGTATCGAGACGACTATGATACATCGGCATTGCTGTATCCGTATATAGAAAATGATAATCGGCAACGCCTAATATTTGCATGGCAGCTTGCAGTTCTTTTAGACGTTCCGATCCTGAATACAATTCATATTTCGCTAGTTTCTTTTTGTATTTTGTATACTGCCCCAGTACAAATGATGCGATTACAACCCGGATGGAACTATTATTTTTTAAAAACTTTTGAATGATTCCACCACAACCAATCGTTTCATCATCCGCATGTGGGGCAAGAATTAACACACGTTGTTGATTGAAGTTCAAACTATTCAATGTCTCATACCCCTCCTTTCATCCTCTTTCCTAGCATATGAAAAATCTTTTTTCTTGAGCTAGATAAAAACAATCAGTTTGGCTGTGGATATAACTAATTTTGCAATATTAGATGAGTATCCATGTTCTGATTTCATGTTTTCTAATATGTTGAAAGTAACAGGTTTAGGAGTTGATAGACAGTGCAACAGCGAATCCATGTTCTACTGACAGGCGCGGGATCTCCGGCTTCCCCCGGTGTGATTCAATCGTTAAAAAGGGTTCCATCCTTTGACATTCAAGTGACCGGGATCGATATCAATCCAGATGCCGCAGGTGCTTCCATGGTCGACAAGTTTTATCCGGGCCCACGTGCGAACGACCCTTTGTTCCTCCCTTTCGTAAAACTTTTATGCCAAAAAGAAGCGATCGATGTCGTGCTGCCTTTGGTGAGTGCGGAACTTGAATCGCTGGCAAAAGAGAAGCCGGATTTTAAAAGACTTGGCACAGAAGTGTCCGTATCGGATGCAGATCGGCTGACACTTGCACTCCATAAGGGAATCATGCTGCAGACTCTTGGAACTGCCGGTATTCCCATTCCTCAATATGATGTCGTACAGACAGCAGACGAGCTGGAAAAAGCGATTGCCACACTTGGATATCCGCAAAAAGCCGTTTGTTTCAAGCCGACGATCGGAGATGGAAGCAGAGGATTTCATATTTTGGATGATAAAAAAGATCGCTTCCAACTGTTGTTTCATGAAAAACCAAGCTCAGCCTATATCAGCTTACAGGAGGTAAAACAAATTCTGAGCACCGCTTCGGCCATTCCCGAACTGATCGTGATGGAATACCTGCCGAATGAAGAATATAGTGTCGATATTTTGGCAAAGGAAGGAGAAGTCATCATAGCCATCCCTAGATTGCGCAAGAAGATGATTGGCGGAATTACCGTAGAGGGAGAAATCGTAAACGAGCAGGATGTTGTCGAGTATTGTACAAAGATCGTACAGGAACTGAAACTGCACGGCAACATCGGCATTCAAGTTCGCAGAGATGCAAGTGGTTTGCCAAAAATCATCGAAATTAATCCGAGAATTCAAGGAACCATTGTACATTGTACGGCGGCAGGCGTGAATTTGCCATTTTTGGCTGTCAAGCTGGCAACACATCTCCCCATTGAAGAATGGGAACTTTCTGTACAATGGGGCACAAAAATGATACGGTACTGGGAGGAGTTATTTCATTCTTCGGACGGCATCCCGTTTCGGCTGTTTTCTTCAAGGAGGTAAGAAATATTGATTCATGTAATATTTGTATGTAAGGGAAACATCTGTCGCTCTCCAATGGCTGAAGCGATCTTCAGAAAAAAAGTGCAAGATGTCGGATTGGCAAATGAAATATCGGTAGATTCAGCAGGTACAGGCAATTGGCACATTGGAAACCCGCCACATCCCGGAACGATTGAAATGTTGAAGCAACACTCCATTCCGCACGAAGACCTGATCGCAAGGCAGATACAGCCGGAAGATTTGCAAAAGTTCAATTATATTGTCGTCATGGATGAGCAAAACATGGCCATGATCAGAAATTTGGGAAATGTCCGGCAGCAAATGTTCCGTCTGCTTGAGTTGGTTCCTTCCATTCCGGAAAACAACGTTCCGGACCCCTATTATGACGGCCAGTTTGATCGCGTGTACGAATGGATTTCCCTTGGCTGTGATGCGCTTTTGGAGAAAATTCAGAAGGATCATCATCTGGATACCGTGTAGAAATCATGGCAAACAAATGGATTTTCTAAATCCGTGAGAATAGCCACCAATTGCAAGGGGGCGGCACGAGTACACATGCATTCGCTCAAACAGTGCCGATCACTTTGCTCTAATTTAAATTGTAATGTCGCAAGACGATCGGCAAACTTAGCACTCATGTGTACTCATACCACCCCCAAGTCACTCTTGGTGATTTTAAGCAGGCTTTGTTGAACCCCTGTATACATGACATGAGGATTCAGGGGATTCATACAAAAAACCTCCTAAAGAAACTAATGCTTCGCCAGTGCTTTTGTTGGCGAAGCATTAGAGTTTCATTTACCTTCCTTTAAGCCTCCACAACAACATTTGTTGCGCTTTTGTCGCCAGTCGCCGGTGCGTCGACCAAATCGCCTTTTGGTCCGAAGAATTCAAAATGAATGGAATTCTCAGGCACGCCCCACTCTTGCAATGCGCGATACACAGCTTTCATAAACGGCGTAGGACCGCAGAAATAAAAGTCAGCTTCTTTAGACGTGAGGATGGATTTCAACCAAGGCAGGTCGATGTATCCTTCCTTATCAAAGGATTCGTTTCGGACATCTTCGGCCGTTGGCTTTTCATAACAGACATAGGACTGTACTTGCAGGTATTTGGTTTCCAGTCTGCTGACATGCTCTTTCATTGCATGGAATTTGCTGTTAATCGCTGCATGAATGAATGTAACAGGACGATTGGGCTGTTTCTCGACCAGGGTATTCAGCATGCTGACCATCGGAGTCAAGCCCACACCGCCACTAATCAGCACAACGGGTACGGTTTTTTCCATATTCAAGACGAAATCTCCAGCAGGTACGCTGATCGGTAAAATGTCGCCTTCCTGTACCTGCTGGTGCAAATA
This sequence comes from Fodinisporobacter ferrooxydans, assembly GCF_022818495.1. Taxonomy (GTDB): domain Bacteria; phylum Bacillota; class Bacilli; order Tumebacillales; family MYW30-H2; genus Fodinisporobacter; species Fodinisporobacter ferrooxydans. Next base: position 2,220,441 of record NZ_CP089291.1, on the reverse strand, counting down.
CGCAGATACTTTCCCGGCAGGTTTGTCACCGATGGCATCTTCCCGTTTGACACTGATGCGATAATAGTCTTTCCCCGGCGCGTCAGACAGGCTATACTGGCGGATATGTGTAAATTCGTCACCCGCGCCATTGATTTTGACACTGATATACTGTCCCGGCGCATACTCCGCAATCGGACCGCCGTCTGCCGGTTTCAAATAAAAGGATGTGATGACTTCACTTTCCTTTACTTTCTTCGCCACGACAAAGTTCCGGAAATCTTTCCAGCCGCCCGTTTGTTCTGCAGCTTGCTGGTACATTTCCGCTTCCACTTTAATAAATACGTCAGCAAGCACACCATACGCTTGCTTCCAGGCATCCAGAATTTCCGGTGTAGCGGCATCGCCGAGAACATCTTCAATGGCCAACAACAAATGTTTGCCGACGATCGGATAATGCTCCGGCTTGATTCCAAGGCTCCGGTGTTTATGCGCGATTTGTGCAACAACAGGCAAAATAGTTTCCAACTGATCGATATTTGCCGCAGCCGCATATACGGCGTTGGCAAGAGCCGTTTGCTGTCTGCCTTGTTTTTGATTGGCATGATTAAAGATGTTCAATAATTCCGGATGATTGGAAAACATCAATTGGTAAAAGCGCGACGTAATCGCTGTACCGTGTTTTTCCAACACAGGCACGGTTGATTTTATGATTTCAATAGTTTTTTGGCTTAACATTTCTTTTTTCATCTCCACTCATTTGATTCCTATCTTTTTCTCTTTTATCTTTCTATTTTTAATCTGTAAATCTATTTAAAAGCGATGTATGCCATTGTAGCTGATTTTATCGACTCGATTTGTGACAAATATCACAACAGCCGAAAAAGAATCCTGTCCAGCATAAAAACGCCCATACCAAATAGGAATGGCATGGGCCTGCATTTTCTCATTCGAATTCAACAGAATCATCATTCAATGGATCCCTTTTTTACCAGATCGGCACGAATCCATCGATTTCTTTTAGGACACTTTCTATTTCTCGGGAAATTTCTTCTGTCAGCAAAACATCGATCGCTTTTATATTTTCTTCAATTTGGCTGACTTTACTTGCACCGATAATTGCTGAACTTACATTCCCTTGGCGCAGCACCCAGGCAATCGCCAATTGGGAAAGAGTCGCATCGACAGATTTTGCTATTGTTGCAAGCTTCTGAACGCAACCTAAGACATCATCCCGCAAATAACTTTTAATCCAATGGTTCGTATCTGCATTGGCAGCTCGGCTTTCCCCCGGAATCTGATTTCCCGGCTTATATTTCCCAGTCAAAATCCCTTGGGCCAACGGTGAAAATACAACTTGCCCCAAGCCAAACTGTTCACAAGCGGGAATCACCTCTTTTTCAATATAGCGAACAAGCATATTGTAAATCGGTTGATTGGAAATAAGTGGACGGAGATTTCTTTTTTCTGCAATCCCTTTTGCATGAGTGATTTGTGCTGCCGTCCATTCGCTTACACCTGCATAGAGCACTTTTCCTTGTGCAATCAAATCATCCAGTGCGCGCAAAGTTTCTTCAAGGGGAGTGTTGACATCATAGCGATGGCACTGGTACAAATCGATGTATTCCACACCCAGACGTTTCAGGCTTGCATTACACTGCTCCACGATATGCTTGCGCGATAAACCGCGGTCATTGGGTCCATCGCCCATTGGAAAATAGACTTTCGTCGCCAGAACGTAACTGTCCCGCGGATACTTGCGCAGGGCTTCACCGACGACTTTTTCCGCTTCCCCCTGGTTGTATGCGTTTGCCGTATCGAAAAAATTAATACCCAGCTCATATGCCCGGTCGATGCAATCCACCGCGATTTGCTTTTCGGTGGCATTACCATATGTAAGCCAGCTGCCAAGTCCGATTTCACTCACTTTTAATCCGCTGTTTCCAAGATGCCGGTATTTCATTTCACCATCTCCTCTTCGTTGCACTTCTACTATGAATGGATATTGCCAATCTTTCAGGTTGTCCGGGAATGATCTTTTATCATTCCTGCAACCAGCTTCCAATCGTCCAGCATGTTCACTCATTTTTCAATTCAGATGCATAGTTCCTCTTGAAATGTTTTATATTTCTATGTTAACGTTATCATATATTTTTCGTTTCCATCCTGTCAAGATTTTAAGTGAGGGTACGTATAAATGCCAACCATACTTGATGTAGCGCGAAAAGCAAACGTTTCGGCAATGACCGTTTCCCGAGTGATCAACGGGTCAGGGCCGGTGAATGAAGAAACTCGCCGGCGTGTCGAACAGGCGATGAAGGAACTGGATTACTATCCAAACAGCAATGCAAGAAGTTTGGTAAAAAAAGAAACGCGTCTGCTCTCGCTGCTGATCACAGACATCACAAATCCATTTTACACGACATTAGCCCGCGGCGCTGAAGATGCCGCCAAACGTCTCGGCTACCGCTTGATTTTTTGCAATAGCGACGAAGACCCTGCGAAGGAAAAAGAATATATCGAGATGTTGCTCTCGACACAAGTAGACGGTGTACTTTTTGCGCCAAGTGGAGACGATTCCCTGAAAAATTTGCGTCTCTTGCGGAAACAGGGAATTCCGTTTGTTTTGATTGACCGGGAAGTTCCCAACCTGGAATGTGACAAAGTTTTGGGTGACAGCATGTTAGGCGCACATAAATTAATGGAACATTTGATCGAAAACGGTCACCGGCGAATTGCCTGCATCACGGGTCCCAAACACATCTCGACCGCCCGCGACCGCTTGCAAGGGTATCTTGCAACACTCAAACTGCATGATCTTGAAATCGATCCGTCCATGATCATTGAAACCGAATATACATTGGGCAGCCACCAAGAAGTGATGCAAAAATTGTTGGAATTACAGACATTGCCTACCGCAATATTTGCCGCCAACAATTTTGTCGCTCTTGGCGCGATCAAAGAATTGCGGAAACATGGATGGAAAGTGCCTGAGGATATTTCAGTCGTATGTTTTGATGATCTCGACTTGCTGCAAGATCTTGATCCTTTTCTGACGGTTGCAAAACAGCCTTCCTACGATTTCGGCGTCTTCGGAGTGCAAATGCTGGTCGAGCGCATTCTGGGAACAGCAACCTCAAATTTCAGAACGATTGTCTTGCCACCGGAAATTATTATTCGTCGTTCCAGCCGAAATATCAATGCAGCACTTGAATAGCATTTGACACGAAAAGAAAACATAATAAGAAGGTCAAATGGATTCGCTCTTAAAGATCTTATCCATATGATCTTCTTGTATTTTTCTATGAATGTTGTGTGTTTATGTTGAATCGCTACATTTTGAGTGGCAAAAGCGGATCGAGTTTGTAAAATCGAATCGCATTGTATCCAAACAAATCTCTGTATGCCTGTTCCGGCTCTTTGATCGAAATGGTTTTCGAGAGCACGTCAATCACTTCATCGTAGCTGGCAGCCAACAAACAAACCGGCCAATCGCTCCCGAACAGGATACGCTTTGTGCCAAAAACATCAATGACATGCTCAACGTACGGAATAAAATCTTCGATCTTCCACTCGGCATGATCCGCTTCCGTAACCATTCCTGAAAGTTTGCAGTACAGTTTGGGATAGTTTGCAGCCTCTTTTATCTGTTCATTCCAAGGTTCGAATGTATGTGATCGTATATCCGGCTTGCCGATATGGTCAATGACACCCCGCAAATTTGGAACTTGCTCCAAAAGTTTTAAAACAGACGGAAACTGGCGGGAATAAATCAGGATATCCACAGGGAAATCCTGTTCCGCAAAAAACCGGAACGCCCGAATCATGTGGGGCTGCAGGATTTCATTTGCATCCTCCATTTCCTGGATCATGACACGAACCCCGATAAAATAAGGATTCTCCCGGAAGACTTTGTAACGCTGGCGAAAATCCGGATGTGCAAGATCCAGCCATCCGACGACACCGGCGATCCTGTCCGAACTCTCGCATAAACCTAGTAAAAATTCCGTTTCCGCCTCCGTCGGAGCAGCCTGCACAAGTATCGTTTTGCCGATGCCGTGTTTATCCAATTGGGGAAGTAAATCTTGCGGCAGAAAATCTCTATATAAAACTTGGAGATCCGGAGTGATCCAGCCATAATCGTTTCTATCCAGCTTCCAATAATGTTGGTGCGCATCAATTTTCATGGACATTTCCTGCTCCCGGCATTGATTTTGTCTTTCGGAGAAACTATGAAACTACGACTGTATAACGCCTTTTTTCAAAATGATATTGCCATATAAAGCACGTTCCCCTGTTGCCACGATTGCATACGCCTGTTTTGCCTGTTCATAAAAAGAAAATCGATCCACCCAGCAAAATTCTGCTTTTTGCTCTGCCTCTTGTCGGATAATTTCCAGATACATGTCCCAAATCGCCGGTTTCACCGGATCACCAGGGACGACTTGCATGAGACTGACTGCATAATCCGCATACGTATCCAATGGAAAGAAGCGCATGATGGCTGCAAGAAGCGCCGGAATCCCATGACCATCACAACGGATCAACTTTCCGGCATGGCTGGCCGCTGGAAAATTGGCATCCGCCAGTACAATTTCATCCCCATGGCCCATCTCCATCAATGTTTTTATTAATTCCGGGGAAATAATAGCAGGAATCCCTTTTAACATAGAAACCCTTCTTTCATACTGTTCCAAAGAATTTTCGTGAAAATTTCAATCAAATGAAAACACCGTTTTTCATTGAATATTCATGATTCATTTCCATTATCGTTCCATATGGTCATCCGGTTGTGCTGCTTTGACGGTAAGGCCGCCATCCACCATCAATAGATGTCCATTGACCTGTGCGGCTTCTGCGGAAGCCAAGAATACGACCGCATCTCCAATTTGCCTCGCTGTGCCCAAACGTTTCATCGGATTCGCTTCAATTTCACGGGCGCGAATATTCGGATCCGCCAAATACTCTTTGCAAAACTCCGTATCCGTAGTACTCGGGCCGACCGCGTTGACATTGATGCCATAACGGCCCAATTCAATTGCCATCCCTTTTGTCAACATATGTCCTGCAGCTTTTGAAGCCAAGTAATGTGGGATGACTGGACTTGTGACCATTAGGCTGGCAGTGGATAAAACGTTGATGATTTTCCCGTATGTTCGTTCGATCATCCCCTTTGCAGCCAGTTGGGAACATATAAAAATTCCCTTCACATTCGTATGAAACGTCCGATCCCATGTTTCATCCGTTACTTTCATAAACGGTTCAAATGGCGCTATGCCTGCATTATTGACGAGAATATCCACAGCCCCAAGTTCTTGTTCGATTTTTTCATACATGGCAATGACTTGTGAACGGTTGCCGACATCCGCTTGAACAATGATGGATTTACATCCCAACTCTTGTATGTTTTGTTGCACATGTTCTGCCAAATGTCTTAAATCATCCGTAAAATAATTGATCGCTACATGTGCGCCTTCCTCCGCCAATCGAATCGCAATCGCTTCGCCAATCCCTCTGCATCCACCTGTAACTAATGCTATGCGGCCATCCAGTCTTTTCTTCATGTCTGTCACTCCTCGTAGTCCTTCCTAATGTACATCCATCCAGTCGCCATTTATCAAGTTATTTTTACGTTATCGTTAACATGAAAGGGAAGCAAATTGCTGCAAACTACTTGCTTCCCAATCCACCAATCCTCAAATGAACCTTTTTGAATTCCCTATCCTTTTATTTCTTGCCCCGTGGATAAAGCAATTTTTGAATCTCCGGTTTGTTCATATTATCTTTTGTTACAACGGTTGCACCTGTATCCACTTGTTTGTCGATATGCTTGCCTTCGAGGTCAAGCACCGCATCTTTCACGCCGTCATACCCAATTTTATATGGATTTTGAACAATCAAAGCCTGTATGGTTCCATCCTGCAATGCTTGAATTTCTTTTGGCGATGCATCAAAACCTACGATCTTGACTTTCCCTTGCAACCCCTGCTGCTTGATTGCTTGAGCCGCACCAAGGGCGCCAGGTTCATTTGCCGCAAAGATGCCTGCCAAGTGTGGATGAGCCGTCAAAATATCTTCCGTTACAGATAGTGCCTTGTTATAATCGCTTTGCGAATATTCCGTAGCAACCAATTTGAGTCCCGGATATTTTGCCAACTCTTCTTTAAATCCTTGCTCCCGCTCATTGGAAGTGGATGCACCTGCGATAAATGGGAGCAATGCTACATCTCCTTTCCCGGATAACAGCTTATCCATCGCATCGGCTGCTTCTTTGGCTGCATTGACATTGTTTGTGGCTACAAAGGAATCAGATACTTGCGGACTTGTGCCGGAATCAATCGTAATGACTTTGATTCCATCCTTTTCCGCTTTTTTGATGACAGGGATCAACGCTTTTGTATCAGATGCTGCAAGTACGATCGCATCTACATGTTCATTGATAAAGTTTTCCAACAATGATACTTGGCCACTGACATCCGTTTCCGCCGACATGCCTTTCCAGATCACATTTACGTTTCCCAGATCCTTGGCTGCCGCAACCGCCCCGGCATGAACCGTTTCCCAATAATCAAATCCGACCGCTTTAGGGACAACGGCAATTTTATAGGTTTTGCCGGCACTTGTTTTGACCGCGGTATTCCCATTGGAAGATTGTGATCCTTGATTTGTGGCCGTACCGTTTGCGCCACAGCCGACAAGTGAAAGCATTAAGACAGAGCTTGCAACCGCAACTACCATTTTTTTCATGTGTTTTCCCCCTCATCTTATACGTAGAAGAAATGAAATTCCATGCGAAAATCTGTTATCCTACTTTGCGTCTTCGATAACTGTCCCAAGCAACTGCGCCCCAGATGATGATACCGATAATCACTTGCTGCCAAAATGCGGAGATGTTGAGCAAGTCGCTGCCATTGCGAATAACCCCCATCAGTGCAGCTCCAATCATCGATCCGAGAACTGTCCCCTCCCCTCCAAATAGACTTGTTCCACCAATGACACAAGCAGCGATTACATCTAACTCATAACCCAGACCGGCAGTCGGTTCACCTGTTATAATCCGGGATGCCAAAATGACGCCTGCCAATCCGGAGAGAGTTCCAGCGATGGCGTAAATAATAACCAAATATTTTGAAATATTGATCCCTGACAATCGAGCGGTTTCCGAATTGCTTCCGATTGCATATGTGTATCTGCCTAAGCGAGTGCGGTTTAAAACAAAAGTTCCTATAATCCCTACCGCAACCAGAAAGTATACAGGTACTGGGATTCCAGCAAATCGCCCGCCGCCAATCCATCCAAATTGATCGGGCAGATTGAAAACGGTTACACCACCAGTGAGAATCAATGCAAATCCGCGGGCGACTCCCATCATGCCGAGTGTGGAAATAAAGGAGGGAAGCTTGACTTTGGTGACGAGCACACCATTGACCATTCCCACCAGCCCCCCGACAATAATGCCACCGATGACTGCCAACCAGATTGGAAAGTGAACATCCGCCATTAAAAGCGTACTCAGTACGCCTGACAATCCCACGATCGATCCGACAGAAAGGTCAACACCCGCCGTGATCAAGACCATTGTTTCGCCAACGGTAATAATTCCGACAATACTAATTTGCAATAGAATGGTTAATAGATTTCGAATCGTAAGAAAGTTGGGAGAAATGACAGAAAGAATGATCATAATAAAGATCAAAAAGAGAAAGGGAGCCAGTTTTTCAAAAAATCTCCGCAATGTGTGTGTCGGCGTCGAATCACCGGGTATACTTGTTACGAGTTGTTTTTCCATTGCAACCACCTTCCTAAACAGCATAGTCTTTATGTAAGGATGCATAATAGATCAGATTCTCAGGTGTGGCTTCGGCACGAGTCAATTCTGCTGTCATCCGCCCTTCGCAGAGAACGATAAAGCGGTCGCTCATCGCCATAATTTCCGGCAAATAGGAGGATGTCATGATGACTGTTTTTCCTGCATCTGTCAGGCGGTTGATCAGATTGTATACTTCCACTTTCGTCTGGACATCGATCCCTCGTGTAGGTTCGTCGAGCAAAAAGATTTCAGCGTCCGTTGCGAGCCATTTGCTTAACATGACCTTTTGCTGGTTCCCGCCGCTCAAGATTCCGATCGGTGCTGCAGTGTCCTTAATTTTGATCGAAAGCTCTCGAATGTATTTGGCACTGATCTGTTTTTCCTGCTGTGGCTGCATGATTCCAAATGGAGAAACACGCTCCAATACAGGCATTACAATATTTTTGCCGACATCCAGATTCAACGCCAAGCCATTTCCCTTTCGGTCTTCCGTAAGATACGCAATACGATTTTGAATGGCATCTCTGCAAGACTTGATTCGTACCGGCGCACCATCAATGAACATGTTTACATGAGCAATCGGATCAACTCCAAATATGGCCCGCATAATCTCCGTACGGCCAGAGCCCATCAATCCGACGATACCCAAAACTTCTCCGCGATACGCGGTAAAATGAATATCTTTTAATAGTTTCTTGCTGCTCAATCCTTCGACTCGCAGCCCTTCCCGCCCGCGAGTCGTTGGCGATTTCGGATAAATCTCATTTAACTCCCTTCCCACCATAAGCCGAATCAGATCGGAAGGCTGAACAGCTTTTATAACAACCGTTTCAATTGTTCGGCTATCTCTCATTACGGTTGCCCGGTCTGCCAAATCGAACACTTCATCCAGACGATGTGTAATCAAGATGATCGCAACACCTTGGGATTTTAGCGATCGCACAATATCAAAAAAACGAGTCACTTCGTTGTCCGTCAAAGCGGTCGTGGCTTCGTCCATAATAATGACTTGCGCACCTGTTGACAGCGCTTTCGCGATAGCCACCATTTGCTGTTTGGCGATCCCCAAATTGCCAACCAAATCATTCGGTCTGATTTCTGGTGCCAGCTGACATAAGATTCTTGTTGTCTCCAGTTCCATCTCCCGCTTTTTGACGATTCCAAACTTGGTGCACCGTTCACGGCCCAGAAAAATATTTTCGGCTACGGTTAAGTGTGAAGCTAGCTGCAATTCCTGATGAATCATGCTGATTCCTTGCTGCATGGCATCTTGCGGAGAATGAAACTCTGCCTCCCTGCCATTGATTTCAATGTTCCCGGATTGTTTTTGATAAAGGCCTGCCAACACTTTCATTAACGAAGATTTGCCCGCACCATTCTCTCCCAGCAGTGCATGAACTTCGCCTTTTTGTATTTCCAGGCGAGCCTCTTGCAAAATCGGGATCCCTCGAAATTGAACGACAATATCTTGCATTTTTATTAGAGGTTCCATGATTTTCACCTCGTTTGCATTTTTCGATTGCACTCCTAGTGGTTTTCCGATTGAACTTGACAACCTGCTTTTAGAAACCGCTTTCCATAACTACCCAATCAGTTGTTTTATATATGTTAACGTTATCATATTAAAAATGAAGTTTTCTGTCAATTGTTATTTTGGTCATTTTTTTATTAGCAACCAGATGTATCTGATCGAATACGTTTGAGTAATGATGAGAATAACCGAAAAACCACCTACTACAAAAAGTAGGTGGTGTGAGTAAATGTTTACTTATTCTTTGTTTGAAATAACCGTAAAAACTTTTTTGGAATCTCCGTTTCGAAGGATAGCAATTGACCCGTAGCAGGATGGCGAAACGTCAGGACACGCGCATGCAGGCCCAATCGGCCGATCGGATTTTTCTTGGCGCCATACCTTTTATCACCGACGATGCTGTGGCCAATCTCTTGCATATGCACACGGATTTGATTTTTTCTCCCCGTTTCCAGTTTCACTTCCAAGAGGGAATATTCCCTGTCGGCTTGCAGCACTTTGTAGTGAGTGATCGCTTCGAGTCCGCCATTATCTGTCCGGGACGAATACATCTGGAGTGTTTTGCTCTCTTTCAGCCATGATCGGATCGTGCCCTCCGACTTGGCAACACAGCCTTCGACAACCGCTACATAGGTGCGCTCAACTACTGTATTGCGCCATGTGCTTTGCAGATGTTCTTGAATCTGCTCACGTTTGGCATACATCATCACGCCCGACGTTTCCCGATCCAAGCGATGGACGACAAACACTCGATTTTGCGGATTTTTCTTACGCACATGCTCCATCAACATTCGATAGGCGGTTTGCTGTTTCTCTCCCTCTGTTGCGATCGAAAGCAATCCGGCTTCTTTGTCAATTACAATCAGATCCGCATCCTCGTAGAGAATTTCAAGGCCCTCGATGGGTGCTTCCGGTATTTTTTCCGACCAATCAATGACTACACGATTTCCCGCTGCCAATGGATAATCATATTGTGTTACAACGTTCCCTTCTACAGACACTTGCCCCCGCGCGAGTATCCCTTTGACTTTGTTGCGCCCTTTTCCTGCAAGTGTTGCAAGCAGCCACTGCATTAGCTCGCCAGGCTCTTTGACGATGAATCGTGATTCTTTCGGTTCCGTTGTTTGGGAAGGTTTCGTGCGACCCGGCGTTTTGCGGGACATGGATTTTGCCATACAGTGCTCCTTGTCTATCAAGAGATCATTCGATCATCGATTTCACCAGTTTTTCCATACGATTCAAAATTGAACCATAAAAACGGATGAATGTCATCTTATTTTTCTTTTGCCATTTTTCTTCTATACAAATAGGATTGCATATAATTGCAAACACGATTGCAATGCGACAATCAAGATTTACAATGCAATAATTGCTTTAATCACGTTTGACTCTGGCTGTAGCAACTGATCAAACACATGAACCGTTTGTGAAAAATCAACACGGTGGGTTATATACAAATCCAAATCAAGTTCCCCTGATTGTATGGTCTTCATCACAAGTTCAAAATCTTCCCGTGCAGCATTGCGGCTTCCCATTACAGTCATTTCTCTCTTGTGAAATTCTGGATCGGAAAATGTTATGTCTGTTTTTACAAGCCCGACAAAAACAAGTTTTCCGCCATGCGCCACATATCGGAATGCGTGCATCATCGATTTGGCATTTCCGGTAGCGTCAAATACAACTGTCGGATATTCACCGTTCGTAATTGCCGCGATTGCTTCATCCGGCTGATGCAATCCATAAACGGTATGATCGACATTCGCCCAGTTTCTGCAAACTTGCAATCGTTCTTCATTGATATCCATCGCGATCACTTTTGCGCCGCGCTGTTTGGCAAAAGCCATGACCCCAAGGCCAATCGGACCTGCGCCGATCACCAACGCAACTTCATCTTTTTTCAAATCGGAACGTCTGACCGCATGCGCCCCGATGCTTAACGGTTCCAAAAGCGCCGTTTGATCGAGGGAGATTCCTTCCGTTTTGAGCAGATGATCGATCGGCACGGAAAGCCATTCACACATCCCGCCGTCCATGTGAACACCTAATACTTTCAATTCTGTGCAGCAATTGGTTTTTCCATTCCTGCAGGCAATGCATTGTCCGCATTCCATATATGGAATAATTGCCACTTGATCTCCTTGCCGCAGACCATACGGATTTTCGCCAATTTCACTCATTTCTTCAATCGTCCCTGACAATTCATGGCCAAGCACGCGAGGGTAAGTAAAGTATGGCTGATTCCCTTTGTATGCATGAAAATCAGTCCCGCAAATGCCAATCCGCCGAATCCGGATGATCGCTTGTCCCCGCTGTAGCTTTGGTTTATCTACATCGATCATTTGAAACTGATTGGGTTGTTCACATACGATACACTTCAACACGTCCACTCTCCCTGATCACTTTCAATTCTTATACTCTCTCTATATGGATAAATGCCCCGCTTCGTCAAATGGAAGGTCTTGTGCAGTCCCGAGTATTTCAATGTTGTCTTGCTCTTGCGCTTCCGCAAAAAGGCTTTCGGAAATCCAGACCGCCTCCAAGTGAAGCGTATTTTTGATGCGTACGATCCGCGCCTCTTGGAAATTTGCACAGTTGCATGTTTTCACTGCCGCCTGAATGGCCATTTTATCGCTGTCCAACACCATTGGCAGCTTAATCGTCGTCATGGTGGTTGACGTTAATGAATTCATATATCCTTTGACCCGATCAATGTTTCGTTCCACCGCAGCTGTCGTGACATCCGCCAAACCGACGCCCGCCGCATTTCCGTCTGTACGCTCCGTCAAGCGCAGCACTGCGATTTTGCTGACTCGCAAATCGCCTGACACCAGACTGTTCGGGAACCGCCCGGTCACATTCGGATCAAGCCCGACGCCGCTAATGTCTTTGCCGATTTGATCGACAATCAAAACATCGAGGGGATCGAATAAAATTTTGGGCATGAGCGCACGGGCCTCATCAAGCAGGCGCGGCTCCTCTTCATGCAAACGTTCGGCAGGAACAGCGATTACTTTTGCCGTTTTGTCATAGCCATTTTCGAGAACGGCAAGCCCAAACAGAATGGGCAATTTTTCAATGATCGTCTTGGAAATATCCCAAATATGATCTGGCATATGTGCGAATCCCAATTGATGTGCCTTGTCTGCCCCTTTTTGTTTGCCGACGCCGATCGTCAGCATTTTCAAAAGCCCTGACTCAACTTTGCCATGAAACGATGTGTGCGGTTTGATCCGATTCAACACAATGATGCCGTCTGCCTGTGCAGCATAGCGATCCGCATAGACAGGCAGTCCCAAGGAAGAAGCGCCGAGATCGACTGTTTCCATGGAAGAGCGTATGGGGGCTCCAACGGAAGATTCCGTAACGCCCAGATGTTCCAACATGGCAGTCTGCCCTTCCGCTGTGGCTCCGCCGTGACTGCCCATCGCAGGGAAAATAAAGGGCCGGCCCCCCCGATTTTTGACCACTTGTACGAGTGCGCGCACAAGTGTTGGGAGGCTGTCGATACCGCGAGAGCCGACTGCAATCCCAATTTCTTGACCCGCTTGAATCCGTTCGGCCACATGGGAATCGGCGATTGCCTGGTAGACTGCTGTTTCTACATCGGATACTTGTTGACGGGTAAAATGCTGGCGAACCGGGATAAATTTGGGTATGGGAACGTTTTGCAGCAGAGATGCAATCACATCCACGCAAATCCCTCCTAGAATCGTTTTCTTATTTGGATTTATTAGATAGAAACGTTCCGCTTCCCTTATTAATTTATTTATTTGTATGAACGTCAGGACGCAAAAAGTCGAAATCGCAACCTTTATCCGCCTGCAGCACATGTTCCTGATACAGCCGAATATATCCACGGGTCTCTTTTTCCATCTTCGGCTGCCAATTCCCGCGCCGCTTCTGCAATTCTTCTTCTGGCACAAGCAATTGCAATATTCGCGCTTGTACATCCAACTCGATCCGATCCCCATTTTCCACGAGCGCCAAAGGTCCGCCGACAGCCGCTTCCGGCGCTGCATGCAGCACGACTGTGCCGAATGCCGTCCCGCTCATGCGGCAATCGGAAATCCGCACCATATCCCGTATGCCTTGTGCCAGTAATTTTTTCGGAATCGGTATCATGCCTGCTTCCGGCATGCCAGGAGCACCCACCGGGCCTGCATTGCGCAACACCAGAACGTCATCCGGCCGAACATCCAGATCAGGATCATCAATCCTCGCTTCCATATCATCCACCGAGTCGAATACAACCGCTCGCCCAATGTGCTTTAAAAGATGCGGAGATGCTGCTTTTGGCTTGATGACTGCTCCGTTTGGAGCCAAATTGCCTGTCAATACTGCGATCCCCCCTGAAGCATGCAAAGGATTCTCCAGAGTAGCGATGATATCCCGATATGTTTTATGGCGCGGACGAGTAAACGTTTTCAAATGTTCCCCAAGAGTTTTTCCTGCAACGGTCATACAGGAGAGATGCAACATGTCTGATAACTCGCTCATCACAGCAGGCACTCCGCCGGCATGAAAGAAATCCTCCATCTGATAGTTTCCTGCCGGACGCAGATTGGCAAGGAATGGAGTCTCTCGCCCTAACACGTCAAACAATTCCAATGGCAGGTCAATGCCCAATCGCCCGGCAATCGCATTCAAATGGATGACTGCATTTGTGGAACCGCCAACCGCCTGCAACACGCGAATCGCATTTTCAAACGCTTCATATGTCAGAATATCGGAAGGTTTAATCGAATCTTTGACTAATTGAACGATCTGTCGCCCGGACTCTTCGGCGATGCGCAATCTTCGATTGTCTGGTGCGGGAATGGCTGCCGCTCCTGGAAGCATCATGCCAAGAGCTTCTGCGCAGGCTGCCATTGTACTGGCGCTGCCCATCACCATGCAGTGACCGGCACTCGGGGCCAACGCTTGGTTGATTTCTTCCAGTTCCCGGTCGGATATGCGTTCCGCTCGATATTCCTGCCAATAAAAGCGGCAATCGGTACATGCCCCAAGCGTTTTTCCTTCATACTCACCATTGAGCATCGGGCCGCCTGTTACCATAATCGCCGGGATATCCGCACTCGCCGCACCCATCAACTGGGCGGGTGTAGTCTTGTCACAGCCAGCCAAAAGCACTACACCATCAAGCGGTTGTGCGCGTATCATCTCTTCCGTATCCATTGCTGCGAGATTGCGATACAGCATTGCGGTGGGACTTGTATACACTTCACCCAGTGAAATGGTCGGAAATTCCAGGGGAATCCCCCCTGCCATCAAGACACCCCGTTTCACCGCTTCCACAATCGGTCCAAAATGCGTATGGCAGCGGTTTACTTCGCTGTATGTATTGCAAATGCCGATGACAGGCTTGGCAAAATCTTTTTCATCAAATCCCATATGCCTGGAAAACGCACGGCGAATAAACGAACTAAAACCTGGGTCGCCATAGGATGTTTTTCCACGGCCAATCGTATTGTCTTGCATGCTTTTCTTCCTCCCTTCAATATGAATCCCGTATACGTGTTGAAAACAACACGCTGCACCACGTTGCAAAATACATCAAATGGATAGAGACGCTACCTCCATCTGTTGAACGTATGGTGAACAAATATATGATTATAGTATCATATAAGCAATTCGATAATACAAATATTTCCGTTAAACAATTTAAAAACTTCCGATCCCCAAATATACTTTTTGTTTGAAGATTGTTGAAATTTATGCAAATCTACTGTATGATGAAAAAAAAGCGGGAAAGTAGGTGTTTTTTTAAACGCACATGATCAACATGGCATCAAAAATGTCTCAAAACGAAACATTTCTTTTTTTAGCACAATAATGTAAGCGATTCCATTCTGTTTTTGCTTTACTCATGCAATTTGCAACTCCGAATATTGTTTTATATGCCGGTATTGCGTTGAATTGTCTTGAATTATAGGTTCCTGTCAACTCATTCACTAGGGGGTATAGCTATCTATGAACGGAAATATTCCTGCAGCACGTTGGTGGAGAATTATTCCAGTTGCTTTTCTCATGTACACGATCGCTTTTATGGATCGGAATAATGTCGGTTTTGGCTTTGCAGGCATGGAAAAAGATTTGGGAATCGGTGCGACATATGCCGGGCTTGCCGGCGGTATCTTCTTTTTCGGTTATTTGTTCTTACAAATTCCCGGTGGACTTTTGGCTGAAAAATGGAGTGCGAAAAAATTCGTAACCATTGCCCTCTTGGTCTGGGGCATATTTGCCATTATGACCGGATTTGTCCAAAACCTGACAGAGTTATTGGTTGTACGCTTTTTGCTCGGAGTTGCAGAAGGCGGCGTATGGCCTGCTACGCTGGTCATGTTGAGCAAATGGTTTCCCCTTAATGAACGGGCGCGCGCCAATTCGTATTGGATGCTTTGTATCCCGGTAGCATCTTTGGTCATGTCGCCGATTTCCGGTTGGATCCTGACACATTCCGACTGGCGTACCATGTTCATGATAGAAGGACTTCCTCCTTTCCTTTGGGCAGCAATCTGGTGGTTCTTTATTGCAGAAGATCCAAGCAAAGCAAAATGGATTTCCAAAGAAGAACGTGAATATTTGGAAAAAACGCTGGCGGCAGAAAAACAAACCATGAACAAGCAGGCAACCAGCTTTAAAGACGCTTTGAAAAATCGTAATGTATTGCTTCTTGTACTCGTCTATTTTCTTATTCAAATCGGTTTCTATGGATATGGTTTATGGCTTCCGACTGTTGTAAAATCTATATCCCACGGCAACAATATGACGGTTGGCATCATTTCCGCTTTGCCTTGGCTCGCCGCAATTTTCGGCCTTATTATCAACTCCAAACACTCGGATAAAACCGGGGAGCGCAAAGGCCATGTGGCTATAGCGGTTATTGTCGGCGGAATTTTCCTATTGATTTCAGCACTCATCGGTAAATCCAATCCGGCGCTATCCATTGCCGCATTGATTTTATGCATGGGCTTTATGGATTCCTATAACGGCGTTTTCTGGGCAATCCCGGCACAATTCCTATCGGATGAAGTATTAGGGGCTGCCATGGGGTTAATTAATGCGATCGGCAACTTGGGCGGATTCTTTGGACCATTTATCGTCGGCTATTTGATCTCCCAGACACACAGCTTTATGGCCGGCATGATTTTCCTTGTCGCTGCGCTGATTCTGTCAGGTATCCTCATATTACGGGTGCGTTATGACAAATCAGAACCGTTGGCGAGTTCGACTGCCAATAAAAATCCCTTGAAGTACTAAGAAGATCAAGGCGGAGTAAGAACATTTGAAACGTTATATTGCAATAATAGCATTTGTATTTGTACGCGAATTTCGAAAGCGATTGCAAAAAGCTCCTTTATTTATAAGGGGCTTTTTGATTTTCTCTATAAAAAAGACCAATGAGTTGGCTCACTGGTCAATTTCTATTTCATCCATACTTCTGCCCATTCCTGTATTTTATCCATAGCAGGTTTTAAGGATTTGCCTTTATCCGTTAATTGATACTCGATACGAACAGGAGTTTCCGGATATACAGTACGAACAATAATCCCCGCTTCTTCCAATTCCCTGAAACGCTCTGTCAACATCCGGTCACTCAGACTTGGAATCATGCCGGAGATGTCTTTAAATCGTCTTGGTCCATCAAGTAAGGAACGAATAATCAGACCCGTCCATCGTTTTCCTAACAATTCAAAGGCAGACTCAAACTTTGGGCATAAGTGTGTATTTTCCATTGAAATCATCCCCTTATATTTATAATACCATAATTACTTGTCAAACATAAGTTGCTGATACCAATAGAAATATGTTTCTTCGCCTCCCGCTGTCATCTGCTGCGATTCAATCAGTAGAACAGACTAAAAAATCTCTCCCAAACTGTTGGAAGAGACGAACGATACATGTCATCATTTGCAGTATTTCGATAAAGTTGCAGTATTGCGTAAAAGTCGCGGACATTTTTACGCATCGATTTGAATCGAGTGTAGAGTCTGCCTTGCTGTGATCGCCCATCGTTTTTGTACGGCTACCAACATTACGAGGACAAGCAATATGAAAATTCCGCAAACCATAAACCCTGCTCCGAAAGACCCTGTCAAATCTTTTCCTTTTCCAAGAATCATAGGTAAAAAAAATCCGCCCAATCCTCCGGCTTCTCCTACAACTCCGGTAACGATTCCGATTTCATCCGGGAACAATTGGGGCACCACTTGAAAAACAGCGCCATTTCCCATTCCAAGCGCCATCATTATGATGCCAAAGAGAATGATAGCAAGCATCAAAGGAGGCAACGAGCTTAATCCAATATAAGCGATTCCGATCACTCCCAACAAGAGAATCAGCATTTTTCCGCCGCCAATCTTGTCGGAGAGATATCCGCCTACAGGTCGCAAAAAGCTTCCCAGACTAACCAGAATCGTTGTGATATTTGCAATTTCTATCGGTTTGAGCCGGTATTGATCATGGAGAAAAATTCCCAGATAACTGCTGAAGCCTACAAATCCGCCAAAAGTAATACTGTACAAAATACATAGGAACCACAAGTCGGATTTTTTTAACAAACGTCCATATTCGTTCCATGTCTTTTGTTTTGCAGGTGTGGGGCTATCCTTTGCCATGAGAATAAAAACGAATAATGTAAGAATCATCGGCAGAATGGCGAGGCCAAATACACCGTGCCAACCAATCACTTTCGCAATCCTCGCCGCAAAAAATGTAGCGATCAATGTTCCTGTATTGCCGGCGCCCGCAATGCCCATCGCGAGACCCTGATACTCAGGAGGATACCATCGGCTTACCAAGGGAAGCGCCACTGCAAAACTTGCGCCGGAAATGCCTAATAAAAATCCGAAAACGTACAATTCCGTGACACGATTCGCCAAAAGCCATGATAAAAGAAGAGGAATGATGGTAAGAATCATAGAAATGATTCCGGTACGCTTTGCTCCAAAACGATCTGCGCAATACCCCAACGGTATCCGAAACAGCGACCCTCCCAAAGTTGGAATCGATGCCAATAAAGCTTTTTGTGTGGCAGTCAAACCAAAGTCTTTCGCGATAAATATTCCTAGTACGCCGAATAATACCCAGACCATAAAACTAATGTCAAAGTATAAGAAAGAAGCAAACAGTGTCGGAATATTTCCTGCTTTGCGAAACCCTTTTACATGCATATCCTGCACCCCGCTTTAATTTAATAGAAAATTCATCGTTTTTACGTCAATTTGACAAAGTCTCCCAAAGGATACAGGAGAATGCTGATTTCCTTTCAGACTTTCACCTTCAATCGAAATACCTCACTGAACACTGCAGTAACAACAAATCGAATCGATCGTTTCAATTGCCATTGTTGGTTCATACAAACCCAATGGTTGCATGTCATCACCAACTCTCTGAAAGAATTTTCTTTCCACCAAAGATCAGGGATCGAACAATGCTGGATTCATGCAAGCTCTGAGACCGTGATTACTTTTGATTCACCAATCCCTGCTCCGGTACTAAAGACTCTCTCCGTTCCCCTTGCTCTTGCGGCTCAATCATGATATAAATACGATTTTCTTCGATTTCCGTTTGAAATGTCTTGACACAACCTGTATCAGGTGATTGTACATTCCCATCTGCAAGGCAAATTTTCCAATCATGCAGCGGACAAAAGACGTAATCACCTGATACGATTCCTTCTGCCAGAGGCCCGCCTTTATGCGGGCACCGATTCTCCACGGCCCGAATTTTCCCATTGCCAAGGCGAAACAATGCAATTTCATGTCCGAATACTTGAATCACGCGTCCTGTGTGAACAGGAAGTTGTTCTAATTGCATAATTTCCAATTTCATGTAAGTTACCTCCTCATACGTTGACTGCTACGTTTTCAAACAACTGTCTGATATTTTCCTTTTGGATAATGTCCTGCCACGGATCACTCAAGACACCTAGCGCTGCCGCAATCCGGTAATTCAATTCCCTGCGGGTTTCTGTGTTTTCAAGTGCGCGTTGAATGGAAGACAATCCAATTCGCTCCATCCAGGCGGATGTTCGTTCTCCATAATTTGCGTTTTCACGGTAGTATTGCAGGAACGCACCGACCCACTCCATTACTTCCTCGTTGGTTTTGACTTTGCAAAGGAGCTGTGCCACTTTTGCATGCACACCGCCGTTTCCGCCGATATAAATCTCCCATCCGCCGTCAATTCCGACAACGCCAATGTCTTTAATCAAAGATTCTGCACAATTTCGCGGGCATCCGGAAACGGCCATTTTGATTTTGGCTGGCGTATCTAACCGCTCAAATGCTTTTTCGATATCAATTCCCATTTGAATGGAATTTTGTGTGCCAAACCGGCAAAAATCACTTCCTACACATGTTTTCACCGTTCGAATGGCTTTGCCGTACGCATATCCGGAGGGCATATCCAAATCCCGCCATACATTCGGCAAATCTTCTTTTTTCACGCCCAGCAAATCCAACCGTTGACCGCCGGTGACTTTCACCAGCGGAACCTGATATTTCTCGGCTACTTCGGCAATTTTCTTCAACTCGGCAGGTGAAGTAACTCCCCCATACATCCTGGGAACAACAGAATAGGTTCCGTCTTTTTGAATGTTTGCGTGCATCCGCTCATTGACAAACCGGGATTCCCGCTCATCTTCATGAAGCTCCGGGAATACCATATTCAAATAGTAATTAATGGCCGGGCGGCATTTGGAGCATCCTTCAGGTTCCGTCCAATCCAGAACGTGCATGACCTCGCGTACACTTGTCAGGCATTTTTCTTGAATCTCTCTTACCAATTCATCACGGCTTAACGTTGTACAAGTACAAATCGGCTCTTTTTGATTCGAAGTTTGTGCCTGATCCCCGAGAACGCATTGCAACAGGTTTGCAACTAACGGCTTACATCCGCCACAGGAACGAGAAGCGCCCGTACATTTTTTCACTCCTTCGACCGAATTTAGGCCGTGTTCATAAATTGCCTCTACAATCGTTCCTTTTGAAACGCCATTACATCCGCATATAATTTCGTCACTGCTCATAGCCGCTACATAATCCAATTCGGATGCACCGCTAGACGAGGAAAGATTTTGCAAGATGGCAACGCGCTGCAGCTCTGAAATCGTCGCGTTTGTACGGATCATTTCCAATATGCGTGTGCTATCTTTGGTATCTCCGAATAACACAGCACCCACAACTTGATCGTCTCGCACCAATACTTTTTTATAGACGCCTTCCCATTCATCGTGAACCCGGATGGCGCGTGTATCGGATGTATCCATGAATTCACCTGCCGAGAAGACATTCACACCTGAAATTTTCAGCTTGGTATGCAGCGTCGAGCCTTCATATGGCGCCGCATCCATTTGGCAAATGCGCTTTGCCAAGACCTTTCCCTGCTCGAACAAAGGCGCCACCAATCCATAAACCGTACCGCGATGTTCCGCACATTCACCAACCGCATACACGTGATCGATATTCGTTTCCATGTAGTCATTGACAACGATACCCCGCTTGACTTCAATCCCGCTTTCTTGCGCGAGTGCTGCATTCGGGCGAATGCCAACAGCCATGACGATCAAATCCGCCTCTTCTGCCGTTCCGTCCGCAAAGCGCAGACCTGTAACGCGTGTGTCACCAAGGATTTCAGCCGATTGTTTTTCCAGCAAGAAACGTATCCCTTGTTTCTCCAATTCACTTTGCAACAATTTTGAAGCCACTGGATCCAACTGACGTTCCATAATGTTGTCAAAGATATGAACAACGCTCACATCCATGGAAAGATTGAGCAGACCGCGTGCTGCTTCAAGTCCGAGCAAACCACCGCCAATCACAACTGCCTTCTTATATGTTTTGGATGCTTCCATCATCGTTTTGCAATCGTTAATATCTCGAAAGGCAATCACACCTTCCTTGTCAATACCAGGCAGAGGGAGCATGAATGGAAGTGAGCCCGTTGCCAAAATGAGATCATCGTAAGATTCAACACGCCCGCAGTCAGTGTAGATGTTGCGTTGTTCTGCATCGATCGATGTGACGGTTTCTCCTGTGTATAAAGTGATGCCATTTTGTTCGTACCAATTCCAATCGTTTAAAACGATATCTCGTATATCTGCGTCCCCGGCTAAAACGGAAGACAACAAAATCCGATTGTAATTCGGGTGAGGTTCACGACCAAAAATAGTGATGTCGAACAAATCAGGCGCAAGTTTTAGAATTTCTTCCATGCAGCGCACACCCGCCATGCCGTTGCCAACCAAACACAGTTTTCTCTTTTTCATGCACCACTCCCCCAATTCGTGTTAGGTTTTCTTACTTTATTGAAAGTATACCATGAAAATAAGGAAATTCAACCCCAAATATGTAATGTTTATTTACATATTGCTCATTTTTTTGGAAAATACTATTAATAATCATAAAAATTAATGTGTAATTATTTTTTAGTGTTATATTATCTAACATTAAAATACCCTGAATACGGGGCACAAAAATAATGCTGATAAGAAAGAAATGTATAAAGTTTTCTCTCCAAAATAGAGATACCGCTTGAAATTTGACGAAAAAAGAAGATTTCAAGACTTAAGAGCGCTGTTTCTAAAGAAAATGATTACATACCGGATTTTTTAAAAATTCATTCAGAAGATACTATAAAGATACAACATAGAACTCAATACCGCGGTCATTCAAAGAGGTGAAATTACATATGAAGGAAGCGATTTCACATGAAACCCATTGCAGCGGTACCCTTCTCACTTCCCCCGCAAGGCGTCCGAGTGATTATGGATCTCGCCTGGAAGATTCCGGATTGTATTCACATGGAAGTAGGTGAACCAAACTTCAACACGCCGGATCATATCGTTGAAGCCGCAATTGCCGCCGGCAGGAACGGTTTTCACAAGTACACGCCGAACGCAGGCATTCCGGAACTGCGTAAAGCAATCGTCAATAAAATGTCCCGCTACAATCGGATGGATGTACTGAACGAACAAGTCTGTGTCCATCCCGGAGCCGTCGCGGGCATTGCCAGCACGATGATGGCACTGGTGGAGCCGGGAGATGAAATTCTCGTGCCGGGTCTTTCCTGGCCCAACGGTGAAATGAGCGTCCGTCTGATGCACGGTGTGCCCGTCCATTACACACTTGCCCCCGAACGGGGCTTCCTGCCGGATTTGGAAGAACTGGAACGTTTGGCAACTTCCCGAACGAAAGCTCTGCTGGTCAATTCACCCGGCAATCCCACCGGGGCCGTGTTTGACGAATCCCTTGTCCGGGATCTGGCCGAATTTTGCCGACGGCGCGATTTGTGGCTTATTTCCGACGAAATTTACGAACATATTGTTTTTGACAAAAATCATGTCAGTCCGGGCCGTTCTGCACCAGAACGCACAATCACCATTTCCGGATTTTCGAAAGCGTATGCCATGACAGGGTGGCGTTTGGGCTACACGGTTTCGCCGCCGGAATTAGCCGATGTAATAATCAAATTGCAGGAACCCTTAATCTCGAGTACCAATAGTTTAACCCAAAAGGCTGGAGTCGCCGCTCTCGCCGGACCGCAGGATTGCGTGGAAATGATGCGTCAATCCTACCAGCGGCGTCGGGACTTGGCTCTCAGTATTTTGAAAGAATACGAGCTTTGCCGCTACACCCCACAAGGGGCGTTCTATCTGATGATTGATGTTTCAAAAGTGAGCCGTGATTCCTTCTCGGTGGCAAAACAACTTTTGCACGAGGCAAAAGTTGCAGTAGCGCCCGGAGAAGCTTTTGGGAAAGAGGGTGCAGGACTGATCAGGGTTTCCCTTGCCAGCAGCGAGGAAGATATCCACGAAGGCATTCACAGGATTTGCCGATTTCTGTCCAGGCCCTCAGCAAACTGAAGCCAATCCGGGTCTGTTCCTGATAGGACCGCCAAGATAGGTTGGCGTTTTCGAGGGGAATTTGCGGAAGTTGTTTGAAACATTGGGCAAGTAAAAAAACCGGACGTAACCAGCGCCCGGTTTTTTACTTACTTTTCAGGAAAATCTCATATTTTAAACTCGCCCGTGTATTCTTGCAATCCTTCCGCCATCTTTGTCAACGAGCTAGCGGGCAACCGCCTTTGCAGCAATCACTGAAATTCCTGTTTTCTCTAAAGACTCCCGGATATCCCTGGCAAACTCCAGTGCATGTGATCCATCCCCATGAATGCAAACCGTTTGTGCCTCGATCGGAATATCGATCTCTTGTTGCGAAAGGACTTTACTTTCTTTCACCATGCGGATAACCTGTCGAACGGCCTGCTCGTCATCGGTGATCAGCGAATCCGGCAACCGTCTGGATGTCAGCGACCCATCTTGTTGATAGGTACGATCTGCAAATACTTCACTTGCCGTACGCAGACCGATGCGTTTTCCCGCCTGAATCAACTCGCTGCCTGCCAATCCAAAAAGGATGAGTTCGGGATCCACTTTATAGACTGCCTCTGCAATCGCCCCGGAAAGCTCCCGGCTTTTTGCCGCCATGTTATACAATGCCCCATGCGGCTTTACATGCTGCATCTTGCCGCCTTCGGACCTGACAAAGCTCCAAAGAGCGCCAATTTGATACACACAGATATCGTACGCTTCTTGTGGTGTTATTTGCATTTCTCGTCGGCCAAATCCGGCCAAATCCGGCAATCCGGGATGTGCGCCGATTTCTGTGCCATGTTTCAGAGCCAATGCTACCGTTTTTCGCATAGTGCCCGGATCTCCCGCATGAAATCCGCAAGCGATATTGGCAGAAGTTACATATTTGAGGATCTCCTCATCTCTTCCTAATCGATACGCGCCAAAACTTTCCCCCATGTCGCAATTCAAATCAACGGCATGCTGCAGCATCGTCTTTCCCCTCCTGTACTTCAAACATATACGCGAATTCCCTGCTTTAACATATCAATCTCCATTTCGCGAATCAGATACAATTCCTGCGCTTCCTCAAGTGTCACTTCCGAAAAACGAATGGTTGCACCTAAATTCACTTGTCCCAAAATCGGCAAATCAACAGAAATGACTTGGGCGATTTTCGGATAACCGCCGGTTGTTTGCCGATCAGCCATTAAAACAATCGGATTCCCATCCGGCGGTACTTGCACCGTTCCAAAGATGACCGCTTCCGATATCATTTCAAGAGGTTCGGCAAGCTGCAGGAGAGGGCCTTTCAGTCGATACCCCATCCGATCCGATTGGGGCAAGAGAGTAAATCCAGCTTGGAAAAAAACTTCTTTGCCGGCCTCTTCAAATTGTTCAAACTCCCTGCCGCGGATGACACGTATGATCGGATGTTGGGCATATGACGGCAACAGATCCCTTGCAACAAAGTGAGTTGCGGCACAAAACGCGTTCCCATCATCCATGCCGGATATTTTTTGCAGTATTTTGTTTGCTACGGCGCTCATCGGCCTGATCCCAATACGGTCTCCCGCCTGCAAAGCCCGTCCCTTCCAACCGCCAATCGCTGCACGCAAATAGGTGGATCTGCTTCCCATTTCCAGCGGTATATCAAATCCGCCGGCAACCGCCAAGTAAGCCCTGCAGCCTTGTCTTGGCGCCCCGAACGTCAACGTGCTGCCTTTCCGAACGAAAACAGCCCGCCACATGGGCACAGGCTCCCCATCAATCGACGCCGATAAATCTCCGCCGCATATGGAAATCAACATGTCCGACTCAAAATACAATACCGGCCCGACGATGGTCAATTCCAATGCCGCCTCATATTCGTCATTACCGATTAGAATATTGGAAACACGCAGTGCAAAAGGATCCATCGCACCACTGGAAATCACTCCAAACTTTTGATAGCCGCTCCTCCCCAAATCCTGTACAGTTGAAAGAAGACCCGGTTTTAAAACTCTCAACGCCATTCCTCTCGCTCCTTCAACTGCTCATATTCGGCCCGGGAAATGGGCCGAAAACGGATCATATTTCCTGCTTGAATACGTGTGGGAGGCGATTGTTCCGGCCGAAACAAACGTATCGGAGTTCTTCCTATCAACTGCCAGCCCCCGGGAGTTTCAATCGGATACACGCCCGTCTGCATCCCTGCAATGCCAACAGAACCTGCAGGAATGGAAACTCTTGGCGTTTTGCGCCTTGGGGTTGCGATTCGTTCCGACAGTCCGCCTAAATACGGAAACCCAGGTGCAAACCCTACCATATAGGTGAGATACTCAGCGCTTGAATGAATCTGAATCACTTCTTCTACTGATAACTGATTGTGCCCGGCAACATCCTCTAAGTCGGGTCCGAGGTCGCCTCCGTAACAAACCGGAATCTCAATCACGGTTGGCTTCGGAACATCCGTATCCGGTATCGTTTCTAAACGCCTCAATACCGCGGACGAAACCTGCTGAAAAACAGATCTGCCCATCTCCTCATGTTCCGCAGAATCATATCGGATGTTTGACAGAAATGCCAATGGATCGTAAAAAATGGTCACAGTCGTAAAAGCAGGAATATATTCAACCATTCCCGGAAACGAATGTTCCTCCAAATACTTTGAAACCATCTGCACTTTCCGATGTGTTTCAAGATCAATGCGATCTCCCAATTGAACGACAATCGCAGAATCACCGAGAGCATACAAATCTAAAGATTTAATACCGATCACCTACAACATTCAAGATCTATTCTATAGTAATCCCCAACTACAGAAATCCTCAACTATAATACGGCAAGCTCTTCTATAATACGGCAAACTCCTCATCCCGTTTATCTGTGATAAACATGTGGCCTGGCGCATGAGTAATCATAAGTTCAGGTTTGACATGCATGGCAATTGCTTGCGGCGTTACTCCACACGCCCAAAAAACCGGTACTTCCCCTGCACGGACAGGAACCGGATCTCCGAAATCAGGCTTGGAAATATCATCAATTCCAATCACAGCCGGTGTGCCGATGTGAACAGGTGCGCCGTGCACCGCTGGAAAACGGGAAGTAACCTGTACTGCGCGAACGACATCTTTTTGGGGAATCGGGCGCATGCTTACTACCATGGGCCCCTCAAACCGTCCAGCCTTGACGCATGGAATATTGGTTTTGTACATAGGCACATTGCAATTTTCTTCAATATGCCGAACGGGAATTTTATTTTTTAAAAGAGCTTGTTCAAATGTAAAGCTGCATCCAAGTAAAAATGCAACCATATCATCTTCCCAATATTTTAAAATGTCGGTGACTTCATCGACAAGGTTGCCCTCCCGATAGATCCGATACTTTGGCAGATCTGTTCGCAAATCTGCATTTGGCGCAACCAATGTCGGCACAGCTGACCCCGGCTCTGTTACATCCAAGATCGGACACGGCTTTGGATTGCGCTGGCAAAACAATAAAAACTCAAAAGCCAATTCCTTTTTTAAGATTGCCAGGTTCGCTTGGGTAAACCCATTCGCAACACCGGAAGTTGGTCGAATCAACTGATTTTGCCGAATCAGTTGACGTATTTCAGCAGGTGACATATTCGCAACATCCATATGAATTCCCTCCTAAAAATAGGTTCCTTGGTTTGATCGCCACCGAATCCGGATTATCCAGGCTCGATCTTGTAAACGATTGTATTTAAAATGGATGACTTAAAATTGAATCAGAAGCCGATAGTAATATTATAGGATAAAACCACTATTTCGTAATTATAATCGCATAAAAACTTTGAAATATTTAAACTTTACCAAACAATAACACCTTATTTATAATGAACATGGATAGAAGTTCATATAAGTTTTTTCATTTGCTCTTCTATTCAAAAACAATTGACAAAGAAAAGAGGGGAAACATTTGAGTTCAGATCCTATTGCAACTTCAATTGCCAAAAAAGCCGGAATCTCTACACTCATTGGCGCGGCTTTTCTTATGGCAACATCAGCCATCGGTCCAGGCTTCCTGACTCAGACTGCCGTATTTACGCAAAAATATGGCGTGGACTTCGCATTTGCGATTTTGGCTTCCATTATTTTGGATATCGGTGCGCAAATGAATACTTGGCGTGTCATTGGTTTCACAGGTTTGCGCGGACAGGACATCGGCAACAAAGTCTTGCCTGGCCTCGGAACTGTCATTGCAGTTCTGATTGTGATCGGCGGACTGGCTTTTAATATTGGCAATATCGCCGGCGCCGGATTAGGATTAAATGTACTTTTTGGAATCAACGTAAAAGTGATGGCGTTGATATCTGCTATTATTGCAATTCTTATCTTTCTTTCCAAAAATGCCGGCGGAGCGATGGATCGTGTCGCGCAAGTGCTAGGCGTACTCATGATTCTGTTGGTCATTTGGGTCATGTTTACAAGTCATCCTCCTGTTGGCAAAGCAGTCGTTGCCAGTGTTTTTCCTTCCAGTTACAGCGCCTTGATGTTCCCGATGATCACACTGGTCGGCGGCACTGTGGGCGGATATATTACGTTTGCCGGCGGCCATCGGCTGGTCGATGCCGGCATTACCGGAGAAACTCACCTTGGTCAAATCTCCAAGTCCTCATTCAGCGGTGTTTTAATTACAGGCATCATGCGAATCACCCTGTTCCTTGCGATTCTGGGAGTCGTGGCAGCAGGCCACAAGTTGGCAGCGTCCAACCCGCCAGCTTCCGCTTTTCAGTTCGCCCTTGGCAATCTGGGTTACAAGTTTTTCGGCATCGTTCTTTGGAGCGCCGCCATTACGTCAGTCATTGGAGCCGCATACACAAGCGCAACGTTCTTGCAAAGTTTCGGTTCCTGGTTTAAAGAACATCAACGTGCAACCATTATCGGCTTTATTGTTTTTTCGACGCTTGTTTTCGAATTCTATGGACAACCGGTCAAAATCCTTGTCCTGGTCGGTTCATTAAACGGTTTGATTCTCCCCCTGACATTGCTCACAATGCTCATCGCGGCGCGCAGCAAACGGATTATGGGAGAAACATATCGACACCCGATGTGGCTGTACGTGTTCGGAATTCTTGCACTATTGGTCACCACTTACGCCGCAATCAACTCATTGGGCGGTATTGGAACTCTTTTGCGTTAACATTACGTTTTGCGTCAACTTGACGTTCCCGGCCATACGTGATATTTTATACTCAAATTCACGCAAAATTCTGGTCGCATGACTGGCGGATTTGTGGAGCACCACAAGGAAGTGCGACTTTTTAAAAGCCGACCGCCTGGGCACATTGCTACTAATGTACGAATGCCCGGGCGGTTTTTTTATTTTCCATGCACGGGCGGCATAAAGGGAGGAAAAGCAGTTTGTACGGACCACCGCTTTCCGCACATGCGAAAAAAATTATGTTGCTTGGCTCAGGAGAACTGGGAAAGGAAATTGTCATCGAAGCCCAACGTTTGGGAGTGGAAACGATAGCTGTCGATCGCTATCCTGACGCCCCTGCCATGCAGGTCGCCCATCGTTCCCATGTGATTGACATGGTCGATCCTGAAGCGCTGAAAACACTGATCCTTTCTGAAAAACCTGACAGTATCGTACCAGAAATTGAGGCGATTGCAACTTCTGCTCTGGTGGAATTGGAACAGCAAGGATTTCATGTAGTCCCCACCGCAAATGCGGCAAGATTGACGATGGATCGTGAAGGAATACGGAGGCTTGCTGCGGAAAATCTCGGCATCCCAACAGCCAAATACGCCTTTGCCAATACTTTGGCTGAATTTCGTCAAGCGGTGCAAACCATCGGATTGCCTTGTGTCGTAAAGCCCCTGATGAGTTCATCCGGGAAAGGACAAAGCATTTGCAAGTCTCTGGACGATGCGGACAAAGCATGGGAATATGCCATGACGGCAGCGCGCGTCAAAAACGCCCGTGTGATCGTCGAGGAACTTATCCGATTTGAATCGGAAATAACCGTATTAACGGTTCGCTCTGTCTCGGGCACCTTATTCTGCCCGCCAATCGGCCATCTGCAGAAAGATGGGGATTATATTGAATCGTGGCAGCCTCACTTCATAAACGAAGATCAATTGCATGAAGCACACGATATTTGCCGCAAGGTAACAGATGCATTAGGAGGATACGGTGTTTTCGGCGTTGAGCTTTTCGTCGCACAAGACAAAGTATACTTCAGCGAAGTATCCCCCCGTCCGCATGATACAGGATTGGTTACACTCATTAGCCAAAACCTTTCTGAATTCGCTTTGCATGTTCGGGCCATTCTCGGGTTTCCCATTCCTGAAATCAAATTGTTGACACCAGGTGCCAGCCATAGTGTAAAGGCTGCTGCTGCAAGCCCAACTTACCAAATAAGCGGAATCGAGACAGCACTCTCCATTCCCAATACGCAAGTCCGCATATTTGGAAAACCGGATGCCACGATTGGACGACGAATGGCAGTAACACTCAGTGGAGCAGAAACAACCGAAATGGCAAGACAGCAAGCAACCAAGGCCGCTTCCTGCTTGAAGCTCGAAACTTTTTAGCTGGCTCCCCACATCTTGACTGAAAAAACCCACATCTGCTTTTGTGATGTGGGTTTTCGAATGGTCTAGTTTCCCAAGATACGTTTTGCATACACCAGATCTCTAAGGAACCAGGTGCCCGCCATTGGTTCATACGTTACCTTGCCGCGGCCGCCGCCCTCTTGGATGATCATGCCGTTTCCTGCATATATGCCTACATGTCCGCCGCCGCCGCTGGTAGATAAACCTACGCTTCCGTCGCCAGGGTCTGCTGAATCCCTAAAGAATAACAGATCCCCGACTTGCAGATTCGCCAGCTTGTTGTTTGGATTGATTGCTACAGGTCTGCCGATTGAGCTATTGTAGCGCTGTTGGCGGCTCGAACTGGAGAAATCGATTCCGAGCGCCGTTTTATAAACCCAACTGGTAAAATTCGAACAATCAAAACCGACACCTGGAATCTGATGACCCCAAAGATACGGAACACCGATTTGAGTTTTCGCAACGTTCATCAGTTTTTGCTGCTCAGCAGTTAAACTTTGCTGTGTTTTTCCGGTTGTGGATGTGGCTTGTCCCGTCGATTGCGCAGGTTGTATCGAATGTGAATCTTGTTTCGATTGTGTTGTCTGCAATACTTGTTTTGTGTTTTGCTGCACTTGTTTGGAAGAAATTTGGTTAGAAGCAGCTTGATTGGAAGCAGTTTGATTCGCTGTTACAGTATGTACATATTTGAAATTTGTCGTTATGTAAACATTTTTCCCATTTACATTGATCTCATACCACCAATTGTTTGCTTTCTTGACTAGCGGCGCTTTATCCCCGAGGTTCAAACGTCCGACCACAGAGCTCGACAGACTTGGCCCGCTATGATAACTGACCCATCCATGGTTTGTCTCCACGTATTGGGCTGTATTTGCAAAAACTGGCGCTGCAGACCCAAGCAAAAACAGAGGAATACCTAGTAAAATTTTCTTTTTTAACTTCATTCTATTTTCTCCTTTTTCGAGCCTACGAGGTTAGCTGACGGATTCGGTTAAAAGGTAGCCCCGACCAATTGAGTGGTTTCACCCCAAAAATGGTTCCCCCGCGCCTGATTTGGGCTTCGGCTTTATTTTTACAATAAAATCGTAACATAGGAAAAGTAAGATAGCATTCTAAAAAATATGGAAGCCATGCGCAAATCTAGGAAAGAAACAACCAGTTATATTCTTTTCAGAAATGTTCTTCCAAGTTGTTAAGAAATCTGACTGAGGCTTTTTTTCAACCGGAATTCGTGTAGAATGTAACCTAGAGGAGGAAACGCGATGGTAAAAAAATTTGTAACAATTCTCATATGTATTGGTATTGTCTATTTGGGTTTTGCACATAAGGCATGGTTTTTAGATGTCATAAAGGCTGGTGGAAGTTTCTCCATTTTTATGAGCATGCTTTTTGTTTCCATCCTTGTATTTTTTCCGGTAGTTCCATTCGTAGTGGTAGCTGGAATCATCGGAGCTACTTTTGGCACATGGGAAGGAACCGCGATTTCCGTATCGGGTGCGATGATCGGAACGCTTATCATGTTCTGGCTTGCTCGCTTCGGCTTTTCTTCATGGGCTCTTGCGACAATCGAACACTACCCCAAAGCAAAAGAATATGAAGCCTATTTTGAACGATACGGCTTTTTAAGCGTTTTTGTAGCTCGACTGATTCCTATCATTCCAACACCTGTTGTCAACATTTTGTCAGGGCTCAGTAAAATTTCCTGGATCACTTTCTTTTTCGCATCTTTACTCGGCAAGCTGCCGGTCAACCTCGTGTACAATTTTGCCGGGAGCCAGCTGCAATCGAACAAGTGGTTATCCATTTTGATCTATGTAATCTACGCCCTCATCATTGGGGTAGCCGCTGCTGTTTACAAATGGAAAAAAATGAATCCCCAATCCTAAGGAATTTGCAGAATAGCGTCTACTACGGCGCTATTCATCCTCTTTTGACATTTTTGACGGTTTCCAAACCCTTCATTGTTTTACTTGCAGTTGTCGTTGGCTGTCATCTTCGCGCAAACAACAGTAACCAATAAATGTATAATTTGTTTTTTAGTGTGCATATTAACAAATATTATATATTGATTGTTTGAGGCGAAAGGATGTTTTGATGTGGCATATATTGTTTCAACCGGAATCGCAAAAGCACCATTTGAATATCATCAAAAAGATATTCGTCCCGTTGTCAAGAATATGTTTTCTGAAGTTTTCCCGGATATTGAAAGGTTGCTTCACGTTTTTGAAAATACGCATATTGACACTCGACGTTTTTGTATTCCGCTCGAACATTTTTCTACCTCAATTGATTTTCGAAAAAAAAATCAACTTTACATTCAAAACGCTGTTCGTTTAGGAATCGAAGCTTTACAAAATTGCCTCAATCATGTTCAATTACGTCTGGAAGACATCCATCATCTTTTCTTTGTCTCTACAACCGGACTTGCTACACCTAGCATCGATGCTCGAATACTAAACGAACTGCATGCACATCCCCATATGAAACGAACACCGATTTGGGGATTGGGGTGCGCAGGAGGTGCCGCAGGACTTTCGAGGGCAATCGATTATGTTCAGGCACATCCGGATGAATTGGCGGTTGTAGTTGCTGTTGAACTTTGCGGTTTGACATTTCAAAGAAATGATATGACAAAGAGCAATCTGGTAGCGACTTCACTATTTGCAGATGGTGCAGCAGCCGTACTGGTAGCAGGCGAGCAAACCGGCTTTCGGGGAAAGTTAAAGCTCAAAGGCACCATGAGCACTTTATTAAAAGATAGCTATGATGTCATGGGTTGGGATTTTTCCGATCACGGATTTCATGTGATTTTCTCGCGAGATATTCCCACGATTGTCAAACGAGAACTTCCGGGAGCTGTTTTCGAACTATTACAATCGTATCATTTACAAACGATTGACCATTTCATTATTCATCCGGGCGGAAAAAAAGTATTGGAAGCGTATGCAGAATCTTTGTCGATACCATCTGAAAAGCTCAGCATATCGGAACGTACACTACGCGAAAATGGAAATATGTCATCTTCAACGGTGCTTTTTGTATTAGACTCTTTCTTGTATAATGAAGCGGCGAATAAAGGAGACATCGCCCTCATTTCAGCGCTCGGGCCTGGTTTTAGTTCCGAAATGCTGCTGGCGGAGGTAGTTTGATATATATGTCCAGTGATTATTTTTTTACAATCGTTTTTTCGCTTTTAA